>NZ_WKJG01000027.1 GCF_027853235.1 Aliibacillus thermotolerans
GTGGATTGTATATATGCAAAGACTGTCATGCTACCCTCAATGCCGATGTTAACGGTGCAATGAACATCGGCAAAAAGTATCTGAAAGAGATAGACTCCCTATCTCAATCAGTAGTGGTGTTGGACACACCGACAGTGTATACGTTTAACGGACAACAGTTCGTGGCGTAGAACTGGAAGCTCGTCATTTCAATGACGAGTAGTTCACAGAGGGACATGGTATGATAAAAGGAAAGGTGGTGGAAATCACTTCAATGGCTACACTGGTGGTAACAGCGGTAGAGGCGGAAAAAGAGGCAGTGGTGCGCGGGTTGCCAAAAAATAGTGCGATAGAAGTCATCGTTGGTGGAGTAGGTATTGCGCAAATGGCAGCAAATACCGCGGTGGCACTCTCCCAACATACATATCAAGCGGTTGTAAACGTCGGTATCGCCGGGGGTTTTGTAGAAGAAGCTCCGGTTGGATCGTTTGTCGTTGCCAATGAGATCATTGCAGCGGACCTCGGAGCGGAATCGGAAAAAGGTTTTCTTTCATTAGAAGAACTTGATTTAGGAGTATCTCGTTTAGCTTGTGATCAAACAGTAGTGGAAAGATCGGTCCGCTCATTGGAAAAATTAAGACTAGACGTCACGGAAGGTGCCATTTTAACAACGACCACAGTGACTGGAACAGCATCTCGCGCGAAGCTTCTCAAAGTAAGGTTTCCTACGGCGAAGGCAGAAGCAATGGAAGGGTACGGCGTGCTTGCTGCCGCCCGTCTTTACAATGTACCGGCTTTTGAATGGCGTAGCATTTCGAATGTCGTCGGACCGAGAGATAGAGAAAAATGGAAAATAAAAGAAGCGCTCGCACTGTTAGAACAAGCGGCGCCAGCTCTTGTGGAGGTTTTTTCATGAATATTGCTTATTCCCCTTGTCCAAATGATACTTTTGTTTTTCATGCGTTAGTACATGGATTGATTCCGAATACACCAAAGTTTCATGTCACCTATGCGGATATTGATCAAACGAACTATTGGGCGGCAAACCGAGAAGGACCGGAAATAATGAAAGTGTCTTATGCGGCACTACCTTGGGTGTTAGATGATTACCGCTTACTTCCATGTGGCGGTGCGCTCGGTCGCGGGTGTGGTCCTCTCGTGTTACAAAAAGAAAAGGAAGGACGCCCAGAAGATGTAACGGGGAAAGTCGTGGCAGTTCCAAGTGATCGCTCGACTGCGTATTTGTTGTTTCGGCTCTGGGTTGCAAAACATGTCCCGGACGGAGTAGGAGAAATTCGCATCATGCCTTTCCACGAAATTATGCCAGCGGTAGAAAAAGGAGAGGTGGATGCCGGACTCGTCATACATGAAGCTCGTTTTACTTATCCAGAGTACGGACTTCATTTAATTGAAGACTTGGGAGAATGGTGGGAAAAAGATACAGGGCATCCGATTCCCCTAGGTGCGATCATTGCACGTAGAGATCTTCATCATGAGGAAATCGCAAAGTGGATTCGGGCTTCGGTAGAGTATGCGTGGAAGCATCCTGAAGCTTCCCGTGATTATGTGATGGAGCACGCGCAAGAAATGTCTCCGAATGTTGCCCAGTCTCACATTGAATTGTACGTCAATGAATATACCGCCAATTTAGGAGAAGAAGGATATAAAGCCATCGAAGTGCTCCTTGGACGAGCGAAAGACGAAGGAATCGTACCACACTTTGATTTGGAAAAATTACGATAAAAGGTGGAGACGAATTTTTCCATAAGGGAAAGGAATAAGAGGCTGTCTAATAAGTCCTGAAAAATAAATCGAGATTTCCTTTCAACAATCATTTAGCGCTGAAACGGTGCCATTCATCGTACATGGATTGCTTTCACAATGGTGTTTGGATTGAAACGGTGCCATGATCCATTCATAGCTTGTTTCCACAAACTATTTTTGAATGAAACGGTGGCATGAGCGATCCATGACTTGCTTCCATTCGCTATTTTTATATGAAACGATGGCATGACTATCCATGACTTACTTCCATCAACAATTTGGTGTTGGAAACATGCCATGATTCGGCCAAGAGGCGTTTCCAGAAGCAATTTTTGGTGAAGCGTAACAAAAAATGTCCAAAAAGTCACCAGTCATGCTTTTTGGACAGCTCCTTTTTAGCGCGAGTTTCTCTTGTAGAAGTCTTATAAGATCTAAAATTGGAAGTAATTATGATTTTTGAAGCATTTTCAATGGTAATGAGACCAATTTCGGTGTAATAAAGAGAAAAAGCGTTCCATGAACGGTTTATACGACACTTTTAAAAAAATAGGTGTGAAAGGGTCATATGAGTGCTAGAAAAGGAAAATATTAGGAAAAATCTAGCGCAAAAATGGTTTCATGCGACTTGTTTTACAATGAGAAAGAACTTTTGTGGTCGTATAAAAAGGTTGATGGGACGTATTTTTTCATGAAAGCTATCCTGAATGGTCTCATGGCATAAAAGAAAAAGGGCTATTCCTTCAGTCATTTCACTGATGGGATAGCCCAAAGATTTAATGCGTTATTTTTTCTAAATGTTTAATTGTTGGAGTTAAATTTGCGTAAAAGTAAGCTTCGCGTAACCGTCTCGATGGGTCACTTTTCATTAAATAGGCGGCTCCTCCGTTATGGAGCATCTCTGTTTGTGTCCCTTGTAACGTTAAATATGCCGTTTCAAGTTTCGTTTTAGCAATTCCTTTCCAGTCTAATTCAGATGACTGAAGGAACGTTTGGAAAGAAGCTTTTGTCTTATTATATTGTTGTTCAATATCTTCTGCTTGTACTGGTAAGTATGCATTGACTCCAGTTTGTTTCTTTTTTGCCCGGTGAATAGATTCAATCGTTGCTCGGACGACGCCAAGTCCAATCGGAATTTGATAGAGAAGGAAGAAAGGACGGATTCGTGACACGAATGCATCCGCATCTTCGCTAATGACATATTGATCGGGAATAAAAACCGCTTCAAACTGACAAACGAACGTCGCGCTTCCGTTTAACCCGAGGTAATCCCTCTTTTCTTTCATCGTTAATCCTGTCGAGTTGCACGGAGCAAAGGCCATGATGCGGTTGCCGGTGTCAGTGTGGGCGACGAAGCCGAAGTAATGCTCACCGTTTTTTTGTACATTCGACACGGCCGGTAAACAACCAGACACGACGTATCCTTCCGCTACTCGTTCCGCATGTAAATGAAGCTTCTCTAACTTTCCGTAAAATTTCATTGGATTGGATAGGCCGGTGGCACCAAGAATTTCTCCACTTTCTAACCTCGGTAATAATTCCTTCCGGATATGCTCATTTGTTGTATGTCGTGCGTAAGTAAGTGCAGCTAAATGGCACCAAACTAAAAACCCTGTCGTCATACATACTCTAGAGACGTCTTCCACAAGTTGACTTTCACGGAGAAAAACGTCCTCGTAAGAAAGATCTCCGGACGAGAAAAAACCCCTTTCTCCTAATCCTTTCAGAAATGACGCTGGATAGTAATGTTTCATATCAATGGAGCGAACGAGTGGTTTTAACTCTTTTTGAATATAAGAAACGGCACGATGTTTGGGAGAAATTTCTTTTAACATAGGACGTTTCTCTCCTTTCTTTTCATATTTTACTTGGAAGAAATTTCTGTAATCGAATCAATTGGTGTTTTCACAGCTTCGCGTGCTCTTTTTACTGCATCTTCATCCGGCGCGTCATAGAAACAGAGACATTTAGACATATCTTCACAGACGTACGTCCGCTCAAAAGATACTTCTGGAACTTCCGCATAATGGACAGAATTTTTCTTTTTCCGCTCTAAATATTGTTCCATTGTTAAATCTTCCGGTAAATTCCACTCCACTAAGTAGTTCGCGTTTTGCGCTTTCTTTTTCGCTTCTTCAAGATCTTGCCCAACAATTCGCACTGGTTTTACAAGGTCCACTTCAAATTGTTGCTCTTTCAATAAATTTGATACTTTTTCTTCGTTGTCGGTTTCAAAAATGAAGAAAGTACGGGAAAAATCTTTTGCCACTTGTACTTCAATCAAATTTGCTTCTTCTAATGATTGCTCTAGCTTTTCTACCTTTGTTTGAACATCCGTTTTCTCCAATTTCTCAGTTAACTTTGTTTCTATTAAAAATAATCCCACCGATAATTCCTCCTTAATTCATATAAAAATAGAATGAAATTAAATTCTTATCAATATACTATGATATTGGGAGTAAAAAATCAACCATCTATTTTGATTCAATGCCCCATTGTTTTTCTACCCATCGTTCAAATAAGCGAATTCCTCGGTCAAGGAGAAGTCCCGTTAGTCCGATTACTAAAATACCTGCAAGTACGTGGTCTAAATCTAATGCGTTTCGCGAATCAATAATAAAGTATCCAAGTCCAGATTGTGCGCCAACCATTTCTCCTGCTACGAGGAAAATCCAAGCGGTACCAAGGGCCATATGAAGGCCGTTCGCAATAGATGGGAAGGCGGCTGGAAAAATAATTTTAAACAAAAGAGACGAACCTTTTACTTCTAAGTTTTCAGCAACTTTTAAATAAATCGGGTCCACTTTTCTCACGGCAGACACCGTTGATAACAACACCGGAAAGAAAGCGGCAATAAAGATAATGATCATTGCAGGGATACTACCAATGCCAAACCAGAGAACGATAAATGGCGTCCAAGCAATCGGTGCCACTGGTCGAATCACTTGCACAATCGGGTCAAGAATCGCCCATACAAGTGGCGAGCGACCGAGAAAAAGACCGAGGGTGACCGCAAGCAAAACCGCTACCAAATAACCGGCAAGGAAACGAAAAAAGCTTACTTGTAAATGGGTGAGCAATTCTCCTGTGATGAGTAGTTCCCATAAACTATTTGCTACTGTGAAAGGAGATGGAAGGAGTGCTTCTTCGTAACCACCCACCCATATCATCAGTTGCCAAACCGTAATAAATAATAAGGCGGAAATGATTACTTGGACGGTTTTGTTCGTTTTGATGATTGTCATTGTGCTAATGCCTCCTCCAAAAACGTTAAATCGACGAAATCTTCGTAAAGAGGGGGTTCATCCATAAGCTCCATTTCAAGTAAAGAATCAACTAATACATCATAATCTTTTTCTTCAATGCGAAAATCTTCATAAGAAATCCACTCAAGCGAAAGAGCGAGGGCTTCCTCTTCCACATTTAAATATTCATGGTGGATGGAATGGACGTGCTCTTCTTCTTCCGCAAGCTCTCCCGCTTTCACATATCCGTTGATGAATGATTGCACCAGCTCAGGATGCGCTTCGATGACATCATTGCGCAAAACGAGAGCGCAGCATAAAGAATGAGGCCAAATTTCTTCCGACTGATAAAGGACTTTCCCTTGATCAAGGGTCACGCCAATGGCGCCAAACGGTTCTGCTACAATGTAACTCGCGATGGTACCTGCTGCTAAAGAAGACGGCATTTCCGGAGGTGGCATTTCAACAATATTGACGTCCTGATAGCTGAGGCCATCTTTTTTTAACATGTCATACAACAAAATGTTGTGGGATGAGAGCGTATGTGGGATTGCCACCGTTTGTCCTTGCAAGTCTTCTGTTTCATGGACATCGTGGGAGACAACGATAGCATTTCCGTCTTTATGACCGAGCGCGACTGCTTTTAAGTCGATGCCTTTTTCCCGAGATTTCATCGCCAGTTCAATTAAAACCGAAGCCCCGTCAATACGACCGGCTTGGAGCGCATCCATGAGATCAATCCACGTACCGAAACGAATGAGTTCAACTTCCACGCCGTGAAGTAATTCTTCTTCTAGTTCTTTTGCGATATATAACGGGGCAGCATGGGTGATTGGTAAATAACCAATTTTTAACGTTTCTTTTTCCTCCGCTGCGGTTCCAAAACTACATGCAGGAGTAAGCAGAAGACATGGAATGAGCAAGTAAAGAAACACTTTTTTGCGAAGGGAAGACATGATGGTACTCCTTTCTATAACGGATGAAGCTAAATATTGTATTCAATCGGTTGTTCAGGGTGGTCAAAGTGAAAGTGTTCAAAAATCGTTTTACGAAAATACTGAAAATCACTACTACTTCGATCTCTCGGTTTTGCGAGAGTGATATCTAGCTCCCTTTGCAAATGACCGGGGCCCGAGTTCATAATGAAAATCCGATCTGATAAATAAATTGCTTCATCAATATCATGGGTGACAAGCACGATTGTTGTTTTTTCCCTCTCTTGGATACGCAGCAATTCATCTTGAAGATAGTAGCGATTAAACGTATCAAGCGCGGCAAAAGGTTCATCCATTAACAATATTTCCGGTTGCATTACGAGAGCGCGAGCAATGGCTACCCGTTGCTTCATTCCGCCCGACAATTGGTGAGGGAATTGATATTTATTTTCTTCTAATCCGACGAGTTGGACGTAAAAATTGGACCGTTCTCTTTTCTCTTCCTGTGAAAGTTGTAACGATTCTAAACCGAGCTCTACATTTTTTATTACCGATCTCCACGGAAGCAGTCCGTATTCTTGAAAGAGCATGATGCAATTTCTTCCTGTGCGGATCGGTTGATTGTGAAGCAGAGCTTTTCCTGAAGACGGCTCTTCAAAGCCGCCAATCAGATTAAGGAGGGTACTTTTTCCGCAACCGCTTTTCCCTAAGATAGAAATAAACTCTCCCTCTTCAATCGTAAAAGTGATATCGTTTAATACTAATTTATCTTGGAATTTTTTTGACACGTGTTGGAAAGAGACGATAGGTGTAGTCATCGTCGAAACCTCTCTTTCATGATAGATAAAATAAAACATATAAGAATAGTATGAAATAACTTTTTAAATAGTGTATTACATGAGAAAGAAAAAAGCAAGAGGGATGATATTAGCTTTTATATTTAACGAAAGACAAAAAAACATAACAAAACAATGATTTTACACATAAATGATCAAAATATTGAAGTGATGTATTTACTATGTTTATAGTAAAATGTCTGAATTTTAACAAAAACCATTGACATTCATCCTGAGGGATATTATATTACGTTATATAAGCGAAGGTTTAAAAAACACAATGATTAGAAAGGATGTATTTTTTATGGACAGAGAAGAATTGTTGAAGAAAATTGAAAAAGGTTTCATTGTCGAAAAGAAGGAAGATATGAATGATGAATATTTTGAAGCGTTAAAACAAACATTGACGATTGTGGCGGATACTGAATTGTTAAGTGTACCACCGCTACTAACGGTTTATGATCAAGCACCAAGCTTGAACTTAAAAATTACCGCGCTTGCTGTGATGCAAGATGAAATTGGGCATGCCCACATTGCGTGGCGTTTGTTAAAAGATTTAGGAGAAGACATTGAATCGTTGATGTTTAAAAGAGAACCCCATCAATGGAAAAACCCGTATGCTTTTGATTTTAAATTGGATAACTGGATTGAGTTAGGAGTATTTAATGCCTTTTTTGATCGCGCTGGTTACACGTTATTGGGAGATGCTTTTCAACATACAACATATGGACCTTGGAAAAGAGCATTAGTGAAAGTAGACAAGGAAGAATTGTTCCATTTGCGTAACGGGGAAGTCATCATGAGAAATGCAATGAAAAATCCGGAAACAGCGAAACAAGTCCAAGAAGCAGTGGACTGGATGTTTTTAATGGCATTAGAATTCTTCGGAGTGGCTGATAATCTCAAAAGTCGCTCAGCACAGCTTGAATATAGCTTGAAAGGGAAAACGAATGACGAGCTAAGACAAGTATGGTTATCTACCGCAGTTCCGTTTTGTGAAAAAATCGGCGTAAAAGTTCCAGCGCACTATGATGAGGAACAAGAAAAGTATGTGTTAGACGTTCCTTTCCCTTGTGAGTTTGACGTAGAAAATAAAAAGTGGCACTTTGACAAGCCGGATACGTGGGAAAATGTGATTAAACGCTTTAAGAAGAGAGGACCACAAAACGAGGAATTTGTGAATAGATTAACAAAAGGTTATGAAGAGTTAGAGGCGCTTCGAAATAAAGTTAGTTAATAGACGAAACAATGGATTTCAATGAAGAAATGGAGGATGAGAAAGGATGCATAAAGAAGAAAAAGAATATTATGTTTTCACAAGAGCGAAGCGTGGAGACGATTTGATGTTCATCGGATCTGTCGATGCGGACTCAGACAATTTGGCAAAAGTGTATGCAAATTATACGTATGACGAAGAAGATTGGTACGAGATGTTTGTTGTCAATAAGGAAGATTTTCTAAGAGTTGCGCTCTCAGAGAGTGTCATGAACTACGAAACTCGTGTAAAAGGAGCGAAAGTGTAATGAGTAAAGATCAGTTTATCAATATTGTGGAAACGATTGCTGATAATAAGTATGTGTTAGGGGACAGATTAGTAGAAGTCGGTTTTAGCGGAGCGGATGTGGAATCGATTTTATCTGCCGTTGCGATGGCACAAGGAGAGTTAGGTCACGCGAGACTGTTATATCACTGGGTGTTTGATTTAGAAGGAAAGGAAGGAAGAAAGCCAGACATTAAAGAGGAGACGGGAAAGTCTTTTCGAGAAGTAAGAGAAATTAATAGCTTGGTCAAATTAATCGCGGGATTTTTCACAACGAACGTCGCCATTGACATTTTGTTTGACGCGATGATGAAAAGCGGTCATTCGGACATTCAATCCCGTCTGAATAAATTATATCTCGAGCATAAAGAACATTGCTTGTTCTCCGAAAGCTGGGCGATGAAATTATTGAATGATGAAGGTCATGTTCCGAAGAAATTTTCGCAAGATTTAAATGATTGCGTGAGTGAAGTGGAACAATGGTTTCAAGAAGTGCAACAATCTGCAAGTGAGCTGAAAGAATATTTAGGAAATGAAAACTTGTTAGAACGGTTCCAAAGCAGAGTACAACGCTTGAAACAAAAAGGTGTTGTTGCCAGTGGATGACAAAGATAAAATCATTTGTTCCTTTTGTGACTCTGACCATGTGAGCTTGTATTCTCCGTACGGGACAGCCCAACTTGTTCGCCAGTTTTACTGTCATGACTGTAAAAGTGTATTTGAATTTATTCGTTGGCGGAATACGAATCAAGACAACCATATAGAACATTCCATGCGGTTTATTCAACATTAATAAGCATACGTTCGCAGAAAAAAGAGAGTGTAGCAGCTCTCTTTTTTCGTTTTTACCCAAATACATACTTTCATGTGGAAAAAGCTAAGGTTGAAAAATTTAAAGCGAACTGTCTTCATAACCATTTATTCTATAAATATGTTATTCTTAATGAAGTAGAATGTTAGTTTCCTTAGTTGAAAAAGGGAGGGTTTTTTTTGTTAATCCAAAACAGTGCTACCGCACGCATGAATGAAATTAAAGAAAAAGTAGCGCATGGGGAACGGTTGTCGATAGATGATGGTTTGTTTTTATATGAGTCTGATGATTTGCTTACGATTGGTCAATTGGCAAATGAAGTGAATTTAAAAAAGAATGGAAGAAACGTTTATTTTATTGAAAATATGAGTTTATACTTTACAAATGTTTGTGAAGCTACCTGTGCTTTTTGTCATTTCAAAAGAAAACCGGGGGAAGAAGGGGCGTATACATATTCCCCTTTAGAAATGGTGGAACAAGTGAAAGAAAGAATCACACCGGGAGTGCGGGAATTTCATATTACTGGGGGACACAACCCGGAAGTGCCATTTGACTATTTTGTAGAATCGATTCGCACATTGAAAGAACATTTTCCCGATGTGACGATTAAAGCATACACCGGTGCGGAGATTGAATTTTTCTCAAGAATTAGCGGACTCAGTTATGAAGAAGTGTTAAAAGAGCTTCGAGACGCAGGTCTTTCTTCTTTAACTGGCGGTGGAGCGGAAATTTTATCAGAACGTTATCGGAAGAAAATGAGTGTGAATAAAGCGACGACGGATCAATGGTTAGAAGTGCACCGTACCGCTCATTCCCTTGGGATTAAAACCCACGCAACGATGTTGTATGGATCGATTGAAACATTGGAAGAGCGCCTGCAACATATGGTCTACCTCCGTGAATTACAAGACGAGACAAACGGGTACTTAGTATTTATCCCTCTTGCAGTACAACCGAAGAAAGCAAAAGCCAAAGTATATCAACGCACAACAGCCGTGGAAGACTTAAAAACGATTGCGATCAGCCGTCTCATGCTTGATAACTTCCCGCACATTAAAGCATACTTCATTACATTAGGAACACAGCTGACGCAAATGGCGTTACACTTCGGAGCGTCTGACGTACACGGAACGATTTTAGAAGAGCGAATCAGTCACTCAGCGGGAGCACTATCACCAAAAGGAATGACGCGCAAAGAATTAATCCATTTAATTCAAAACGCGAACCGTATTCCAGTAGAGCGAGATACTTTTTACAATCATATAAAAGTGTATGAAGAATAGAAAGTCAGCATTTGCTGGCTTTTTCTTTTTGAAAAGGTATAGATTCGTGTAGACGCGGTTATGTTAAGCGTACAGTTGGAATCGTAGAGAAGGAAGGTGGACAATGTGAGCGAATCTTTACCGGAATCATCACAGTCTTTTTGGAGGGAAGATATTGATCTTTCGTCCTTTTCTTCGTTACAGGAAGATATGGAAGTAGATGTTGTGATTGTCGGAGGAGGAATCACCGGAATTACTGCAGCGTATTTACTTACAAAAGATGGCGTAAAAGTTGCTTTGTTAGAAGCAAGTCGCCTGTTAAATGGAACGACAGGGCACACTACCGCAAAAATCACCGCGCAACATGGGTTGATTTACGATGAGTACATCCAATATTTCGGTCAGACGAATGCTCGCCTATACTATGAAGCAGTGACAGAAGCAGGGAATTTTATAAAGAAGACGATTGATTCGTTAGGGATTTCTTGTGATTACCAAGTTGAAGATGCTTATTTATATGCAACAACGGACGAATACGCGCGTAAACTTCAGAAAGAGTATGAAGCGTATCAAAAATTAAACATTCCAGGGGAATTAGTGGATGATATTCCCTTTTCGATTCCCGTCACAAAAGCGCTCGTCATGAGACAAGAAGCGCAATTTCATCCGCTAAAATATTTACGAGTATTAGTCGAAGAAACGAAAAACAACGGCGGACTTATATATGAAGAGACAGTGGCAGTGAATATAGAAAAAGAAGATCGAATGATTGTTCATACCCGGGATGGATACCGAGTAAAAGGAAAACAGGTGCTGATCTGTTCTCATTTTCCTTTTTATGAAGGGATGGGGCTGTATTCTGCTCGTATGTATGCCGATCGCTCATATGCATTGGTGGCGGAAACAAAAGAAACATATCCTGGTGGGATGTATTTAAGCGCTGATCAACCGAATCGTTCCCTCCGTTCTATCATCGTTGATGGAAAAGAAATGGTACTTGTCGGAGGAGAAAGTCACAAAACAGGACAAGGAACCGATGTGATGAATCATTACCGCGCGATTGAAAAATTTGCGCACGACTTATTTACGGTAGAAAACATCCCGTATCGTTGGTCAGCTCAAGATTTAACGACTTTGGATAAACTTCCTTATATTGGACCGATTACAGAAAACAATCCGAACATTTTGGTTGCGACAGGTTTTCGCAAATGGGGAATGACCAATGGAACGGCCGCTGCCCAATTGATGAGTCGTATTGTTCTTGGCGCAAGTTCTCCCTATGAATCACTGTACCAACCGTCTCGTTTTTATGCTGATCCTAGCTTAAAAAATTTCTTACGGGAAAATATTGATTTCATGAAACATTTCATGAAAGGAAAATTACAATTTCCAAAAACGAAAGTGAAAGATATTCAACCTGGAGAAGGAGCAATTATTACGGTTGATGGACAGAGAAAAGGTGCATATCGAGATGAAACGGGAGAATTATTTGTAGTAGATACGACCTGTACCCATGTCGGTTGTGAAGTAGAGTGGAACAGTGGAGATCGGACGTGGGATTGTCCATGTCATGGTTCACGTTTTACTTATAAAGGGGAAGTAGTGGAAGGGCCAGCTGAAAAACCGTTACAACAACACCATTTTCAGATGCTTGATAATTATACATCGGAAGAATCCGGGTATTGACAGTTGGAGATGTTCTCACATTTGGGAGCATCTCTTTTTTGCATAACAGACCTTTCAAAGAGATTAATGTTATGAGATAATATGTATATAAAATACATTTTAAAATCTTGGAGAGGAGAGGCAATTGATGAAACGAGTCGGTATTATCGGCGGACTAGGACCGGAATCAACCGTTGAGTATTATCAAACGTTTATTAAAAAATTTCAAAACAAAATGAACAGCAATAAAGTACTCCCTGAACTATTTATTAACAGCATTAATATGTACAATATTTTTCGCTTTATCGACGAAAACAAAATGACTGATTTAATTGATTATGTAGGACAGGCGGCACAGAAGTTGGAGGAAATTGGTGCAGACGTTGTTGTCATTTCCGCGAACACCCCTCATATTGTCTTTGCTGACGTCCAAAATAAAGTAAATGTTCCGATGATTAGCATCGTGGAAGCAACTTATGAAAAGGCCGTAGAACAAGGGATGAAAAAAGTCGGGCTTCTCGGTACGAAATTCACGATGGAGCACGATTTTTTTAAAAAGCCTTTTTTAGCGAACGAGAAAGAAGTGATCGTTCCAAACGAGCAAGACCAAATGTTCATCCATGAAAAAATAGTCGAAGAGTTAGAAAATGGTATCGTGAAACAAGAAACAAAAGAAGCGTTTCTTCGTGTTATTAATACAATGATGGAAGAAGAAAATATTGATGGATTGATATTAGGATGTACAGAGCTTCCGATGATTTTAAACGATCAAGATGTCACTCTCCCGCTTTTAAATACAACGGAAATTCATATCGATACAATGATAGAACATGTTTTTTAGTCATGGCTTTTTTCTACAATACGAACAAGGAGGAAATAAATGATGGAGTACAAAGATAATGAAAAGTCACTACGTTTGCAACGGTTACTTGGAGAAGCATTAACACCGATCAGAGAAAAATTGGAGACATTAGAACAAGAAATGGCTTCGATCCGCAAAGCACAAGAGGAACTGAATAAAAAATTAGATAATAATAAATAAAAAGAAAGACTGCGATGAAAAAACTCCCAAAGGATAAACCTTTGGGAGTTTTTTAGTGGGAGTTTGTTGTTTTAGTAATAACCAAATCCACCCCAAGAGGCGCCAACAATAATTAGTAAAATAAACAATACGACGATTAACGCAAATCCACCGCCGTATCCGTATCCTTTGCTCATTCGTAACAACGCTCCTTTTTTTCATTTGTTCAATGGCCATTGACAGTATATCTATATGAAAAGATAAATGATGTGGGAAAGGCGAACGCCTGCATTCATTAAAATAGCGCTTAGATATAAAAATTATCAATTATTATGAAAATTTCTCATTTACAAATCTTTGAGCAATCCGTTATTTAGATTTGGATGGAACAGTAAATGTTCCGGTTATACATTGTCATAAAACGTAAAATAAGGGCTTTCATGAGAGGTGTGTCTTTGTCTCAGTTCACTTATGCTAATATTTAATATTAAAAATTATTATAAATAAGTATTGATTTTAATTTAAAATATGTTATTATTTAATCATACTTATTATTAGAGGTGATGACATGGGTGATAATAAACGATTAACAACAAGTACAGGTATGCCGGTTGGAGATAACCAACATGCTATTACTGCCGGTCAAAGAGGACCGACGTTGATTCAAGACGTTCATTTGTTAGAGAAGCTCGCCCACTTTAATCGTGAACGGATTCCTGAACGAGTCGTTCATGCGAAAGGTGCAGGAGCACATGGTTATTTTGAAGTAACAAATGATGTTTCTAAATATACAAAAGCTGATTTTTTAAGCGAAGTAGGAAAAAGAACTCCGGTTTTTCTTCGCTTTTCAACAGTTGCTGGGGAATTAGGTTCTGCCGATACTGTTCGCGACCCACGTGGTTTTGCAGTGAAGTTTTACACCGATGAAGGAAACTACGATTTAGTAGGAAATAATACACCAATCTTTTTTGTGCGCGATGCGATCAAGTTTCCAGACTTTATTCATTCTCAAAAAAGACATCCAAAAACCCACTTAAAAGATCCAAATATGGTATGGGATTTCTTCTCACTGTCTCCTGAATCGTTACACCAAGTTACTTATTTATATGGCGATCGTGGGATTCCGGCTACTTTTCGACATATGAACGGGTATGGGAGCAATACATTTAAATGGGTAAATGAAGAAGGAGAAGCACATTGGGTGAAATATCACTTTATTAGTGATCAAGGAGTGAAAGGGTTAGATGAAGCTCTGGCAGTAAAACTTGCTGGAGAAAATCCGGATTACCATACAGAAGATTTGTTTCATGCGATAGAAAATGGAGACTATCCTTCTTGGACGCTGTACGTACAAATCATGCCAATAGAAGATGCGAAGACGTACAAATGGGATCCATTTGATGTGACAAAAGTGTTGTCACAAAAAGATTACCCACGGATTGAAGTAGGAAAATTAGTCCTGAACCGCAATCCAGAAAACTATTTTGCAGAAGTAGAACAAGCAACATTTTCACCGGGTAACTTTGTGCCGGGGATTGAAGCGTCACCGGATAGAATGTTGCAAGGTCGCCTGTTTGCTTATGCGGATGCTCATCGATATCGCGTTGGGGCAAACCACAATCTCATTCCGATTAATCAACCAAAAGTGCCTGTCCATCATTACCAACGAGACGGATGGATGCGGACAGATAGTAACGGTGGCGGTGCGATGAACTATGAACCAAATAGTTACGGAGGACCGGTTGAATCAGCAGAAAGTAAAATAAGTCCATTTGAAGTGAGTGGAGAAGCAGATAGTATCCGTTATCCTGATGATGATCATTTCACGCAAGCAGGAGATTTATATCGTCTAATGACAGATGAGGAAAAAGACCGACTCATTCAAGCGATAGTCCATCACATGAAAGACGTTGAAAAAGAAGAAATTAAACGTCGTCAAATTGAGCATTTTTATAAAGCAGACGAAGAGTACGGCAGTCGAGTAGCAGAAGGACTAGGGATAGACATAGCCGTTAAATAAACTACAAGTGGCTGGGACAAAACTTCAGTCATCGCCCAAAAACTTGGTGAGTCTCTCTTTTTTGTGTACAAAGAACATTTAAAAATGAAAATGATGAAAAAAGTGTCGTATGAACTGGTGATGCGACACTTTTTTCGTACAATCCGAACAGGAGTGGTTGTAAGAGGGGTGAAATCGGAAATATTTAGGTGATTCGGAGCGTTTTTATGTTTCATGCGACGAATGACGCGTTAAAAAAGAAGATGAATCGTCCCATAAACGTTTCATACGACGCTTCATTTTGTCAAACACCGATCAAATGGTCATATGAAAGTTAAAATTGGAAGAAATTAGGATAAAAATAGGTCGCACATGTTTCATACGACCTTTTATTACGAAATCGATGCAATGAAGTGTCGTATAAAAGATCCATGCGACGAAATATCGCATAAAATTCCTACCAAATGGTCTCATGACGTGTTAGTTCCAGGGAAGCTTCGATTGGGTGCTTGCGGTGCATTCGGCCGTCCTGCTTACTATCCGCGTACATCACCTGGTGAAATAGACATAGAATCAGCGTTCGGGTGATTGGAGGCTCATTTATACTTCTTGTGTATGCGCTTCTGGTGGGAAACTGATAGAAATAGTAACCCAACCATTAGAAAAAAGGAAAAAACCTTACAAAAATGGTTCCAAACAAATGTTAGTGCTTGGAACCATTCTTTTTTGGCTAGTTATGTCTCAGCTTCTTTTTTCATTTTTCTTCTAAACGCCAATCTTGTTCATCGTCCGTTTCATAAAGACCGATGGTGGCATCCCCAACGTCTTTATCTTCCAAAATGTACGCTTGCAATTCATCTTTAATATCATCTGCTTCGTCAAGCGTTAATCCTTTTCTTAATTCGATATAACTTTCTACGTGATATAGTCTTCCTTCCTGAATGATACGCATCTTTTTAATATCAACTACATCGGGGTGGTTTAATATATGTTTGGCAATGCGATTTTCCACTTGCTTTGGAGCAGCGACTCCAATGAGTCCCATCGTATTTTCATATCCGATTTTCAATGCGATGATAAGAAGGAGAATACCGATAAAAAGAGAGCCTAATCCATCTAAAAAATATAGTCCCGTAAAATGGGCTAATATGACGAAAAGGAGGGCAAGCATCGTGCCAAATGTCGCAATATTATCTTCATAAAAGACGAGGCGTGTGGGAGGAGCGGCGTATTTCACGTTACGGTAAGCATCCCAAGCCACTTGTAATCCAGTTGCGTCAGAATCCGTTTCTCGTTTAATCTCTTTCATTGCTTTGATTAAAACAAATCCATCCACACAGATGGCAACAAAAAGAATCAATACATTCAGCCAAAAATTCGAAGATGGCTCCGGATTGCGGATAAGATCCCAACCGGATATAATGGACTCGTACGCCATCACGGATATAATCATGACAGCAACGAGGACAAACAAGTTGACAACTCGTCCGAATCCAGCAGGAAATCGTTTTGTTGGTTCTTTTTCTGCAAGGGCGCTCCCGAAGAAAACAAACCCTTGATTTGTCGCGTCGGCAAGGGAATGAAGGGTCGTTGCAAACATCGTTCCGCTCCCGCTAAGAAAAGCAGCGATTCCCTTTACGATTGCGAGTATCGTGTTCCCGATTGCCGCTGCAGCAGATGACTTATTTCCTTTTTTGAGAAGACTGATGACTTCCATTTCCTCACCTTTTCTCCATCATTAAGAAAGGATTGTTGTTTTTATTGTCTCCAGTCCTTTTTACCTTATGCGATCATTATGTATCCTGATTTTCTGTATATTTCTCATGAATTAGCGTGACAAATTGTTGTAAGGCTTCTTTTTGAAACCGTTGATTTTTTCGCACCATCCATAAACTTCTCGTTAAATGCACTCCTTTCATGTCCACTTTTTTTATTAACCCGAGTTCTAATTCTCTTTTTACTACTAATTTCGGCATGATACTAATGCCCAGTCCTGCTTCCACTGCACTTTTTATTGCTTGCATACTTCCAAGAACCATGTAACTTTCGATTTCGTGTAAAATGCCATTTTCTTTAAGAAAGTTTTCGACAATATGACGGGTTCCTGAATGCGGTTCTCTCCAGATCATTCTTTCTGTTTTTAGCGCTTCGACGGGAATTTCTCCGTCCCACGGGTGATTTGGTGGACATACTAATATTAAGTAATCGTCGGAAAATTTCTCGACGGAAAATTCACCATCTTCTACATGTCCTTCGACTAACGCAATATCGATCACATCTTCGGATAAATCTTCTAAAATGCCGGGAGTATTTTTTATCGTGAGCGTCACATTTGTTTCCGGATACAAATTTTTAAAATCTCCTAACATTTTCGGTAGTAAAAATTCGCCAATCGTAAAAGAAGCCCCGACATTTAACACTTGATTGTAGCTGTTTTTTGCTTGTTGAATGATTTCTTTTGAGAGTTGGAAATCTTTCACAATTGATTTGGCAATTGGATATAACATTTCTCCGGTTTTTGTAATTTTTAGCTTTCCTTTTGCCCGTTCAAACAAGAGCGTGCCATAATAACTTTCTAATTGATGCAGTTGTCTCGTGACCGCTGGTTGGGAGAGAAAACTTAACTTCGCCGCGGCGGTAATGCTTCCTTCTTCAACGATGAGACAAAATGTTTTTAAATGATCGATATTCATGAACAACCTCCTATATAACGTTATGTTATATCATATCAGCTTTTTGCAATATACGAAGGAAGATTTGCTTGTTAACATATAAGTAGGGTTTCGTTGATGAAGGAGGAAAAGTGATAGTGAAAAGCTGGAAGCTGCTTCTTCAAATTTTTATTACCTTTTTTAAAATTGGACCGGTAACCTTTGGCGGAGGATACGCCATGATTCCGCTCATTGAAAGAGAAGCGGTGGAGAAACGAAAATGGATGAAAAAGGAAGAAATTGTCGATGTATTTGCTGTCGTTGAATCTGTGCCGGGAGCGATTGCGATTAATTCCGCAACTTTTATTGGTTATCGCATCGCCGGTATCAAAGGAGCCGTTGCAGCAATGATCGGAATGATGACACCTACTTTTTTCATCATTATTATATTGAGTGTAACGTATCAGTTTTTTAAAGATTATCCGATTGTGGACGCAGCATTTCAAGGAATACGGGCTGCGATTGTCGCTTTAATTATTTATGCAGGGATAAAGATTGGAAAAACAGCGCTGATAGACAAAACAACCATTGTCATTATGGGGATGACTGTATTTCTATTGCTGTTTGTATCTCTTCATCCGGTGTTCATTATTCTCTCCGGGATTGTCGCCGGCATACTGATCGTCCGTGTGAAAGAGAAGATTGCTGTGCTTAAAACAGAAGAGAAATAAAAGGAGAGACCATCCGTGCTAATTCAATTGTTTCTTACTTTTTTCATGATCGGCTTTATCTCTTTTGGGGGAGGATATGCGATCATACCTGTCATAGAAATGGAAGTAACTAAAAATGGCTGGATGACGACCCAACAGTTTACAGATGTCATTGCTATTGCCGGTATGTCTCCGGGTCCCATAGCAACAAATAGTGCCATTTTTGTCGGCTATGAGCTTGCCGGATTTCCGGGAGCGATCGTTTCAGCCCTTGGTATGGTGCTCCCTTCTTTAATCATTATTTTAGCGATCTCCAGTTTTTTTTATAAAATTAATGAACATGAACTAACAAAATCAGCTTTTTACGGTCTTCGTCCCATCATTACTGGATTAATTGCATATGCAGCTATTAACTTTGCAATTTCCAATCATATTGTTACTTCTTTATCCTTTCATTCTCTTAGTTTAATTGGGATTCTTTTCATATCCCTCGTTTTTTTAATCCGTTTCAAATTACATCCTTTGTTTGTCATTATGTTATCAGGAGTAGCCGGTGCGATTCTCTATTCATGAGAGAGAACGCACTTTTTTTACGTTATTCGAAACATTATGAACGCCTTCACGTCATAGTAAGTAAGCAGGAGAACGAAAGGGGTAAAAGGATGAACAAGAAAAAAATTTCATTTCTCATCGGGGGAGCAGTTGGCGTGTTGTTTGTTGGGTTCCTCCTTTTTGCCGTGCAAGACTGGACAGGAACATCTTCATCTGTTGTTGCTCAACCATCAAGCACAGGAAACACGATAACCGTACAAGGTGAGGGAAGTGTCAATGTAGAACCTGATATTGTGTATATTCAATTAGGCGTGGAAAAAACAAATTCCTCTGCTCAAAAGGCGCAACAACAAGTAAATGCGACGATGAACAAAGTTCGTGAAGCGCTCGCATCTTTTGATATTGAGGAAGAAAACATTCAAACGAAAAGCCTTGGCGTCCATCCGGAATATCGTCACGGAGAAGACGGAGAGCAGCAACAATTGTACCGCGCTCGCCATATCGTAGAGATAAAATACGATGAAATGGAGAAAGTAGGAGAAGTGATTGATCAAGCAGTAAACGCCGGTGCGAATCGCATGGAACACACGCGGTTTGCCTTACAAGATCCAACCGAAAGTGAACAAAAAGCACTCCAACAAGCCATCGCAAGCACGGAAGAAAAAGCAAACGCAATGGCTGAAAGTGCAGGGAAAAAGAAAGGCGACGTCTTACACATTAAAGAACACGGTACCCAAGTCGACTTCCCGGTACGTCACTTTAGTCAAGAAGAAATGGCAGATAGCGCAAACACCACTGTTGAAGCTGGAGAAATTGAAGTCGTCCAACAGGTGAGTGTTGTGTATCAGTTGCAATAAATGATTGAAATAGGAGCAGTGTGAACAAGTGGCTGCTCCTACTCGATTTCATTAATCACTGGTTAAAATATGTAGCCCAATAAATGTAAAAATGGTTCCTTGTGCGATATTCATACGTTTAGAGAACTTCGGACTTCTTCTCAATAGTTCCGTTGCTTTAAACGCTAACAAGCTTACTACGGAAAAAATAATAAGTGCTTGCACGAGAAAAATGAACCCTAATAATGTCATTTGTAACGGAATAGCACCGGCCTCCACGTTTGTAAATTGCGGGAGGAGAGCGAGAAAAAAGAGAGAAACTTTTGGATTTAAAAGATTCATAATAATTCCTTTTTTGTACAAGCTTTTGTACGGGTACATTTCTTGATTTGTCGTGAAAGACACGTCATCTTTTGCTCGAAATGCTTGCCATGCTAAATATAATAGATATAACGCTCCCGCATATTTTACAATGGTAAAAGCGACGCTAGATTGGTAGATTAACGCAGATATCCCGATGGCGGCGGCAGATATGTGTACAAGGAGTCCTGTACAAAGACCAAGCGCGGTCGCAATGCCAGCTTTATAGCTTTGCGCCATGCTTTGGGCAATGACAAATAAAATATCAGGGCCAGGAGCAAGCGTCATTACAACCGCAGTTCCTAAAAAGGCAATAAGTGTCATCCACTCCATACGTATCATTCCTTATGTTCATATATATAAAATCTAGTGTACAAAAATTTTCCTCATCGCGCTAGTTTTTTGCCACAGGGAAGAAAACGCTTTCTACATAGGAAATAAAAAATGTAAGTTTACAATGGCCGAATGCTAACAGAAGAAGTTGCAGTGGCAACAAGTTTTTCATTTTGAAATAATTCTGCTTCGACGTAGGAGACGGAACGCCCTTGTTTTTTCACTGTCGCATGGACGATGACTTCTCCAGGAAAAACAGCGCGATGAAATGTTGTATTCAAATTGATGGAACCGAAAGTTTGGTTCTCTTCTAAAATCGATGAAATTGCGTAGGCCATCGTAATATCAGCCGCCGAAGAAACGTATCCTCCCATGACAACCCCGACACCATTCACAAATGATTCGTCCGGCTTCCAAATCGTTGTTGCCCGTCCGTCTTGTGCATCCTCTACCTCAATCTTTAAAGTAATATCGCAAGCAGGAGGTGCTGCTTGATGATTCACGACATCTTTTAAATCAATGAGTTTACGGTCTTGCATGAAGATTCCTCCTTCGTTCATTGTTGTTATGACAAAAATAAGTAAAGCGTGAAATAAATGAGATATTTTAATCATATTAAATAGTACGAAAACAATGGGACACTGTCAATAACAGAATGGTAACTTCGTTTTACAGAAGATTCAAAGATATCGAGTAGGAGGAGGCGATGAACCTCCGTCCTCTCACACCACCGTACGTACGGTTCGCGTATACGGCGGTTCAATTAAGATGGGTAACGCAAGACTTCCTTCCGTGAATAACTTATCTTCTTATGCCAGTAGTCACTCCATCCTCCAAGAGGTCTTCCACGGAATTCACCGTTTCCTTCCTCAAGTGAGGTACTACGTTTTCTGTGTTCATCATGACTGACTGAATAGAAAGGGCTATTCTCTCTTCATTGTTCAGTCCTTCCAAACCGTTCTAGACCGATTTGTACTATGACCTCTGCTGACTTCTGATGGTTCAGCTACTCCTCATGAAGTAGGTTATGAAGGGTACTTCACGTATCTATCAGACCTCCCTGGATAAGGATGTCATCTTTCCTTCCATCTATCCGCTTCATTTACTCTGTATCACCTTTGGCAGAAAGGACTTTGTTTTGTCTTGCAAACTCATCCAATGATACCTAGCCTTGTATGAAGTTCGTGTTCCTCGGACCGGAAGTTTGCCGCCCGCTTCCTTCAGATTCCGCGTCGCCACGGACACCCTTGCGTTAAGCTAACCACTACTTCTGCCTTCGTGGCTCGGGACTCTCACCCTATAGATTACACCCATGCCAGGCGCACGAGAAAGGCGATCACGGTAAAATGTGATCGCATTTTACTATTAAATATTTTCTTGTTTCAAGCTCTCAATAATATTTTCTTTTTTCATTTTCGAAATCGAATAGAGCATCGCAGACCCTACGATGACAAAGATCATGATGACAACAAATAAGATGGCGCGCCATGGAAGTTGAAAGCCATAGTCGAACGTATAGCCAACTGAGAGGTGGATAGTAAGCATGGTAAGTATACTTAATGGCAGGCCGTAACCGAGAGCTTTCAATCCGTAAAAGAGACTTTCATAACGAATCATTTTATTAAATCCTTTCGGTGTCATGCCAACAGATCGTAACATGGCAAATTCGCGTTTTCGCAAGCCGATGCTTGTCGAGATCGTATTGAAAATATTGGCGATCAAAATGAAAGAAATGAGCGTAATAAAACCATAGATGAAAATAGACATGATCATAATCATCTGTTCTTCTTGTTGTCGTCTTTGATAAACGTTATAGATGTAAACGTTCATGTCATTTAACGATTCAATCGCTGCTTGTGTTGCCAATGGATCTGAACTATTTAAATAGACAAAAGGTTTCCCGTCTAGTTCTAATTTGTCCATTGTCGATTGGGGAACGATGATGTGGATACCGCCTAGTAAGGCAGCTTGTGTGCCGAGTGGAGTTTTGTCCGTAAGAGCACCTACTTCAACAGTAGTAATGAATTCTCGATCTATTTGCTCGTGTCCTCCATTGTCTTCAGGTATCATATATAAATCTAACGTATCCCCGACTTTTGTTTCTATTGCTTTCGTTTGCACGATCTTTCCGGATGCTTCATCCTCGTACGAAATTTGATCAACGACGATTGCAAGAGGGGATTTCTGCACCATATACTCTTCAGGATTTACGCCAATCTCTTTAGCATAGGCATGGAAACTTTCTTCGTCCAAACTTTGAAGAACGACATAATAAGGAAAGACGCCATTCTCCAAAGCGAAGTCATTTTCTTCAATTTGCTTTTTCAATGGAGGTGCGACATTCTTTATGCTAACAAGCGTCTCTAATCGGATCTCCTCGATAACGGTTGACGATGTAACGTAGTCTAATTTCGTATAGGCGTTAAGCTCCTCTTGCGCTAGTTGATTGCTTGAAATTTGAATATCAAATTGAAAATCATCTTTGGTCAGTTCAAGCGATTTTTTAAGACTATCGGTAAAATAAGAGACCGATAAAAATAAGACGATACTTACAATTAATGAAAGCAATGTGGCTACATATCGTTTTTTATTTCTTTTCATATTTTTTAAACCAATTTCCGCTTCAATACCAAAAAGTTTCCGTATGAGTTTGGACGTTTTTACTGCTTTTTTTGTCAATTTGATGTCATCCGTTTGGCGGATCGCATCAATCGCAGAAACTTTTGAAGCTCGTTGTGCTGGAACGTACGTTGAAATAAATATCGTTGCAATTGAAATGAGACAAGCCGTGATGATAGAAGAAGGGGTAACAACTACTTCAAGCGCTTCCGTCGTATGAAGTGCCTCTTGTAAAAACGTATTAATATAAGCAAACGTCGTACCAATTCCTGCAAAACCAGCGACAATTCCAACCGGTATACTAATGGAAGCAATGACTGCTCCTTCAAAAAAGACAGAGTTTCGCTTTTGCTTTTTCGTTGCCCCAACACTTGACAACATTCCTAAATGTCGTGCTCGTTCCGAAACGCTAATGGCAAACGCATTATAAATGAGGGCGACAGAGCCAATGATAATAATCGCCATAATAATACTAACTAATGAAAACATCGTCATTCGTAAGTTATCATTTTTAGTTACTCCATAGAAGCGGAGCAACTCATTATTAAAATTCACTTTTTCTATTCCATACGTTTGTGCGAACGCTTCTGCTCGCTCGAAAAGAGAGCCTTTTATATCAGACAATACAACAAAGGCATCTACCGAACGGTTTTCACTTAATGCGCTTTCGTCCACATATCCAATCACCGTATATCCAGGGGCCCAAGCCGGCTCCCATGAAGGCCGTTCAATCGTCCCGACGACCGTTAACGTTTTCTTTTCATTAATGCGTAGTTCTTCCATAATTGTCTCGTCTTCTCGTAGTAAAGAATTATTTTGTACAAGAGTCGTTCCATCCATTTTGCTAACACGCTTGCCAATCTGAACAGTAAGTTGATCTCCGATTTGATAATTGACGTTCGCATTGTTTTCAATTGTTTCTGAAATTGCAATTTCATTTTCGTTTTGAGGAAGTCTTCCTTCAACTACATCGATTGGAAATTGCTCCATCCCAGCTTCATTATAGTTTTGAAAATAGAGATATGGTTTAAATTCATTAACTGATTGTTCCAAGGCTGCATAGCCATCGCTCGCAAGAACGATTGATTCTGGTGTCAACTCTCGTTCTAACGCCTCAATTTGTTCTGACGTGACGTTTTTATATTGAATGTGCCATTCGCCGTTTGTTGCGATATGTTCCCGGGCCAATAAGTCTAAAAAAGATACACCGAGTGTCGAGACGGCGGTAATCATTGCGACGGAAATGATGACGCCAATCATCGTCACCAGCGTTCTTCGTTTATTTTCTTTTAAATTTCTTAATGTCACTTGGTTTATTATGTTCACGGGCGAATCACCTCATCTTTGGCAATCTTACCGTCTTCAATCGAGATGATTCGATCAGCTTGCAGGGCGATGCGCTCATCGTGCGTGATGACAATTAGTGTTTGATTGTACGTTTTGTTAAACATTTTTAGTAGTTCCATAATTTCAGCACTATTTTTACTATCAAGGTTTCCCGTTGGTTCATCGGCAAGCATAATCGCCGGATTGCTGATTAATGCTCTTCCGATTGAGACGCGTTGCTGCTGTCCACCTGAAAGTTGGTTTGGCAAATGATCGAGTCGTTCATTCAAACCTAAAATGTGAACGACCTTGTTAAAGTGATCTTGGTCTACTTTTTGCCCATCTAAAAGCATTGGTAACGTCATATTTTCTGCGACGGTTAAAATCGGGATAAGGTTGTAAAACTGGTAAATGAGTCCAATTTGTCTCCGCCTAAAAATCGCCAGCTGTGTTTCATTTAAGTTATAAATATCCGTTTGATCGATGAGGACCTTTCCGCTTGTTGGTCGATCGACGCCACCGAGTAAATGCAGGAGCGTCGATTTTCCTGAGCCTGATGGCCCGATAATACAAACAAAATCCCCTTTATTTACTGAAAAGGAAACGTCATGAAGGGCTTTAACTGCTGTATCTCCTTTACCATAAATTTTAGATAAATCTTTTACCTCTAATATCGACATATGAAAACCTCCATCATTCTTTGTTTGAGGTTCAGTATAAAGCGTGAGTATGACTTTAAAGTGACTGCAAAGTGACAATTTTTTCATTTAGAGAAAATAAAAAAGCAGGTGACGTGTATTCAAATCACCCGCTTGTAAAATTTAATCTGAAATGTCGTCCCAACATTTGGTTCACTCTTTACTTCGATGTCGCCTTGTTGACCTGTAATAATGCTATGTGCCATCGCAAGACCGATTCCGACGGTGTCGTCACTCGCATTTCTCCCTTTGTAAAACCGTTTAAAAATGTAGGGGAGCTCTTCTTTTGGAATTCCTTTACCGTTATCGGAAATGGTTATTTCCGTGTAAAGAGCATTTTCGGAAAAGGAAATGGTAATTTTACCTTCTTCCTCCGTGTGCTCGACGCAGTTCTTTATAATGTTGATGAGAGCTTCGACGGTCCAATTGAAATCCCCGGTAAATGTAGCCTGTTCTTCACCTGCAATGGACAGTTGTTGCATTTTAATATCGATTGGAACGAGAAGTGGTTCAACAGCTCGCTCAATGAGAGCATGAACTGGGATTTTTTCTTTCTTAAAGAAAATCGTTCCTGCATCTATTTTGGAAAGTTTTAATAGGGAAGAAACGAGCCACTCCATTCGTTCTAGCTGGAGTTGAATATTACGGGTAAACTCACCTCGCTTTTTGTCATCGAGGTGTTCATCTCGTAACAAATCCGCCATAACCATCATCGAAGTGAGCGGTGTTTTCAATTGATGCGAAATATCGGAAATGGCGTTTGTTAGTTTTTCTTTATCTTCTTGTAAGACTGACCCTTGTTCTGAAAGCATTTTTGTTACTTTGTAAATATTGCTTTTTAATAGACTCAATTCACCTTCATAGTTATCGCGAACGTCGAGATGAAAGTCACCGTTTGCAATTCGTTGCAAGTAACCGGAAAGCTTTTCAAGTTCCCGATAACGCCATTTCGTAAAAAGTAGCATACATATAATAAGTAAGAGGGATACTCCGAGTACCAAGCTTGCAGCTACGATGGAAACGAAAATAGTGGCCAACGTACATCCGATCCCGCTAATGAACAAGAGGAAGAGCAGGAAGATTTGAAATTCCCGATTACGAAGCAATTCATTCACCGACCTTATAACCGACGCCTCGAACTGTTTTTATTAACGTTGGTTGTTGCGGATCGTCTTCTAGCTTTTCTCGCAATCTTTTCACGTAAACGGTTAACGTATTGTCATTCACAAAATCACCACCAACATCCCAAATACGGTCGAGCAATTGTGCTCTAGTGAGAACTTGTCCAATGTGGTTGGCAAAAATGAGGAGAAGACGGTATTCTAATGCAGTTAATAAAATTTCTTTACCGTCCTTGTATACTTTTCCATCGATAATGTTAATGTGAACGTTGTTTAATTCAATGACGTTTTTCGACTGATGACGTTGGTAGCGCCGGAGTACGGATTTTATTCTTGAAATAAGTTCGCGAATCCGAAATGGCTTTGTAATATAATCATCTGCCCCCATATCGAGCCCCATCACGACATTCACTTCATCATCAAAAGCGGTTAAAAAGATGACCGGAATATCACGGTATTTTTTCACTAATTTGCACAAGTCATAGCCACTTCCATCCGGCAAAGAAAGGTCAAATAAGCAAAGGTCAATTTCAGCAATTTGATTGTGAATGACCTCTCTTGCTGAGGAAGCATGTTGACAAAAAAATGTTTCGAATCCTTCTTGTGTTAAGGAATATTCTAATCCAGAAGCGATTGTCCGATCATCTTCGACTAGGAGGATGTTCATAAAGTTCACCCTAACATTCCATTTTCTTTTATCTTACTGAATGGAGGGGGGACGGTCAAAAATAAATGAGACCAATACTTTCTTAGATGCATCATGTCGGCTAAGTACCTGGTGCTTGGAAACACTTTTAATTTTTCAAAAGTAATTATTATAGCATATAAAGCGTTTGGAAAAGTAAAATAACTTTAAAATTATGTTATACTTGACATACCGCATGCATAGGATAGTTCATTAGGGGGGGTTTTATGGACCAGACGGACATTGAACTAATTAAAGCGCTACAAGAAGATGGAAGAATGACGTTAAGCGATCTTTCCAAACGATTAAATTTAAGTCGCCCGAGTGTGTCGGAAAGAATGAACAAGTTAAAGGATCAAGGAGTTATTGAAGGATTTAGTGCTCGCATTTCCTACCCTAAGATTGGTAAACACGTCACTGTATTTATTCAAGTGAGTGACTTAAACGTTCCATATACTACATTTGAAAAGTATGCCCAAGAAAATCCAGATATTATTGAGTGTCACCGGATTACCGGTGCAATCAGTTACATGTTAAAAGCAGTATTAAAAGATATGCAACATCTAGAGGCTTTAATTGATGAGCTTGTTCCTTATGGTACGCTAAACACTTCTGTGGTGGTTAAATCACCTGTGCCCCATAAACATGTAACCCCAGTAGAAACAGATGAATAGCCCGATAACCGTCCCCAGTCGAGACGGTTTTTTGTGTCTTTTCATCGCCTACTCCATTGCCTCTTCTTTCCTTCTCCGACTTCGAAAGTCTGTCAGCCGTTTGGAAAAAATAAAGAACTTCTACATACTCTTGTACGTCCCTGTGTCAGCGGTTACTCAGCCCAGTAGGAACAATGAAATATTGCAAGCAATGCCAAAGCGTTATACCGACAATCCCCTTTCCAAACAGTGAAAAAGTACCATATATGGAACCCTCTATCGCAAAAAATCCCCATCAAGTGGTCTTAGGACAGTGAAATGATCGCATGACGTGATTTAGTTCCCGTTTTACATGTCATGCGACCAGTTTTCATGAATAAAAGAAAAGTAGACGTCGTATGAACGTCTCATGTGACATCTATTGAAAAGGAAATCCCGATAAAGTGTCGGATAGCGGCCGAAATTGAAAATAATTAGGAGAAAACTGGTGATGTTACTGTTCATACGACATATTCTTGTTAAGAAAAGAAAATGAAGCGTCTCATGATGATTTCATACGACAGATTTTTTCATTTCAAACTCATTGAGTGGTCGCATGACTTTCGAGATTCCGTTTTTCGATGTATAGACTTGGAATTCAGGTGATCAAACACTTAGATCAGAGTGCCCTCACTCCCCTTTCATCGCTGATTGCAGCTAACCGGCTTTTCCGTTTTTCTATTGTTTATCTTCACCACTCTTTCATCGCCAACGCGCCTAACCGATTGCCTCCGCATTTCTGTCTAGCTGCGGCTCCTACTCGTTCGAGCGTTTCAGGTCGCTAAAGAAGCCAAAGAACGGCTTCATTCACCGCCCTTCCATCGCTTTCTCTCTTAAACAGTTGCCTCCGCTTTTCTATGTCTAGCTTCGGCAACCAGGCGCTAGTGTGCTTCAGGCCGGGGCAAAAGTCAAAAAGCGGACTTTTGTCCCCGTCCTTCCATCGCTAACGCGCCTAAGCGGTTGCCTCCGCTTTTCTGTTTTACATTTTGTAAAATTACTGCTTAAAAATATTTCAAAATATAAAAATATTTCCTCCAACAACTTCTTTCATCTATGTAAAAGAAAGGGGCAGTGATTATATAATTTTATATAAAGAAAGCGTTTACAAAAGAAAGGGGATGTTTTTCCATGGCAGTCGACTTAAGAAACTTTTATGAAGAGGCAAGGGAAGAATATTATCAAGTACTCACGCCAGATGGAAAGTGTCGGCATGACGATCATCGCATAGATAAACAAGTCATGATGGATATGTTTAAATACATGCTTACTTGTCGGATTTTTGATGAGAAAGCGCTTATTTTACAACGACAGGGTCGGATTGGAACGTATGCTTCATTCAAAGGGCAAGAAGCTTGTCAAGTAGGGGGAGTATTGCCGCTACGTTCGACGGATTGGTTATTCCCGACGTATCGTGACCACGGAGCGATGTATACGCACGGACAAACTTGGAAACAAATTTTCCTTTATTGGATGGGGCATATGGACGGAAGTATCACCCCGGAAGATAAAAAAATCATTCCTCCTGCTGTTCCGATTGCAACCCAGTTGTTACATGCGGTAGGAACAGCTTGGGCAGATAAGTTAGATGGAAAAGACAATGTCAGTCTTGTGTATTTTGGAGATGGTGCGACGTCAGAAGGAGACTTTCATGAAGCATTGAACTTTGCCGGTGTATATCAAACGCCAACAGTATTCCTCTGTCAAAATAATGGTTACGCCATCAGTGTTCCGTTTGAAAAACAATCGGCTTCAAAAACGATTGCCCAACGTGGAAAAGCATACGATATCGAAGGCATTCGTATCGATGGGAATGACATCTTTGCAGTATACCTCACGGTGAAACGGGCGATCGAAAAGGCACGGAAAGGAGAAGGACCGACGTTAATTGAAGCAGTGACGACTCGCTTTGGTTCTCATACAACCGCTGATGATGCGAAAAAATACCGTGACCAACAAGCCATTGAAAAAGAGTGGGCGAAAAACGAAGATCCTTTAGCCCGATTACGCTTATATTTAAAGAATAACGATTTACTAACGGATAGCGAAGAAAAACAATGGACAGAAGAAATGAGAAAAGAAATCGACGAACAATTTAAAGAAGCGGAAAATTATCCGCGTCCTACCGTGCAGCAAATGTTTGAACACGTATACAAAGAAAAAACATGGACCATTGCCAAACAAGAAAAAGAATTTCTTCAGCATCTAGGTAAAGGAGGGCGTTCTTCATGACACAGGAGAAAAAAAATATTTTAGAAGCCATCAATGAAACCCTCGATCAGCTTTTAGCAAAAGACGAAGATATTCTCTTACTAGGAGAAGATATTGGACGAAATGGCGGGGTGTTTCGCGCGACGGACGGTTTGTTTGACAAGTACGGAGAAAACCGCGTCATTGATACGCCGCTTGCAGAATCAGGAATCATCGGCTCTTCCATTGGGCTTGCTTTAAATGGGAAGAAGCCAATCGTAGAGATTCAATTTTTAGCATTTATTTATCCGGGCTTTGAACAACTCGTCTCCCACGCCGCACGCATGCGTTATCGCACTCGGGGCCAATTTACTGTTCCGATGGTCATTCGTACCCCGTATGGCGCAGGAATTCGTGGTCCGGAATTGCACTCTGAAAGTGTCGAATCTTTCTTTGCTCACACGCCGGGGTTAAAAGTCGTCGTTCCAAGTAACCCACGGGATGCAAAAGGACTGTTAACCGCTGCAGCAAATGACCCGGACCCGGTTCTCTTTTTAGAAGATACGAAAATGTACCGGGCTTTTAAGGAAGAAGTGCCATCAGAGTTGTATGAAACACCAATCGGAAAAGCAAACATTGTAAAAGAAGGGGAAGACCTCACTGTCATTGCTTGGGGTGGCATGGTGCGTGAAGCGATGAAAGCGGTGAAAAAAGTAGAACAAGAAAACAATTGCACGTGCGAAATTATAGATTTGCGCTCCATTGTACCACTCGATGCAGAAACGGTGATTGAATCCGTGAAGAAGACAGGTCGTGCGGTGATCATTCATGAAGCCCACCAAACAGCCGGATTTGCGGGGGAAATTATTTCTCTCATTAATGAAGAAGCACTTATTTATTTAAGATCACCAATCAAACGAATCGTCGGGTTTGATGTGCCCGTCCCACAATTTTTATCAGAAAATGATTATTTACCAACCGTTGATCGCATGGTGGAAGGGATGAAAGAGACGGTTCATTTTTAGGTCGAAGGGAGGATAAGTACCATGGTTGAATTTAAGTTACCAGACATTGGTGAAGGAATGACGGAAGCAGAGATTCTTCAATGGTTCGTAAAAGAAGGAGACGAAGTAGAACAAGATGAACCAGTGCTGGAAATTCAGACGGATAAAGTAAGTGCAGAACTCACTGCTCCGAAAGCAGGCATTATCGATCAAATTTTCTTTAAAGAAGGAGAAACGGTGGAAGTAGAGGCGACGCTTTTTACCATTAGAAGTAGCGATGAAGCGCCGCAAGAAACCGTCTCTTCCTCTCCGAAAGCAGAAGAAAAACAACAAGAAGAGGAGCGACCAAAAAATGAATCCACCTCTATACCAGCTCCTACGAACAGGCTTAAAAGAGCCCTTGCCACACCTTACGTAAGGCAACTTGCTCGGGAATTAAACATTGATATTGATGAAGTGGAAGGGACAGGACCGATTGGTCGGGTCTTAGAAGAAGATTTATATCGTTTTAAAGAGGGAGCGAGCGAGACGAAAGAAACAAAACCTGTCACTTCTCAAACAGAAGCAGCAACGCCGACACCTGTTCCTGCTACGAGCGGTGGAGAAAGACGCATTCCACTCAAAGGTATTCGTAAGACAATCGCGGAAAGAATGGTGAAGTCGGTACAAACGATTCCGCATGTGACTCATATGGATGAGTTAGAAATCGATGCATTACGTAAATTGCGTCATTCGATGAAAGAGTACTATGAGTCAAAAGGTGTCAAAATTACGTATTTACCGTTTTTCGTAAAAGCAGTTGTTGCCGCACTCAAGGAATTTGAATACTTCAATGCGTCTGTGGATGATGAAACAAACGAGATTGTGTTAAAAGACTACTATCACATCGGAATTGCGACAGATACGGAGCACGGCTTAGTCGTTCCGGTCATTCGTGACGCGGATAAAAAGAGTATCGTCGAAATTGCAGAGGAAATTAATGAACTCGCAACGCTTGCCCGCAAAGGACAATTGCGCGTAGATCAAATGACAGGAAGCACTTTCACAATTAGTAATGTCGGTCCGGTTGGAGGAAATCTTGCTACACCAATTATTAATCATCCGGAAGTGGCTATTCTTGCCCTGCACAAAATCACCCCTCGTACTGTCGTGAAAGATTGGGAAAGTGTGATTAGATGGATGATGAACATTTCGCTATCTTTTGACCATCGCATTATTGACGGTGTGCTTGCAGTGAAATTTACAAACTATATCATCGAACGATTAGAAAATCCAAACTTGTTATTCATGGAGATGAGATAAATGGTAGTCGGAGAAGTAAGAACAGAAGTTGATGTAGCTGTTATCGGAGGAGGTCCTGGTGGATATGCTGCGGCGATCCGTCTAGGACAATTAGGAAAGTCTGTCGTACTCATTGAAAAAGAAAACGTGGGAGGGGTCTGCCTGAATAAAGGCTGTATCCCCTCGAAAGCGCTCATTCATACCGCAAGCAAATTTGAAGAATTATCCCGAGTGGAAGACATGGGGATTCAGTTGCAAGAGAAAGCAACGATGGATTTAGGAAAATGGCAAGAAAGAAAAAAGAGAATTATCTCGCAGTTAACGTCAGGGATTCAACATTTGTGTAACAAAAATGGCGTGACGATTGTGGAAGGAAAGGCATACTTTTTATCCGATGATCGAATCGGAGTGGAAACGTCTGGTGACTTTGAAGTGTACCAGTTTGAAAACGCTATCATCGCAACGGGTTCAGAACCAGCTCCGGTTCCTTTTGCTACCATCGATCATGAGTATATTTTAAACTCCACTTCGGCCTTAGAATTAACCGAAGTACCGGATAGTCTCCTCATTGTAGGCGGCGGATATATCGGAATGGAGCTAGGGATGGCTCTTGCTAAATTAGGAAGCGATGTAACCGTTGTGGAAGTAGCGGAGCGAATTTTACCTGCCACCTCCAAGCATTTAACAAAAGAAGTAGTAAAAAAAGCGAAACGTCTAGGGATGACCATCCAAACTTCCACCTATGTCGATTCGATGGAAGTAGAAAATGAACAAGTTGTCGTGACTTTACGAGAAGGAGATACAACAAAAAAGCAAACATTTGCTAAAGCCATTGTCACTATTGGTCGCACCCCACGGACAAAAGAGTTAGGTCTCGAACAAATCGGCGTCACGATGGACGAAAGGGGGTTCATTCCTATCGATGAGACGTGTCGCACCAATATCCCGCATCTTTTTGCCATTGGAGATATTACAGCGGGCCCTGCATTAGCTCATAAAGCGACGAAGCAAGGGATCGTAGCGGCAGAAGTGATCGGAGGTTTACCAAGTGCAGTAGATTCTCCGTTTATTCCTTATGCCATTTTTACCGATCCGGAAATCGCAGGAGTAGGCATGACCGTCGAGGAAGCAAAAGAAGAAGGATATGAAGTAAAAACAGCTCATTTTCCTTTCCAAGCAAATGGTATGGCGCTTGCCACGGATGCGCAAGACGGTTTTGTCGAAGTAATTGTGGACAAAGAGACGCATTTATTGTTAGGTTGTCATATTGTAGGGAAAAATGCTTCTCAGCTTATCGGTGAAGGTGTACTGGGACTGGAGTTAGGAGTGAGAGCAGAAGACATTGCTTTGACAGTCCATCCGCATCCTACTTTAACAGAAGGATGGACGGAAGTGACCCAAGCCATATTAGGGAAAGCAATTCATATTTTAAACTGACAACATAGGAGAGAGAGAGATGAAACAACAATGGTCTTCTAAATTAGCCTTTATATTAGCAGCGGCAGGATCTGCAGTAGGCCTAGGTGCCATATGGAAGTTTCCATATGTGGCAGGGACGAGTGGAGGAGGGGCTTTTTTACTTCTATTCTTCCTGTTTACATTGCTGATTGGTCTACCGCTATTAATCGGAGAATTTATGATCGGACGAAGCACGCAGAAAAATGCGATAGAAGCCTATCGAGCCATTGCACCAGGTACGCGCTGGGCTGGAATTGGTATGCTTGGAATGGTCACTTGTTTTATCTTGTTATCGTTTTACAGTGTCGTCGGTGGCTGGATCGTCATTTATCTTGTGAAATCAATCTTTGGTCAATTATCAGGATTAACCGAAGCGGAATATGGAGAAGTATTCGCAGAAACGATTAGCAATCCGATTCTTTCCGTCGTCGCGCAATTTGCTTTCATGCTCATCGTCATTGTCGTCGTTGCCAAAGGGGTGAAAGAAGGCATTGAGCGCGCGAGTATGATCATGATGCCTGCTTTATTTATTCTATTTATCGTCATTGTGATCCGCGGACTTACATTGGACGGTGCTTCGGAAGGGTTGGCATTCTTTCTCGTTCCTGATGTTTCCACCATCACTTCTGAAACGATGCTTTATGCGATGGGGCAATCGTTTTTCTCATTAAGTGTTGGTGTGTCTGTGATGGTAACATATAGCTCTTATTTATCGAAAAAAGAAAGTATCGTCCAATCAGCGACTTCCATCGTTGTGTTGAATTTTTTCGTCGCATTTTTGGCAGGATTGGCGATATTTCCAGCGGTTTTTTCTTTCGGTTTGCGTCCGGATGAAGGACCGGTCTTGTTATTTAACGTGTTGCCGACCGTATTTGATCAAATGCCTTATGGTATTATTTTCTTTATTCTCTTTTTACTTCTCTTTTTATTTGCGACGTTGACGTCTGCCTTTTCGATGTTAGAAGTCATTGTCGCGGCGGTGACGAAAGGGGAAGTAAAAGCACGACCAAAAGCTTCCTGGGTCATCGGTCTTGCGATATTTATCGTCGGTGTTCCTTCCGCCCTTTCTTATGGGGTTTTAAGTGACATTCTTATTTTTGGTCTCTCCATTTTTGATGCAGCCGACTTTTTAGTGAGTAATATTTTAATGCCAATTGGAGCGTTTTTGATTGCTATCTTTGTTCCATTAAAAATCCCGAAAGATACGCTACTTACAGAGTTTCAAACAGGAGGCTCTGTTGGCTATAAATTGTTTACCGCTTGGTTGCTATTGATTCGTTATGTCGTACCGGTTGTTATTATCATCGTTTTCTTAGACGTCATTGGCGTACTCAATTGGTTATAATGATAAAGGAGGAATAAACGATGGAATCTCTTCTTACAGAAACAATGTCTCGTCAATCATTCGATATTTTTCAAGAAATGAAAGAACATGAACAAGTCCTTTTTTGTAATGATCCTTCAACCGGACTACAAGCAATTATTGCGATTCATGATACTACGCTTGGTCCGGCACTAGGCGGATGCCGCATGTATCCGTATGCCTCTACCGAAGAAGCGTTAAAAGATGCTCTCCGTTTAGCTAAAGGAATGACACAAAAAAATGCCGCTGCAGATTTAGATTTTGGTGGTGGAAAAGCTGTCATTATCGGTGATCCACGCAAAGATAAAACGCCGGAAATGTTCCGTGCTTTTGGGCAATATGTGGCATCGTTAAACGGAAGATTTTACACAGGTACGGACATGGGTACGACGATGGATGATTTTGTCCATGCATTAAAAGAAACGGAATGCATCGTTGGTGTGCCGGAAGCGTATGGTGGCAATGGCGATTCGTCCATCCCAACGGCTCAAGGAGTCATTAACAGCATAAAAGCAGTGACAGAAGTGTTGTTTGGTGACAGTGAACTTACTGGACGTACGTATGCGATCCAAGGATTAGGAAAAGTTGGATTCAAAGTCGCAAAAATGCTGATTGAATCTGGAAATGACCTTTACGTCTCGGATATATTCGAAGAGCCGATTCAGGCGATAAAAGATTTAGCGAACAAACACAATCGCCGAGTGGAAGTGCTTCAGGCGGAGGAAATTTATAAAGCGGATGCGGACATATTTGTACCGTGCGCGACCGGTGGCATTTTAAACGACGAAACGATTCCGGAATTACGCGTAAAAGCAGTGGTGGGATCTGCCAATAACCAGCTAGCGGAAGACCGTCACGGAGAGATGTTGCATGAAAAAGGAATTTTATATGCACCGGACTTCATTGTAAATAGCGGTGGATTGATTCAAGTAGCAGATGAATTATATGGCGGAAACAAAGAAAGAGTGTTGAAAAAGACAAAAGCGATTTATGATGCTATCCTAACCGTTTTACAACAGTCGAAAGAACAACAAATTCCGACGCTTGTTGTTGCGAATGAAATGTGTGAGGAGCGCATTCGTAAAAGAACGCACCGAAACAACTTCTTTGTCCCTCAACTTCAACCGAAATGGAAGGTTCGAAAGTAATAAGAAATATTTCCCTTATTCTTCTTCGTGTTTGAAGAGGAATAGGGGATTTTGTCCTGTCCGCATTTTCTTTATCCATCCTATAGTCTCAATTTTCTTTAAAATAGTGAAGCTGGGACTATTCCTATGATAAAGTGGGGTGGGAATAGTTACTCAAGGAGGATAACGATGAAAAAATGGAAATGGGGAGCAGTGGCTCTCTTCAGTACTTTACTTATTACGGCATGTGGTGAAACGGAGGAAGGCGCCTCTGAAGAAGGATTAATGGAAGAAGAAGGCGTCGCCGTAGAAGAGCAAGAAGAAGCACCAGCAGAAGAAGAAAGTTTGACAGCGGAAGAAGTACTGGCTCAATCAACAGAAGCGATGAGTGAAGTGGAAAGTTATTCCATGGAATTAAATATCAACCAAGAGATGCAAGTGGATGAGGAAACCATCCCGATGGATATGACGCTTCAAATGGATGTCACCCAAAACCCAATGATGTTGAAGCAAGTGATGACGATGCCAGACATGACGGGAGAAGGAGAGATGGAAATAGAGCAATACATGGATGAAGATGGTACGATGTACATGTATGATGCTGCAACCGAACAGTGGATGCGTCTCGATGCGAGTGCCATGGGGATAACGGACTTACAAGACTTAGAAATGTCCCCTCAAGAGCAATTGGAACTATTACAAGATATGTCAGAAAGCATTGAAATCACTGAGACCGAAGAATATTATGAATTGAGTGTCGTTGGTTCCGGTGAAGGAATCAAAGAACTAGCAATGCAATTTGCCAATCTAGACGGAGATCCAGCGATGCAAGGTGAATTGGACGAAGTAATGTCTCATATGGACATTGAGACATTAGATTATGTCATTAAAATTGATAAAGAGACTTTCTATCAAACAGAAATTAACATCAATATGGAAATGTCGATGGAAGCTGAAGGTCAAACATTGGTCATGAAACAAGTGTCAGAAGGAACGATATCTCAATATGATGAAATTGATCAAATTGAGATTCCGGAAGAAGCCAAAGAGAATGCAGTCGACGTGCAAGAACAAATGGAACAAATGGAAGAAGACGCTGCATAATCAATAGAGGGTGGGACAAAACTTCAGTCATCGCCATAAACTTGGTGAGTCTCTCTTTTTGTGTACAAAGAACAATTCAAAATGAAAATGATGAAAAAAGTGTCGTATGAACTGGTGATGCGACACTTTTTTCGTACAATCCGAACAGGAGTGGTCGTAAGAGGATTAGAATTGGAAAAATTCAGGTGATTCGAAGTGTTTTATGTTTCATGCGACGAATGACGCGTTAAAAAAGAAGATGAATCGTCCCATAAACGTTTCATACGACGCTTCATTTTGTCAAACACCGGTCAAATGGTCGTATGAAAGTTAAAATTGGAAGAAATGAGGATAAAAACAGGTCGCAACACGTTTCATACGACCTTTTATTATGAGAACGATGCAATGAAGTATCGTATAAAAGATCCATGCGACGAATTACCACACAAAATTCCTACCGAATGGTCTCATGACGGGGAGTTGCAATTGGTGATTGCAAGACTATTTATACTTCTTGTGTTAGAGTCACAGAGAAATGCACTTCCGGCGGTAAACTTAAGGAAATATACCGCCAGAAACAATGAACACCCTACAAAAATGGTTCCAAGCAAATGTTAGTGCTTGGAACCATTCTTTTTTGGCTAGTTATGTCCAACCTCTTATTATTATCTAAAGGAATCAGGTTTAACTACTGCAACCACTTCTCCGGTTGCAACAAGATCTTCACCAGCAAATACTTCTGTTTCCACTTTAAACTTTTTCGGATGTATTTCTTCTACTGTTCCAACTGCTTTTAATGTCACACCTTGTGGAGTAGGTCGCTTGTAATCGACATGTAAGGAAGCGGTTACAAAACGTGGCGGATGAACATCGTCTTCTATGTTATGTCCGTTTTTATGATGCAATGCGATGGCAGCAGAGCCTGTCCCGTGACAATCAACTAGAGACGCGATGAAACCGCCATAAACAAACCCGGGCATGGCAAGATGTTCCGGTTGTGGTGTGTAAATCGTCACGGTATGTTCCCCATCCCAACCAGTACGAAAGTGAAGACCTCGTTTATTTAAATAACCACAACCATAGCACCAAGCAAAATCTTCTGGATATTTGTCTTGTATTGCATGTTCAACTCTTTCCAATAAAATCCCCTCCCATAAAACAAATATACCATAAAAGAAAGAAAAGAAAAATATGGATACAGCAGGGAGGAGATTGTATATTGTGAAAAATATTTCATATACTCCAATCTTCTTTGCAAAGTTGTGGCATGTACCTCTAAGATTTTTGATCGAGCATTTTTTCTATACGAAAAACTCCAACCGACGATCAATCAGATGATCCGGTTGGAGTTATCATTAGGCTTTAAGAGATGATGCATGTTGCTCTTCTTCAATCCGCTTTAATCTTTCTTCGACTTCTTCTTGAGAAAGATTATGTTCGATGACGTAGCGGTTGCGCGGTGAAATACGACACTCGTGACTGCAACCACGCAAATATTTGTGTTCGTTTTCTTCTGAACAAAGAATTTGTTTATTGCAATCCGGATTCGCACAGTTGACGTACCGCTCACACGGTGTGCCATCAAAATGGTCCCGTCCGACGACGACGTGTTCCACTCGGTTGATTGGAACGCTAATACGTTCGTCAAAGACGTAACATTTTCCGTCCCACAAATCTCCTTTTACTTCTTCATCTTTTCCGTAAGTGACGATGCCACCTTCTAATTGATACACTTCATCAAATCCTTCTTCTTCCATCCAGCCGGTGAATTTTTCACAACGAATGCCACCGGTGCAATAAGTAAGGATTTTTTTCCCTTGCAAACGTTCTTTATTGTCACGAATCCATTGTGGAAGTTCCCGGAAATTACGAATATCGGGACGAATAGCGCCGCGGAAGTGACCAAGATCATATTCATAATCGTTGCGAGCGTCTAAAATGACAGTGTCTTCTTCCAGCATTGCTTCTCTAAATTCTTTTGGACTTAAAAACTTCGCTGTTTTCTCCAGCGGACTGACGCTATCTTTCAGACGAAGCGTCACTAATTCCGGACGATGACGCACATGCATTTTTTTAAAAGCGTGTCCATCGGCTTCGTCAATTTTGAAAACAATGTCGTGGAAGCGAGGATCGCTCTTAAGATCAGCCATATATTTGTCTGTCTGTTCCACCGTACCTGATACGGTTCCATTAATCCCTTCCGACGCAATTAAAATACGTCCCTTTAACCCGAGGTTTTTACAATAAGCAAGGTGCTCTTGTGTAAATGTTTCTGGGTCATCAATCTCCACGAATTTGTAGTATAACAACACGCGGTAATCTTTCTTGTTTTCTGTTCCTTTCATTAGACATCACCTATCTGTCTTATATTTGCAAGATATAAACCGTATAGGTGCATACGACTCTTCTTACAATGTACTATTGTAACTATAAATAACTTGTAAACGCAACTTTTTGCGAATCATTCTCCACAAAGAGGAAAAAATCCGCAGTATTGCTTCAGTTTCTTCCATGGAATGAAAAAGTGTCCAGTTCCGTTCTGTGGAAAAGAGGCATAAACGAGATATTTTGGAAGGGTGGTGCCATTGTGAAAAAACGAGAGTTGAGAAAAAGCGAAAGGAATAGTGATATAATATAAGATAATGTAAATTTTACGTGTAACGGAGGCACATTATGGTCAAATCGGTCGATCGGGCATTAACGATTATTAAAATAGTGAGCACAAAAAAAGAAGGATACGGTGTCACAGAACTTGCTGAAAAATTAGGCCTCAATAAAAGCTCTATTTTTCGATTACTCGCTACCCTTATGGAACACGGATTTATTGAACAAGATAGTGAAACGAAAAAGTACCGTTTAGGATATCAATATTTGGAGCTGAGTGCGAAATTACTGGACTCCATTGACATCCGAAAAGAAGCAACTCCTTACTTAAAAGAACTGGAATCATTGTCCAATGAAGTTATTCATCTCGTCATCTATTCGCAAAAAGAAGCAGTCTACATTGAAAAGTTAGAAGGAAATGAAACCCTTCGCATGCATTCTCAAGTGGGGAAGATCGCACCAATGCATTGTACGAGTGCAGGAAAAACGATTCTCGCTTATTTACCGGAAAGGACAGTAGAAGAAATTATCGATGAAAAAGGTCTTCCGAAACATACTGAAAACACGATTACGAACCGAGAAGCGCTGTTTCAAGACTTAGAAAAAATACGTAAGCGAGGCTATGGAAAAGAAGTGGAAGAAAATGAGGTAGGAATTACTTGCATCGCTGCTCCCATCTTTAATTTTCGCGGGGAAATCGCTGGCTCCATTAGTATTTCCGGCCCGACGATTCGAATGAGCGAAGAGCGGCTGGAAGAATTGAAAGGACCATTAATGGAAGCAGGACGGAAAGTGTCGCTACGGCTTGGGTTCCGGAATGGTAATCATTTGTCGCCCCATCAAAGCTAGTAACTTGAACGGAGCGACTTCTATCTACAAATTATCGATTCACGGAAAATGAATATTTGTAATCGTCAGCCTTGTGAACCGCTCGTCTCTAACCAATTAGGTGGCCAGTTTTTGTATATAGCTTTGTTTCCATGACAAGAATAGGCTCTCCTGAATGAATCGCTAACATTTTGGCTTCTTCTTGACTCGCACCTGTTGCCCAAATTTGGTGCTCCCCTTGTGTAACCGAAATACCTTGTTGTTGTTCGAGAACAGTGCATACACTACCAGCTTCGTCTAAATCTTCTTTTTCCGGATGAAAGTCTTCCGGTACAGACAGATAAGTTTGTGTCCAGATGAGTGGTTTTTCTTTATTTTGTCTATGATTTTCTTCGACTTGTGTCCCTTATTAAACATCATAGCATGAACGGTATGTTTTGTATCGTATAAAGTTACAGATCGATTCTCCCGTGTTCGTACGGTTTTAAAAGTCCATAAATGGTTTGGATCGTTGGTGCTTGTACGCCATATTTTTCGGCAAAGCGGAGTGCGCCCCCATGTAAGTGTTCTACTTCAATAGGAAGCCCTTTTCGAAAGTCTTGATGCATCGAAGAAGTAGATTCTTTCGGCATTTGCCGTTGATTTTCTGCGATTTGTTCAATTTCTTCCTTAGTAAATCGAATTCCATCCTTTGCAGCAATCTCGGCCATTTCTTCCACCACATTTTTGGCTACTTCATAAGTAGCATCATGTTTGGCAATGAAGCCTGCCGGTAGATTGGTTGCGGTCGTCACGCCGGAAAAAGCGGTGATGAAGGTGTATTTTCTCCACATGAGTTTTTTAATGTGGTCCGAAAATTGAATCGTTGTATTTGTTATTCCTTCCCCTATGTCAGCAAGAGAAGCGCAAATGTTTTTCTGACGTGAATGAAGTGTTCCAAAAGTAATGGAACTTGTTTGATTAGAATGTACGACGTGTCCTTTTTCATTTAACGTGGCGATCATGGAAGCAAAACCGCCTAAAATATATTCTTCTCCAAGTGTTTCTTGTAATCGTGGTATATGTTCCATTCCGTTTAAGAGTGGGAGAACGAAAGCTTGATTGTTTTTTTGAATCATTTCAATTTGAGGAAGCGCGTCATTTAAATGATAGCCCTTAATAGCAAGTATGATAAGGTCTATATTTTTGACTTCTTCAGGATCTGTAAAGAGGGTGAGATCACTTGTCTTCAAGTCCCCTTGAGGGCTGTCGATGTGAAGCCCTTCCTTTTGTAATTGGAGCGCACGTTTTTCACGAACAAAAAAATAAATATTGTGCCCTTTTTCCAACAATCTACCACCGAAGTATGCTCCTAACGCTCCCGCACCGTACATTAAAATATTCATTGTATCAACCTCCATTTTTTATAAAAATATCCTAGTTCGATTATAAACTGAATGACATCAACCAGAATAGGCAGGTGGCATGAGTGCAACTATCGACATAAAAAAGGTGTGCTTACTGGCGTCGTAAGCACACTTTCTAGTAGAGAAATATGATGAGTATGAGAGAAAACAATCAACGCATATTTAAGCTTTACACGAGGTTCTTACTATTTTTATGATAACCGTATAACCATTCTACTTCCGAGTAATCTTGAGAATCGTGCTTTTTCAAGTACATATCACGCATCAATTGTGCAATAGGGTCGGCAGTATGAAGCACTTCTCCCCATTTTCTTGCGGTTGTTTGTACTCGTGCTGTTCTCGGTTGTCTTTCCGCTTGATATTCTTTAAATGCTTGATTTAAATGCTCATTTCCCGGGTACTCTTTTAGCTTTCGTGACAAAAAGTCGGCATCCTCTAAAGCTTGACAAGCTCCTTGGGCAAGGTATTGTAACATAGGGTGTGCTGCATCACCAAGCAATGCTATTTTACCGTCTACCCAGTTTTCAATTGGAACGCGATCGTATAAAGGCCAGCGTCGTCCTGTTTCCATGAATTTTACAGCATGACGAACTTGTGGCACACATTTACCGAAATGCTCTTCCAGTTCTTCCGGTGTTCCCCAATCATTGGTATGTTCTTTTTCTTTTGAATAATGAAAACTTTTGAACACAGCGACTTGATTGTATAGTTCTTTTCGGCGAATCGGGTATTGAACAAGATGCAAATAAGGTCCAATCCACATAATCACGTCGTCATAATTTGCAAGGTCTTGTATTTCTTCAATTGGGATAGCGCCTCGATAAGCGACGTACTCCGAACAAATCGGTTCGTCATCTGATAGGTTTTTACGAGTGACTGATTTTAACCCGTCGGCACCAATTAAAGCGTCTGCTTCGTATTTGAGTCCGCCTTCACATTCGATATAGACGGAATCCCCTTTGTTTTCCACTTTTTCGACATGATGGTTTGTAAGCAACGTAATGTTTTCATGTTCGCGGCATTTGTCCAGTAACACTTTGTGTATATCCGTGCGATGGACGACCGAATAAGAATATCCATATCTTTCTTTAAAAGCATCCCCGAGGTCTAAATCAGCAAGCTCTTCTCCGGTCATGGCGTCTTTTAAAACGAGACGTTGTGGAAATACAGCGTTTTTACTGTATTCTTCCAGTACACCAAATTTATCAAGTATATGCATTGCATTTGGCGCAACTTGAATTCCTGCACCTATTTCTCCAAATTCTGGAGCTTGTTCAAGAACATAAACCTCTCTTCCGGAATCAGCTGCGCCTAAAGCAGCAGATAATCCTCCAATTCCTCCACCGATGATTGTAAAGGGTATTTTTTTCACTTCTGACATTGTTTCACACCATCCTTTATTACACAATTATTTCATTAACCAAGTTCCGGTTTAAATTCGCTTTTCACTTCTTGGTAGCCATTGCCTTTTTCGTACTCTACTTCTCTTTCGACATCAAACATTTCCATGATAGGAAGGTCACTTGCAGAGAACAGATAAGAATCTTCGGTTGCCACATGCTCATGTGCTGCCCAGTTCGGAATCACAAAGTAGTCGCCTTGTGACCAATCAAAGCGCACGCCATCGATAACGGTGTAACCGCTTCCTTTAAAGACATGATAAATCGAAGAGTGAGTATGGCGGTGTGCTTTGGAATGGAATCCTTTCGGAAGTTTTTGCATCCACGCCGCAATCGTTGGGTTTGCTGTTTTACCATTGGACGGGTTGATGTACTCTACTGCATAGCCATCGTACGGATCTGGCTCAAAGCGAGTCAGCCCTTCAATTGCTTTTAACGTTTGTTCCCATTTGTAAGAACCAAGCGGTGCAATAGATGGTTTTCTATCTGCGATTGGACGAACCATTCCACCTTCATAACGTTGGCTAGACAAGTTGTCAGGAACTTTCGGCTTCTCTAACCCGTCTTCATATGGATCGAAGAAGGTACCACCGATACCGTATTTCGTTGGAATGTCTAAGCAGTCCATCCAAATCATCGGCTCGTCCCCTTCATGTCCATGCCCGTGCCACAACTCTCTCGGAGTAATTAAGAAGTCTCCTTCCTCCATGAAAATGCGTTCCCCTTGCACAATCGTATAAGCACCTTTCCCTTGTTGAATAAAACGAAGCGCATTTTGCGTGTGACGATGAGAAGGCGCTTCTTCCCCAGGGAGAATTAACTGAACTGCTGCATATAAAGAGTTCGTAGTAGAACCCCATCCCCATGGCTTACGATAAGTGAGTCCTGGGTTTTGAAAATAAATGGCGCGTCTTTCTCCACCGCGTTCTGGCGTAAAAATGTCCGCTGCATCCATCAATTTTTTTTGTAAAAGCTCCCATTTCCATAGATAAGGAACTGCATCCGGTTGAGGTGTGTGGTGCATTAATTCCGGAATGGCGTTCCACAGTGGCCCTAAATGATAACGCTCAATGTCTCGGTTAAAATCCTGTACTTCTTTTGACTCGAAAAAAGAGTTTTTTTCCGCCATGATAATAGCCCTCCTTCATTTTAAATCTCTGTTTCTCTTGAGATTTCATTGATTGAATCGTATTTGACTAATATTTATAATAATAGGGAACATGGTTTACTATAATTATAATTTTACGGGTTTCTTTTGAGTTGTCAATAAAATTTTTAAAATTAATTGCATTTGATAAAAAAATACACTCATATTAAAATCAGGAATGAAACATAGAAGAAGTGGAGGATATCATATTGACTACAAACAAGAATAGTGGCATTCAATCTTTATATACTGGGTGGAAAATAATAGAAACGATAAAAAATCATGGTCGTCCGCTAAAATTTACCGAGATTCAAAAGATAACCAATATCAATAAAAGTAATTTGTATAAATATATTCATTCATTGCTTGAACTTAAATTGGTGTACCGAAATAAAGCGGATGGTACGTATTCTTTAGGGAGTAAATTAGTGGAATATGGAATGGCTGCTATTGGTCAAGAAGATGTCATTGCACGAGTGGAACCGTATTTATTAGAGTTAAATCAAGAAAGTCAGTGCACGGCGCTTTTTGTTACGTGGACACAAGAGGGACCGATTGTTGCCCGAATTGCAGCAGAGTCAAGAGGATTAAATATTGGTGCTCAAATTGGTACATCGCTTCCGTTAAGATCTTCGTCAGGGAAAATATTTTATACGTTTATGCCATCCAACGTCATTTTTGATTGGTTAACAAAGGAATATGATCATTTAAAAGAGAGCGAAAGAACGGCTTTACAAAACGAGCGGGAAGACATTAAAAAGTTACAGATTGCTTTTGCGGAAGAACCGCTCGTTCCAGGGGTATCCTCAGCTTCTGTTCCTATATTTAACTATAAAAAAGATTTACTTGGCGCATTGACTCTTGTTGGCTTTACTCGAGACGTTCCTTCTCAAGTGGATGAAGCAATCAGTCAAAAATTAATCAGTACCAGCGAAGAACTCTCTCACGGTTTTGGTTATGAAAATGAGGTTTATCAACAATAGTAATACTCTTATACCCACATTATGTTTTTATAATTATCAATTGAGATAAAAAACCATTTGTTTCTTCTATCAAGAGAACAAATGGTTTTTTGTTGTTTCAGTATGTGCGTTTTCGGCTATATCATTATTAATGGTTTTGCAGTTTTATTAGAAAGGTTGCATTTTTATATTGACAAACTCGTGAAAAATTGCAACTATTATAATTATAGAGAACTTGGTTTTCTATAATTATAATTTATGGCTTTTTATTGTCTATGTGGGACGGGATGAAGTGGCGCATTCGAAAGAATATGTCAATACATAAAGAGGTGAATGTTGTGAAAATAGTTAACTACAGAGTAGGAAATCGTGTACGCATTGCTTGTCAAGAAGGCGAACAAATTATTGACTTAAACGGAGCGTATCTTTCTCTTTTGCGTAAAGAAGGAAAAATTCGCGCAGAACAAATCGCAGAAGCATTCATACCAGCTGATTCTGTTGGTTTTTATCAAGGAGGAGAAGAAAGTATCGAACTTGCGAAGAAAGCAGTGGATTACATGCTTACAGAAGCAAGTGAAGAAGAGAAGCAAGCATGGGTGTTTCAACGTTCTGACGTAAAAATTGAAGCGCCGGTCATCAATCCAAGTAAAATCATTTGTGTCGGTCATAACTATCGCGACCACATTAAAGAAATGGGAAGAGAGATTCCAAAATATCCTGTTCTTTTTGCAAAATTTGCAAACGCCATCATTGGACCGGAAGATGATATTCCACTATTTCCTAACGTGGAAAAACTAGACTATGAAGCGGAATTTGCGTTTGTGGTCGGAAAAAGAGCACGCAATGTAAAAGAAGAAGATGCCCTTGATTACGTCGCTGGTTACACAATTGTGAATGACGTGAGTGCACGGGATTTACAATTTAGAACGCTCGAGTGGCTTCAAGGAAAAGCGAACGATGGAAGTGCGCCAATGGGTCCTTGGTTGGTAACGAAAGATGAAATTCCTGACCCGGATGCGTTAGAAATGTCACTTCGGGTGAATGGCGAAGAGAGACAACGGGCAAACACGAAAAACTTAGTGTTTAACGTCAACCGGATGCTTTCTTACGTGTCGGAAATTATGACTTTGGAACCAGGGGACGTAATTTTGACAGGTACTCCAGGTGGAGTAGGGCATGCGCGAGATCCACAAACGTACTTGCAAGATGGCGATGTTGTCGATATTGAAATTTCAGGCATCGGGAAATTAGAAAACACGGTTCGGAAAACTGATTTTTAAATAAAAGGTGTCCTTAACCGGGCACCTTCCTTTCCAATTGAAGGAGGAGATACACATGAAAAGTGGAAAAGAATATGCGCAAATCGTTTCGGAAAAGTTAGCATTTTTCCCAGAAGAAGCAAGTAAACTATCAGAAGAACAAATTCGTTGGAAACCTTCAGACGAAGAGTGGTCCGTGATGGAATTGCTCGTACACGTGGAAGAGTTTCCTCTTTATTTCACGAATGAACTGCTCAATGTCGTGGAAAAAGACGCGGAAAAATGGGGCAGAAATATGCAACATGAAGGGCGGCTTGCGGCGATTGCGAAAGCGGATGAGCGCGAGGTGGAAGATGTATTAGAAGGGCTTAAAAAGACAGCTGACATTGCGGCAGAACGTCTATCTAAAGTGAGTGAGGAAGACCTTCAAATTGAAAGAGAACATAACTTTCCGAAGTTTGGTGTAAAGCCGATGACGTTTCTCGTAGAACATTTCCTCGTCGAACATTTAGATACGCACCAAAATCAATTTAATAGAATTCTTTCTCAGTATAACGAACGCCACGACAATTAAACAAAAATGGCCTTCACCCGTCATCGGTGAGGGCCATTTTGTAATGAAAAAACTTGCGGTGGCAAGTTTTCCTTTATGAAAGAGTTATGGAGAAATTGAAGGGATGTAGCGAAAAGAAAGGTCGCATCACTCATTCATGGAACCTTTCTTTTGCTTATATACGGGATTATCGGTCCCATGAATTGATGAGAGGTGCTTATATCTCCCGGTTAATACCAATGGAAGTGTTCATGCGACTCTTTTTCTGCAGTATCAATTGTATGAACGAATCATACGACACTTCATTCATTTTTTAAAGCTTGATCCGTCTTATGATGCCATAAAAGACTATTTTTCTCCTAATAACTTCCAGTTCCTGCTTTCATGGAACCATTCAAAAGGGGGGGAATTATATTCACTTCGTAGTTGCATGACTCGTTCAAGGGACCATTCCTCCGGTAATTTGAGCAATGATTGGTTCCATGAACCGAAAAGCGGGGCTTAAATCTCCTGATTTATCCCAATTTGAGCATTCATGCGACCAATTTTCAGAAATAAAATCGGTTCAGTGGTTGTATGAATCGTTCATGGAACCTTTCATTCGATTAACGAAACATTGATTGGTTCCATGAACGGATGCGTGAGCTTTCATCTCTAGGAAGTTTATCAAAAAGGGGTCGTATGAACCGGTCACGAGACGCTTTTCCCCCACAATCAAAGCTCCAATGGAATGCCAATTATTTATGATTTTAACTCTATATATCGGTTCACAGATCCTTTCATCCCGAAAAATAGAATGATAAAAGACACGCATAATAAAATATAGAGAAATGGGGACCAAGTATGATAGATATCGTAAAGAATTCCTAATAGAATAGGACCAATGGCTGCGAGGAAGTAACCGAAAGATTGTGCCATTCCTGAAAGAAGGGAAGCGTGCTTGGCGGTTTTCGCTCGCAAGCTAATGAGTGTTAAGGCGAGACTAATGGCTGCCCCTTGTGCAATCCCAATAAAAATAACAGCAGTAATAATAATCGGTATCGTTGGATAAAAGATAAGTCCGAGAAAACCTAAAACATATAATGTACAAATTCCGAGGACGATCGGTTTTTGTGTCGTCATCTTATCTGCCAGAATCGGTGCGGCAAAACTAAAAGGGATACCGACAAGTTGGAGTAAAAATAGCATTCCTCCCGCCAATGATAGATTCATTCCTAACTCTTGCAACACGTCAGGAATCCACGTAATGACAGAATAAAAAAGAAACGACTGAAAGCCCATAAATAATGTGACGCACCAAGCGAGGGGAGAAGCCCAAATGGATTCAGATAGATTTGTATTCCACTCCATTTTAGAAGGCTTTTCAATATGTTTGTCTCGCTTTATTTGTGGAAACCAAACAAATAGTGCAATAATTGTGAGTACGCTCCAAATTGCAAGCGCCCATTGCCACCCTAGCCCCAGTGATTCTGATAAAGGGATACTTACCCCTGATCCAATCGATGCAAATAGCCCCATCGAAGCGGTATAAATACTCGTCATCACCCCTACTTTTTGTGGAAAATTCAGCTTGATCACGCCAGGTAATAATACATTACAAATCGCAATTCCAATACCGACCAAAGCAGTACCGGCAAAAATGAGAAAAGTAATGCCGATGGAGCGAATAAAAATACCACCAGTTAAGATAATGAGAGCAGCAAAAATGGAGACGTGACTACCGAAGCGAATCCCTAATTTCGGTGCAATGAGTGAAAACAAAGCAAAGGACAATAACGGAATGGCTGTTAGTAGTCCCGCAACTCCGTTAGACATCCCAGTGCTATCTCTAATAATTGGAACAAGGGGACCTACTGATGTAATGCTTGGGCGAAGGTTAAATGAAATAAATAAAATACCACAGATTAAGAGAACATAAGATGCACGTTTGTTAGAAGTCTCTTCTTGCAGTGGTTGAGATAAATTAGACAATGTATTCACCTTTTTCTAAATATTCGTTATTAAAAAGGAAAACCAGAGGGGAAGACTCCCTCCTGGTTGTTATCATATCATCTTTATTCAAGTAATGAAGGAATCCACAAAACGAGTTGCGGGAGATACGTAAGAATAAATAGCGTGATAATGGCTATGAAAAGAAAAGGGAGGATGGAGCGGACCAAATGTTCCATTTTTACTTCACCGAGGGAAGAGGCAATGTATAATCCATTTCCAACCGGTGGTGTTAAGAGACCAAGCGTTAGGTTGAAACACATAATCACGCCAAAATGAACCGGATCAATACCAAAATTTGCAATGACTGGCATAAAGATTGGAACTAAGATAATAAGTGCAGCAATTCCGTCCATGACCATCCCAATTAACAATAAAAGTATATTGATTAACAATAAGAACATCAGTGTACTTTCTGTAAGAGAAGTCATCCAGTTTGCGAGTGCTTGTGGAATCCGTTCAGCAGAAAGCATCCATCCAAATAAGTTGGCCATGCCGATAAGGATAGTGATAATAGAGGTGGAAATTGCTGTTCCAATCATGATGGATGGCAAGTCTTTTAGAGAAATCTCCCGATAAATAAAGAAACCAACGATAAAAGCAATGGCACAGGCAACTGCTGCAGACTCGGTTGGTGTAAAGGCTCCGCTGAGAATCCCAACAACAATCACTACCGGTACGAGTAAGGCAGGAACAACAACGATAAATGATCGCAACATGTCAGACACTTTTCGACGTGGCCGTCCTTGCCATTTCTGTTTATATCCGATGTAGGCAATCACTCCAGCAAAGGCGAAAGAAAGAAGAATCCCTGGCATAATTCCAGCTAAAAACATCGTACCGATAGATGTACCAGAAGCCACACCGTATATAATAAACATCATGCTCGGAGGGATAATGGGTCCTAACAGACCGGCAGAAGCCGTCGTTGCTACGCTAAAATTACGATCATATCCTTCCTTTGCCATTTCCGGAACGATCGTACGACTCATCATGGCAATTTGAGCCGTAGCAGAACCGATGATGGAAGCAAGAAGCATATTTGCGATAACATTTACATAAGCCAAACCGCCTTTAAAGTGGCCAACAATCGATTGCGCAAACTGTACGAGACGTCTCGTAATTCCCCCTTTGTTCATGACTTCTCCTGCCATCATAAATAATGGAATTGCTAAAAGACTATAACTTTCTAACCCAGAAAACAACCGTTGAGGAACGGTGATCAACATATTCGTACTTCCACTAATAATGATGTATGAAATTGTCGTGATCCCTAGCACATAGGCAATCGGAACTCGCAATAGAAGAAGTAAGATAAAAATGATAATTGTCACGATGACCATATTTACACCTCACCATCCGGATACTTCCAAGCCTCAAAAAATTTACATAAGCCATGAATGAGGAGAAAGAGGAATCCAATAGGAATACTTAAATAAGGATAAATCATTGGCATTCCCATGGCACTAGAACTTTGAATGAATATGTTCGGGGAAGAAAGCCAATGATAACATAGATAAAGAACGTAGATAGAAAATACGACGATAATGAAGAAACTTAACGCCAGCAACCATTGATAAGAACGTTTCCCATAGAAACGGTCAACAAACATTGTGATCACAGCCGTTTGTCCCGTTTTCACGCCCATGCTTGCGCCGATGAGCGTGAGCCAAATTAATGAGAAAATAGCGACTTCGCTTGACCACTGCAACGGTGAGGTAAAGACATATCGATAGAGAAACCCTAAAAAAAGAGAAAGGAACATGACTGTGCCAAAAAACACAGCCAGTACCTTTTCTACAATAAATACAATGTCACTTAGTTTTTTAATTACATTCATCATTCTTCCCTCATTGTGTTGTAGATTCTAAGAAAGAGGCAATAATGTCAGATTCCTGGGAATATTTTTCACGAATTTCTTTTGTTACTTCGTCAAAAGCTCCTGCGTCTTCAAGATGGTGAACTGTGATTCCTTGTGCTTCAACTTCTTCTAAATTGGACTCTTCCCGTTGGATGGCTTCTTGAATTCCCCACTCCACGGCAGCGCTCATAGCTTCTTCGACGATTTGCTGATCTTCTTCAGAAAGATTGGAATAACTTTCTTGACTCATCATCACAACTGCAGGCCATGTCATGTGATTTGTTAATGTGAGATTATCAGCAATTTCGTAATATTTTTCGGTAACAAGTGCGTCTAAATCAATGTCAATTCCATCAATGACCCCTGTTTGTAGGGAGGTATACACTTCAGGAAGAGGCATTGGGGTAGGACCTGCACCAACAGCTTCCCAAAAGTCTTGAATAGATGGACTTCCGATAACACGAACTTGTTTTCCTTGCACATCATCCGGACTTGTGACGATATCGCCTTCCATTAGAATGTGACGGTTACCGGCAAAGATAAAGTCCATTCCAATAAAACCTTGAGATTCCAAGTTCGCGAGCATTTCTTTCGCTGCGTCTGTATGTCTTGCTTCTGTCGCTTCTTCAAGACTATCAAACACGAAAGGCATAAACCATGCATTGAATTCGGTATTACGCGTGCTCATATATCCATTTGTAATAATTCCGAAATCCACCGAACCTGTTTCCATTTGTTGCAACATGTCTTGTTCTGATCCTAATTGTCCAGCTGCAAAAATCTCAAGACTCATACGTCCATCCGAACGTTCCTCTAGTTCTTCACCAAACTTCTCCGCTGTCTTATGCCATGAGTGTGATTCTTGGGTAATATGGGTGAGAGAAAAGTTGATGTTTTCTCCATTCCCCCCGCTTCCTCCTCCATTAGCACCAGATTCCGTTGTATTTTCGTTGCCGCTAACACACCCTGCAAAAAGACCTAGTGATAGGGCAAGAAAACCAGTCGACAAAATTTTTGAAATTTTCTTCATTTGACTTTAACCCCATTTCTTAAAATATTTTGTTAGTTTAAAAGTATGTAATGATAGCATTTACATAAAACGCTTTCAATTAAGAAAATTGAAGGAATTATATTTATAGTGACCTTCGTTTCTAAATAATATAGAAAGTAACAAGGAAAGTCAATAAAATTTTACAATGAGCTTTTTGCGATGTACAATCTTTTTATGTTTTAGTCCAAAAAATATAGCGTCGGTTTAGACAATAAAACGCCAGCTCTCCTCCCAATCGAACAAAAATTGCTGTGCTCCGTGTTTTGTTCGCTTC
>NZ_WKJG01000028.1:0-35612 GCF_027853235.1 Aliibacillus thermotolerans
ATAGTCTAAAAAGACAGTTAATTCATGTTTCAACAGCTGATTGATGGCTGTTTCCAAATGATAACGAAAAACTTCTTCGATATCTTGTTTTTGTGCTAGTGCTTCGATTAAATCTGTAGTAAGATGAATCATAGGGAAGACCTCTTTTCTGTGAATTTTGTAGGCTAACTTTATTCTACAGAAAGGGTCTTCCTTTTTCTATGAACATTATTTAGCGCATTTCTATTTACACAAAATATTTTACACTCTCTTTTTATCACTTTACACTAAAAAATATAGCCTCTAACGCTAAAACGTTAGAGGCATAACTTTACTCAAATAGTCGCTCTAAAAACCTTTTTAATTAATCAAAAACGAGTATACAACTTTTTTGTCGAGTATACGACTTTTTTGTTCAGTATACAACTTTTTTGTCACTTAACATCTTCCACGGAATTCACCGTTTCCCTCCTCAAGTGAGGTACTACGTTTTCTGTGTTCATCATGACTGACTGAATGCAAAGGGCTATTCTCTCTTCATTGTTCAGTCCTTCCAAACCGTTCTAGACCGATTTGTACGATGACCTCTGCTGACTTCTGATGGTTCAGCTACTCCTCATGAAGTAGGTTATGAAGGGTACTTCACGTATCCATCAGACCTCCCTGGTAAGGATGTCATCTTTCCTTCCATCTATCCGCTTCATTTACTCTGTATCACCTTTGGCAGAAAGGACTTTGTTTTGTCTTGCAAACTCATCCAATGATACCTATCCTTGTATGAAGTTCGTGTTCCTCGAGACCTAGTTTCGCGCCCACTTCCTTCAGATTCCGCGTCGCCACGGACACCCTTGCGTTAAGCTAACCACTACTTCTGCCTTCGTGGCTCGGGACTCTCACCCTATAGATTACACCCATGCCAGGCGCACAAGAAAAAAGTTGTCATTCGATAGAAAGAATGACAACTTTTTTCCTTTATTTTGCTATGTGAATTGGTGTTCCAAGGGCAACTTCTGCCGTTTCCATTGTAATTTCGCCTAAGGTTGGATGCGCATGAATGGTCATCGCAATGTCTTCTGCAGTCATACCGGCCTCGATGGCAAGACCTGCTTCCGCAATCATATCTGAGGCGTTTGGTCCAGCAATTTGCGCTCCTATGACTAATCCATCTTCTTTTCTTGTGACGAGCTTCATAAATCCATTGGCATCATTTAGTGATAACGCTCGTCCATTTGCTTGGAACGGGAATTTCGCAGCTACCACATCAAAACCGGCATCTTTCGCTTCTTTTTCCGTGTAGCCTACGCTTGCCAGTTCAGGCTCCGAAAAAACAACCATAGGGATTCCTAAATAGTCGACAGCAGATGCTTCCCCACTGATTGCTTCCGCCGCTATTTTTCCTTCGTAGGAAGCTTTATGAGCAAGCTGTGGACCAGGTACAATGTCACCAATGGCATAAATATTTTTCTTATTTGTGCGACATTGTTTATCTACTTGAATGTATCCTTTATCGTCCATTTCCACACCTATCTGTTCTAACCCTAATTCACTAGTATTTGGCTTACGACCAACGGAAACGAGTAAGTAGTCTCCTTCAAACGTTTTTTCTTCCCCTTTGACTTCTGCTTTCACGGTGACTCCGTTATCTGTTTCTTCCACAGATTGTGCAAAAGCTTGCGTTTCAATATTGACACCTTTTTTCTTTAAATTCCGTTGAACAAGTTGTGCCATTTGTTTTTCAAAGCCGGTCAGAATGCGTTTTTCACCTTCTAAAACGGTTACTTTGGCACCTAAGTTTGCATACGCTCCAGCCAGCTCAATACCAATATAGCCGCCGCCAATCACTACTAAATGCTCTGGAACCTCTGACAAAGACAAGGCACCGGTAGAGTTAATGACGCGATCACTATATGGAAAGTTTGGCAATTCAATTGGAGAAGATCCAGTGGCAATAATACAGTTTTTAAATTTGTATGTTTGGGAAGAATATTCATCTGTAGAAACTTTTACCGCATTTTCGTCGGAAAAATAAGCTTCTCCTTTCACCACTTCCACTTGATTTGCTTTCAATAAGCTTTCCACGCCACCGGTTAACTTTTGAACGATTCCGGACTTCCATTCTTGTAATTTAGAAAAATCTAACGTTGCTTTTTCGGTCGCAATCCCCATATCCGGAGCACCTTCTGAAGCGTGATTGTAGCGATGTCCCGCTTCAATCAATGCTTTAGATGGGATACAACCAACGTTTAAGCATACGCCACCGACTGCATCTTTTTCCACAATCGTTACTTTTTGTCCGAGTTGTGCTGCGCGAATTGCGGCCACATACCCTCCTGGACCTGACCCAATAATAAGTGTATCTACTTCTTCTGCAAAATCTCCTACAACCATTTCGTTATCCCTCCATTAGTAATAATTCCGGATCGTGTAATAAGCGTTTCACGTGATTTAACGCTTCTTGTGCAGTGACGCCATCAATGAGACGGTGGTCATAACTTAAAGATAGTGCAAGCATCGGTGCAATGACAACTTCTCCGTCTTGAACGACTGCTTTTTCTTCGATGCGTCCGATACCTAAAATCGCAACTTCCGGGTGATTAATCACCGGTGTAAACCATTGACCTCGAGCTGAACCTACGTTAGAAATAGTGCACGTTCCGCCACTCATTTCTTCATTGGTTAACTTACCATCCCGAGCCTTCGTTGCGAGTTCATGGATCTCATCTGCCAGCATAAAAATCGATTTCCGATCCGCATCTTTAATCACTGGAACGACCAAGCCTCTTTCAGTGTCTGCTGCAATACCAATATTATAATACTTTTTGTACACAATTTCTTCATTTTCATCATCAATAGATGCATTTAATGTCGGATATTCTCTTAAAGCGGAAGTTAACGCTTTAACTACATACGGCAAGTAAGTTAATTTAATGCCTTTTTCCGCAGCAACTTCTTTATATTTTTTTCTGCTTTGAACGAGTCGGGTGACGTCTACTTCATCCATATGAGTAACATGTGGAGCGGTCTGTTTCGATTTCACCATGGCAGTGGCAATTGCTTTTCGAATGCCCTTCAGTGGAGCTCTTTCCTCCAACAGCGCCGGATCTCTAGAAACTTGAGTCGATTCAAGAGAGGCAGTTTCTCTCGCTTCTATTTCTTCTTTCTCTTGATCACCTGCTAAGTAACGTTCAATGTCTTCTTTTAAAATGCGACCATTTTTTCCACTGCCCGTTACTTTTTCAATTTGTACTCCTTTTTCTCTTGCAAACTTACGAACTGACGGCATGGCGATAACTCTTTTCTTCTCATCTGCAACGGGTTCTTCTTGTGCTTCATCCTGTTTACTATCTTCTGTTGAGGCTTTTTCTTTCGGTTCTGCCTCACTTGATGTGTCTTCGCTGTCCTCGGATGGAGCATCTTCGCTACCGTCATCAATGACGACAATTACATCACCAACGACTGCTGTTTCGCCTTCATCTACTTTTACTTCCTTCACTATCCCTTCCACTGGGGAAGGGATTTCCACGACCGCTTTATCGTTTTGAACTTCACACAGTGTATCATCCTCCTGCACTTCATCACCTGCTTTGACAAACCACTTCACGATTTCGCCTTCGTGAATCCCTTCGCCAATATCCGGGAGCTTAAATTCAAATGCCACTACGTTAGCCTCCTTTGGTTTTCGTTATTCTTTTCTCTATCCGTTTTTCCATCTCATCAAACAGTCGAAAGGTTGTCCATTTAGAAGTCCAATGATGCTTTTACTTTTTCGATAATGTCTTCTTCTCCAGGAATCCACTCGTCTTCCACCTCTGCAAAGGCATATACGGTGTCTGGAGCAGTAACACGCATCACTGGTGCTTCTAAGTGTAAAATAGCGCGCTCACTAATCTCTGCTGAAACATTTGCTGCTATTCCTGCTTGCCGCTGTGCTTCTTGTACGACAATTGCTCGATTTGTTTTCTTTACTGACTCAATTACCGTTTCTACATCGAGTGGACTAATGGTACGCAAATCGACAATTTCGGCGTCAATTCCTTCTTCTTCTAGTTGATCCGCCGCTCTTAATGCGGTATGAACCATTGCCCCGTAAGTGACAATCGTCACATCTTTTCCTTCTCTTTTAATGTCAGCTTTTCCGATTTCTATCGTGTATTCTTCTTCCGGTACTTCTTCACGGAAAGAACGGTACAATTTCATATGTTCTAAAAAGATGACCGGGTCGTTATCACGAATCGCAGAGATAAGTAAACCCTTTGCGTCATAAGGAGTAGATGGAATAACAACTTTTATACCTGGGGTTTGTGCCATTAATCCTTCCAAACTATCGGCATGAAGTTCAGGCGTTTTTACCCCTCCACCGAACGGTGAACGAATCGTGATGGGAGAATGATAATGACCGCCGGAGCGATAGCGCATGCGTGACATTTGACCAGCGATTCCATCCATTGTTTCAAAAAGGAAGCCAAAAAATTGAATTTCCATGACGGGACGGAAACCCGTGAGCCCAAGCCCAATCGCAAGACCGGTAATTCCCGATTCCGCAAGAGGAGTGTCAAACACTCTTTCCTCGCCAAATTCTTTTTGCAAACCTTCTGTCGCACGAAACACTCCGCCGTTTTGTCCCACGTCTTCCCCAAAGACGAGGACATTTTCATCGTTTTTAAGCTCCGTACGCATCGCATCTGTAATTGCTTGAATCATTGTCATTTGCGCCATAGCTTACTTCGACTCCTTCTTCTTATATTCTTCCCATTGCTCCTCTAATGAGTCAGGAAGTGATTCATACATAAATTCAATGAGTTCCGTCACTTTTTGTTTTGGCGTGTCATCTGCTTGTTTAATGGCGTTTTTCACATCTTCTTTCGCCCGCTCCATGACTTCATTTTCTTTCTCCTCTGACCATAACCCTTTCGATTCAAGTAAAGTACGAAAACGAACGAGCGGATCTTTTCTTTCCCATTCATCATCTAAATCAGCAGTACGATATCTCGTCGGATCATCTCCGGCCATCGTATGTGGACCGTAGCGGTAACAGTACGTTTCAATTAACGTTGGTCCATTTCCTTTTAACGCTTCTTCTCTCGCATCTTTTGTCGCTTTGTACACTGCTAGCACGTCCATTCCGTCCACCATGACGCCTCTTATTCCTGCTGCCACCGATTTTTGTGCAATCGTTTTCGCAGCGGACTGTTGTTCTACGGGAACAGAAATGGCAAATTGGTTATTTTGCACAACAAACACCGCTGGCGCTTGATAGGCACCTGCAAAGTTAATTCCTTCATAAAAGTCACCTTGAGACGCTCCTCCGTCTCCTGTATACGTAATAGCAATGTTTTCTTTTCCTTTCCGTTTCAAACCAAGAGCTACTCCCGCCGTTTGGACAATTTGTGCACCGATAATAATTTGAGGCATCAGCACGTTGACATCTTCCGGTATTTGTCCACCACCAAAATGTCCTCGTGAATATAAAAATGCTTGATAAAGCGGAAGACCGTGCCAAACAATTTGTGGAATATCACGATATCCCGGTAAAATCCAATCCTTTTTGTCAAGCGCAAATTGTGAACCGAGCATCGATGCTTCCTGTCCGGCAACCGGCGCATAGAAGCCCAGTCTTCCTTGACGGTTAAGCGATATGGCACGCTGGTCCCAAATTCTCGTATACACCATTCTTTCCATCAATTCGACCAATTCGTCGTCGGATAGATCGGGCATGGCCGCTTCGTTAACAATCTCCCCTTTTTCATTCAAAATTTGAAACATTTCAAACTTGCTTTCAATTTCCTGTAATCTCTTTTCTGGCACCAAACTTCACCCTTTCTTTCATCATCACAATACATGAGAGCATTGTTGAAAACGGTTCATTACTACTTCGTGTTTCCTTCGGCTCATGGAAAAATTCGAAAACGCGAGCATTCGAACAAATCACTCTACTTTCATCATACCCTGAACAGGATATAAGTAACCATCGAATTTCTCCAATCTGTTTCAATCGAACCGCATTTTTAATGAAACAACTCATCTTACTGACTAGAATATACTACAATGAATTCTTTCGTCAATCCTTTTTGCTCACACGATTTGAAATAATGTTTTGTTTTAAAATAGACGTTGTTTTTCTGAAACTGTTATATATCATTTTAATGTATTTGTTATACAGTTTTTCGTTTTCATTTTTCCTCATGCTTTTCTGTATCTTTCGTTTCTTTCATTTTTACTTGAAAACCTAATTCTTCATATAACTCCGTCTTTACTTCATTAAACGCTTTCGTAGCGTCATTAAATGTTTGCTGATCTTCTTCTACTTGCTCATATATATCATTTATCGCTTGAACTTGCTCCTTTAACTCTTCCATTGTCAATTCCTCATTTGTCATGCTTTCATACAATTGAATATCTTTTTCAATTCCTTCCACGTATCTATCATGCAAAGAAAAATACGCGTTTTCTCTTTCCTTAATCCATCGTTTCATTTCTAAAACGATCGACTCTTCTACTGTTTGAAGTTCATCCATTGCGTCTTTTGCCGTTTCATACTGTTCGAAAGCTTCTTTCATGATTTGTTTTTCTTGTTCCAATAACTGCGTTCGTTCTTCTGCTAATGAAATGGCTTCTTCGACCAACGTCGTTATTTTTTCCATCTCCTCTACCGGAAGCGTCACCATTTGTTCATATATTTCTACTTCTTCCTTTTCTAATGCAATAAAGGAAGCGCTTTCTTCTTGAAAGGTTGTTTCTACCTGTGCTCCTTCTTCTAAATAGTTGTACACTTTCTCTTCTGGAGAATGATGACAACCGATAAACAAGAGACTAGTCATAAAGAAAATACAAATAAACACGATTCGATGATTGCTCACAATGTTCCTCCTCCACCATAAAACGATTAACGGTATCATCATATCTTATTCAATAAATGGAAGCAACGAAGTTCTAGGGAAAGCGAGTGGGCTTTCACTTTTGAATGAAACGGGTTTTTGTTATACTAAAAAGAAAGAAAATGGACTGTTATGTTACTGTTGTTTAGGAGGAGTACACATGATTACGATGAAAGATATCGTGCGAGAAGGGCATCCTGCATTAAGAAAAATTTCTGAAGAAGTACGACTCCCTCCTTCAGAAGAAGATAAAAAAATACTAGAAGAAATGCTGACCTTTTTAAAAAATAGCCAAGACCCTGAAATCAGCAAAAAATATGGGCTTCGTGCCGGAGTAGGACTTGCGGCACCCCAACTTGCCATTAATAAACGCATGTTTGCGATGCATGTGACCGATGAAAAAGATCGCCTCTATAGTTATGGCTTTTTTAATCCTAAAATTGTCAGTCATTCGGTCGAAGAAACTCATTTAGAAAATGGAGAAGGCTGTCTCTCTGTTGACAGGGAAGTACCCGGTATTGTTCCACGATACAAACGAATTACTATTGAAGCTGTCACTTTAGAAGGAGAAAAAGTGAAGTTACGCCTTCGCAATCTACCCGCTATCGTCTTTCAACATGAACTTGACCACTTAAACGGCATCATGTTTTATGATCGGATTGAAGGCTATCAAGATCAATTTAAAAAAGAGCTACCATAAAAAGGAGCTGTCCAAAAAGTCATTATTGGTGACTTTTTGGACATTTTTTTGTTATCGCTTCATCAAAAATTGCTTCTGGAAACGTCTCTTGGCCGAATAGGCATGTTTCCAACACCAAATGGTTGATGGAAGTAAGTCATGGATGGGTCATGCTATCGTTTCATATAAAAATAGCTAATGGAAGCAAGCCATGAATGGATCATAACACTGTTTCATTCAAAAATGTCTGATGAAAGCAAGTTATGAATCGCTCATGCCACCGTTTCATTCAAAAATAGTTTGAGGAAACAAGCTATGAACGGATCATGGCACCGTTTCAGCGCTAAATGATTGTTGAAAGGAACGCTCGATTTATTTTTCAGGACTTATTAGACAGCCTCTTTTTATAACAGCTGTAACTTTTTCAAACCGTTCACAATCCCATCTTCATTGACGTGTGTTGTAACAAAATCCGCACTTTCCTTCACAGCATCCACTGCATTCCCCATCGCAACGCCCACTCCTACTTCTTGAATCATTTCCACATCATTCAGCCCATCTCCAAATGCTGCTGTTTCTTCCATGGAATATCCAAGATGAGAAACGATGGAACGAATTCCTTCTGCTTTCGATTGCCCAAAAGGTAAAATATCAATAGAGTATCGATGCCAACGTACAAAATGAAACATTCGGTATGTATTTCGATACATTTGTTCCTCTTTTTCATTGCAAAAAATCAATGCCTGATATATTTCCTTGTTTTTATAAAAATCTTTTTGCACCGGCGGATACGGCATTTTTAAATATCCTAAACTTTCCGCTACCGCTTCATGATTTCCCGTATCAGCAGCAGCACTATTGCCATCTAAAAAAACCATCGGATGCTCATTTTCTTGTGCTTCTCGTTGAAGTCGTTCCAACCATTCTGTGGAAAGAGGCTTTTTGGAAATAACTTCCCCATGAAGGGCGACATATGAGCCGTTAAACCCTACATATGTATCAATTTCTAATTCTTTTTGCAATGTTTCAAACATAAAGGGCGCTCTTCCTGTTGCAATTCCAACGTGAATCCCGTCTTTTTTTATGGCTTGAATTGCTTTTTTCGTAGCAACAGGCATTTTCATTTCTTTTGTAAATAATGTGCCATCAATATCAAAAAAGACAATTTTAGGCTTCTTCATTTTCGCTTGTCCTCCTTCAATCCAATGTTCATTATCTCCCATTTCTCCGTGAAAAAAAAGTCCGAACCTTTCCCATCATTTGTTAAGTAATAAACGGACTTTTTCGGTAAGACTAAACAAAAAGAAAGAAGAAAGGAGAGGTCTCTATGTTAAGAAAATGGCGAAAGAAGTTATTGAAATCATGCAAACATTTACTTCCTCCTCATCGCAAAGTACCGGCATAAATGATTTTTCCTTCTCTCCATCACTATACATTTGAAAATCACAATAAAATCAAGTACAATTTCTTCGTCGAATATGATGAACGTATAAATAACACAACGATATAGATGAAAATAACTCGGTATTGTTTTATAATGTAAAGCATATACGTTGTTCGCTATGTGGAGATGCGTACCTGGAGTGAGCTACAGGTCGCATTCTTTATGTAATAAAAAATACAAAAAAAGGAGAGAAGGAAATGATTTACAAAGTTTGGTATCAAAAAAACCAAGATGAAATTCCAGTCCGGGAAAACACCGATGCCCTCTTTATTGAAGCATCTTCAGAAAAAGAAGTACGGCAAAAGCTTGCGAAAAAAAATTACATTATCGAATATATTGAGCCGGTGTCAGAAGCTTACCTTGAATATGAAAAGAAAACGAATAATTTTAAATTGGAGAACATATAAAGCATGAAACAATTAAAGAAAAATCAAGTTGGTATTTTCGCCCTCGGTGGGCTTGGTGAAATTGGAAAAAATACGTACGCCGTACAATATCAAGATGAAATTATTTTAATTGATGCGGGGATTATGTTCCCTGAAGACGATTTGTTAGGCATCGATTACGTGATACCGGATTACACTTATTTAATTCAAAACAAGGAAAAAATTAAAGGGCTTTTTGTTACCCATGGACATGAAGACCATATTGGCGGCATTCCTTATTTATTACGAGAAGTGAATATTCCTATTTATGGCGGTCCGTTAGCATTAGGTCTTTTAAAAGGAAAATTGGAAGAGCACGGTTTACTGCGACGAGCAAAATTACACGTCGTAAAAGAAGACGACGTGATACGTTTTAAAAAGACGAGTGTTTCTTTCTTCCGTACAACGCACAGTATTCCTGATTCTTTAGGAATTGTAGTTCATACAAAAGAAGGAAATATCGTTCATACAGGTGACTTTAAATTTGACTTTACACCGGTCGGAGAACCCGCAAACCTCGCAAAAATGGCCCAAATCGGGGAAAACGGTGTCTTATGTTTGCTTTCGGATAGCACCAATAGTGAAGTTCCTGGTTTTACCATGTCGGAACGAAAAGTAGGTAAAAGTATCAACAATATTTTTAAACAAGTAGATGGACGAATTATTTTTGCTACGTTTGCTTCCAATATATATCGGCTGCAACAGGCAGTAGAAGCAGCAGTGAATGACGGTCGAAAAATTGCGGTATTTGGTCGCAGCATGGAAGCGGCAATTACGATCGGACAAGAACTCGGATACATTCGCGCACCGAAAGGAACCTTTGTTGAACCGTCACAGTTGAATCGCATTCCTAATCATGAAGCCGCGATATTGTGCACGGGAAGTCAAGGAGAACCGATGGCTGCTTTATCAAGAATAGCTCATGGTACCCATCGCCAAATTCAAATCATTCCTGGTGATACCGTCGTCTTTTCCAGTTCGCCTATCCCCGGGAATACTTTATCCGTAAATAAAATTATTAACCAGCTTTTCCGTGCGGGAGCAAATGTTATTCACGGCTCCTTAAATAATATTCACACTTCGGGCCACGGCGGACAGGAAGAGCAAAAGTTGATGCTCCGGCTCATGAAACCAAAATATTTTATGCCGATACACGGGGAATACCGGATGCTAAAAATGCATACGATGCTTGGAAAAGACTGTGGTATTCCATTAGAAAATTCCTTCATTATGGAAAATGGGGAAGTCCTTGCTGTTTCCCAAAAAGGTGCAGAAATTATCGGAAAAGTTCCTTCCGGCTCCGTCTATGTTGATGGAAATGGAATTGGCGATATTGGCAATATCGTCCTAAGAGACCGACGCATCTTATCAGAAGAAGGTTTAGTTGTGGTTGTCGTCAGCATCGACATGAAGAAATTTAAAGTTGCTGCCGGACCAGACATCATTTCCCGCGGGTTTGTATATATGCGGGAATCCAGTGAACTGATTCACAATGCCCAGACGATGCTAGCGAAACATTTAGACGGTGTAATGAAAAGAAAAACAACACAATGGGCGGAAATTAAAAATGAAATCATTGATCAATTAGCACCTTATTTATATGAAAAAACACGACGAAAACCAATGATTTTACCAATCATTATGGAAATTTAAAAAAGAGATGTGCCAAGCGCACATCTCTTTTTAATCCATCCAATGGTTTTCTAACCGTCCGATATCATCATCTGCTCCAATAATGATAAGAATATCCTTTTCTTTCATAACTAAATCGGGAGAAGGAGAAACATAAACGTCCTCCTCTCTTTTTACCGCCAAAATATTGCAACCATAAGTGGCGCGAAAATCTAGCTCAACGATCGTTTTTCCTACCATTTTGGCTCCTGCGACCATCTCTACAATACTGTATTTATCTGAAACCTCCAGATATTCCAACACACTTTCTGACACGACTTGATGCGCTACTCTTACTCCGATATCTCGTTCCGGATGAACGACGGAATCGGCACCAATTCGATTTAACACTTTTTCATGGTAATGATTTTGTGCTTTCACCGTAATTTTTTCTACCCCAAGATCATCTAAAATAATCGTCGTTAAAATACTTGCTAAAATATTATCTCCAATAGCTACAATGACATGATCAAAATTCTGTATCCCTATCTTTTTTAAAGCTTTTTCATCGGTGGAATCAGCCACCACTGCCTTTGTCACTATAGAAGCAAATTCTTCTACTTTTTCTTTATCTTGATCAATTGCTAAAACTTCCATTTTTTCTTTCATCAATGCGTGACATATGCTTCCTCCAAATCGACCGAGTCCAATCACCGCAAATTGCTTTTTACTCCTCATCTCTTTCCTCCGTTCCTTCCATCTATCGCTTCCATTTTAACGGACGAAAGAAATTCAAGCAAAAGCGATCTCCAATGCATGCCACGTATTTTTTCCAACCAGCCCGTCTTCGGAAAGATGACGGGATCGTTGAAACTGGCGTACCGCTTGTTCTGTCAGGGGACCAAAGATACCATCCACTGGTCCAGGATGTATGCCGATTTGCTTTAATTGACGTTGTAGTTTTTTAACAACTTCTCCTCTATCTCCTTTTTTTAACAATGTTTTATTCGTGCGAGATGATAACGATACAAGGTTTTTTCTAAATTGTACCATTGATATGCCTGGGCAATGATTCGAATGATGCCCCCGCAATTCCCGATGCCCAAACACATGAGACGTCGAAAGTGACAATGTTTCTAACAATTGTTGCGTTAACGCTAGCGCCTGACGATATTGCAAAGTCGTTGGTTCTTCCAAACGAAAATCTCCCGTGAGACAAATTCCAACAGATCGTCTATTATGACCATTGACATGATATGAAATAGTCGTTAATTGATTGCATTTATAGACGGTTCCATCTTTTTGAATAACGTAATGATAACCAATCCCAGGCCAACCGTGCTGAGTGACATGATAGTTGGCATAAGAAAAAGGCGTCCCGTTACGAGTGGCACTATGATGAATGACAATCTGATGAATGTCGGACAGTGTTCGGCATTGATACTTTTTCGTCGAGTGCGTCATTAATTGATGTTGAATCGAATGAATTTTCATTTTCTTATCCCCCCTATTTTCTATATGGAAGAAAAACAGTCAAAAAGGGGAGATAGAAAAAACCTGTCGCATTGTTTCGCAACAGGTCGTTTAGAACTTTTCGTTATTTTTTTTCTGTTTTTCCAAGAACGCGGTTCACTCGTTTCGTCAGCATTTTCATACCGCCACCACCTGCTTGGAAATGTCTTAGTGTGCCGTCTTTATCAAACACATAATAAGCAGGAACATATTCATTTTCAAATGCATCGGTTAATTTATGTTCATTATCAACAAAAATTGGTTGAGTAATACCGTGTTCTTCTGCTACTTCCTTCACTTTTTCAATATCTAAATCTTTTTCGGAACGAGGCATGTGAACAGCAACTACATTGAGCTCTTCTTTATATTCATCTCTAAATTCATTCACCTTTGGCATCGCCTCTTTACATAAGCCACAGCTGACGGACCAAAAATGAATGAGCGTTGGCTTGTCACCGAGTAAGTCTTCTTTTGTTACTTCTCCATTTAACCAAGTGGTTGCACCTTCCATATCCGGCATTTCAGATCTTAATTTCAGCGCCATAACCGTCCCTCCTAAAAATACGCATGCTTTACAACATCGGTAAGAAAGAGGTCTAACATCTCTGCTAGACCTCTCTTTTTATCCTTTATACGAGAACGTTACTATACTTTCAATGTTTCTTGGCCAGGTTTCCAGTTTGCCGGGCAAAGTCCGCCTGTTTGAAGTGCTTGAAGGACACGAAGCGTTTCATCTACGTCCCGACCGATGTTATTGTGGTTAATCACGGAATACATTAGTTCACCTTCAGGGTTAATGATGAAAAGACCGCGAAGAGCGACCCCTTCGTCTTCTATGAGCACACCGTATTCTTCAGATACACGGTGGTTTGTGTCAGCTGCAAGAGGATAGTTTAATTGGCCGAGACCGTTATCGTCCCGATCTGTATTAATCCAAGCTAAGTGCGTATGGATAGTGTCTGTAGATACACCAATGACTTCTGTATCCAAATCTTCAAACTCATCGTAACGATCACTAATGGCAGTAATTTCTGTTGGACATACGAACGTAAAGTCCATCGGATAGAAGAAAAGTACGGTCCACTTATCTTGTTTCATAATTTCTTCTAAGCTTACTTTTCCAAACTCTTTGTTTGGCATGACTGCGTCCATTTCAAAACGTGGGGCTTGTTTTCCTACCATGCGCTTTTCACTCATCTGTCAAAACACTCCTTTTTTTCTATTTTTGACCATGTTCAGTATAATACAAGATTTAGATTAAAGTCAATATCATTTAATAATAAATTTAATTAATCACCTTTCTCCTATTAACCCTTTCGTCATCTACCCTTTTCAGATGAATTTAAACCACCTCTATATTTTTAATGAGAAAACGTAAAAGTTCTTATCACAAAATATTACAATGTTCAAATAATAGAATACTCAAAATTTAATGATTTGTAAAATAGTTTGATTTAACGTTCATGTTGAGCTTTGATATGGAAAAAATAACTGTCTCCCAACAAAAGGGAGACAGTTATTTTCTTACAATAATTCTTTTCTTAATTCAGCTGGTGATTTTGGAGAAAGAAGCCCCGGTGCAATATCAAACATCGTTTTCGCTCCGATATCGCCTTGTTTATTGAGACGATATGCCGCTCGCGCATAAGCCACTAGTACACTGGATGTAAATTCGGGATTGCTTCCAAGTTTTAAAGAATACTCCATCAATTGATTTGTACCTTCTCCTGTTTTACCGCTCCGGATGACAAAACCACCATGGGGCATAGCAGAATGTTCTCTTTTTAATTCTTCTTCCGTAATAAAGTGAACGGTCGTTTCATAATCTGCGAAGTAGTGAGGCATCGTTTTAATCTTGTGTTCAATTTCTTCTTTATTTGCTCCTTCTTCCGGAACGACATAACACTCTCTTCGATGCATGTCCTTTTTCTCTAACGTTGGATTTTCTCCGCTACGTACTTGATTGACAGCTTCTTCGAGAGGAAGGGTATATTGGACTCCTGCTTTCACCCCTTCTACTCTTCTCACGGCGTCAGAGTGTCCTTGGCTTAATCCTTTTCCCCAAAACGTATATGTATTTCCTTCTGGTAACGTCGCTTCTCCAAGCAAACGGTTTAAAGAAAAAAATCCAGGATCCCATCCGATCGAAATAATGCTCGTTGTCCCGGCTTCTTTGGAAGAAGCATCTACCGTTTCAAAATATTCGGGTATTTTAGCATGATTGTCATAACTATCAACAGTATTAAAGATCTGCGCTAATTGTGGCGCTTGTTTAGGTAAATCGGAAGCAGATCCCCCGCATAAAATCATGACATCAATATCATCTTGATAAGATGTTACGTCATCCATCTTAACGACTTTTACTTGCTTATCTTCTACATCTACCTGGCTTGGATCTCTTCTGGAAAACACTGCCACTAAGGTCATATCATCATTTTGACGAAGGGCACGCTCTACTCCTTTTCCGAGATTCCCATACCCCGCAATTCCAACTCTAATTTTATCCATTTACATTCCACTCCTCTTCTTTATTACCTATTCTAAAAATAGGGTATCCTATATCATTTTTTAACACAACTACATTTAAAAAATTATAACAAAAAGAAGGAATTAACTTATCAGCTCTCGAATTATTGATAGGTATGACTTTTCAAGGAAGGAGTTTGACAGATGGGTTTAACTGCAGACATTTGTGACGTACATAAAGATAAAGTAGTGCTCGCTGATCCATTGTTTCAATGCTATGGGCAAAAAAAGACTTTTTACGGACCGATTCATACCGTAAAAGTATATGAGGATAACGTTCTCGTTAAAAAAGCATTGGAAGAAATCCCTGCCGGAAGCGTTCTCGTCGTTGATGGTGGCGCTTCTATGCGAGTCGCATTGATGGGAGACAATTTAGCAGCGATTGCGCAAAATAGAAAGCTTGCCGGTGTCATTATTAACGGGGCTATTCGCGATTCCGGTGATATTAACGCGATGCCTGTTGGTGTTCGTGCGTTAGGGACTTGCCCGTTTAAATCAATGAAAAAAGGAGAAGGAGAAACGAATATCCCTCTTTTATTTGCGAATGTAGAATGGAAACCGGGTGCTTGGGCCTATGTGGATGAAGACGGTATTTTACTCTCTGACACAAAACTACCATTGGAATAACTGACTCATTTATACACATACAAAAAGAGCGTCACTCATTGACGCTCTTTTCTTTTTATCAAATTAGTTATTAAATTGTGCTGTTTCTGTAGAACCTGCCATCGCTGTTGTGGAAGAAGTTCCACCAGTGATTACTTGAGAAATTTCATCAAAGTATCCTGTACCTACTTCACGTTGGTGACGAGTTGCTGTATAACCGTCTTTTTCGCTTGCAAATTCTGCTTGTTGCAATTCAGAGTAAGCGGCCATACCGCGCTCTTTATAGCCACGAGCAAGAGTGAACATGCTATGGTTAAGCGCATGGAATCCAGCAAGAGTAACGAACTGGAATTTGTATCCCATTTTGCCAAGTTCCACTTGGAACTTCTCGATTGTTTCTTGATCGAGGTTTGCTTCCCAGTTAAAGGATGGAGAACAGTTATAAGCAAGCATTTTGTTTGGATACTTTGCATGAATTGCTTCAGCAAAACGACGGGCTTCTTCCAAATCTGGTTTAGCTGTTTCACACCAGATAAGATCCGCATACGGAGCATAAGCAAGACCGCGAGAAATCGCCTGATCAAGACCTGCTCTTGTACGATAAAACCCTTCGGTTGTACGTTCACCGGTAATAAACTCTTTATCATTGTCATCAATGTCACTCGTAATAAGGTCCGCTGCATTTGCATCTGTGCGGGCACAAATGATTGTATCTACACCGCTAACGTCTGCTGCAAGTCGCGCTGCAATAAGGTTGCGAACAGCTGTTTGTGTTGGGATAAGCACTTTACCACCTAAGTGACCGCATTTCTTCTCCGATGCAAGTTGATCTTCAAAGTGAACACCTGAAGCACCCGCTTCAATCATCGCTTTCATTAATTCAAATACGTTCAATTGACCACCGAATCCTGCTTCAGCGTCAGCAACAATCGGAGCAAAAAAGTCGATATCCCCTTCGCCTTCCATATGTTGAATTTGATCCGCCCGTTGCAATGCTTGGTTAATACGCTTTACAACATGCGGTACACTGTTTGCCGGATATAAGCTTTGGTCAGGATACATTTGTCCGGCAAGGTTTGCATCAGCTGCTACTTGCCAACCACTTAAATAAATGGCTTTTAAGCCAGCTTTTACTTGTTGTACTGCTTGGTTACCCGTAAGCGCTCCTAATGCATTGACATAAGGCTCTTCATGGAGAAGCTTCCAAAGTTTTTCTGCTCCTTTTTTTGCCAATGTATGTTCAATTTGTAAGGAACCACGAAGTCTTACAACATCTTCAGCGGAATATGGTCTCTCTACCCCTTCCCAACGTTCATTATTTTCCCAATCTTCGCGAATTTTTTGTGCTTCTGCTTGCAAGTTTGCCATGTTTCTCATCTCCCTTTCCAAATTCAAGAGATTCAGCCAGCCCCTATCCAGCTTCTCTCTATTCTGTTTTAATACAGTTTACGTTTCTGGTTATTATAATATAACAGACCCCTCGTAAATGCAACCCTTTTTTAGAAGTTTTTTTAATAAATTTTGCAAAAGTTGGGTATACAAAGAGAATAACCGGTGAAATCATCTGAACACGAAAGGGTTCTGTGTCATAACAGCACCTTTTCTCTCTTTTCGATGCGAAATAAAAGAAACGTAAAAATAGAAGTAATCAGCAAGATAAAAAGAGAGCCAATAATCACACCTGGCCACTTATACATCGGCCATAAAAAACCATAATAAATACTTCCTATACTTCCCCCAATATAATAAGAAGTTAAATAAAGGCCGGATGCGCTTGCTTTTGCTTCCATTGCGTGACGAGTGACCCATGCGCTCGAGCTGGAATGAACGAAGAAAAAACCGAAACTTAATAACAATAAACTAAAAATGATGACGATAAATGATGGGATCAAGGTGAAAGTTAAACTGACGACCATGCATAGAATTCCAATAAACATACATGTAGTCTGCTTCCACCTTTGGGAGGCTTTCCCCGCTAAAGATGAGCTGATTGTGCCGGCAGCATAAGTAAGAAACAACCCCCCTAACACAGAAGTAGAAACAGAAAACGGCTCTCCACTCAAATAGTATGTAATAAAGTTAAAAACACCAATAAACACAAAAAAATGTAATCCACCGATGATATAAGCATATAGCATGACCGGATTAATTAAATGGCCTTTGTTGTCTTGGATGACTGTTTTTAAATGGAACGGACGAGGTTGAAATCGACGGGATGGAGGCAATAACAAATAGACGAGTATAAAAATGATGGCACTAACGACTGCCATGAGGAAAAATGCTGTTCTCCAGTTAAAAACATCGGTAAGCACACCGCTTAATACCCGTCCTCCCATCCCACCAAAACTATTACAACTAATGTAAATTCCAACAGCGATAGCCATTGCTTTCATATCAAATTCTTCGCTGATGTAAGCCATTGCTGCCACCGGAATCCCGGCAAGAGCAATTGCTTGAAAAATTCTCGCAATGAGTAAGACTTCAAATGTGGGAGAGATGCTAATGGCAACCGTCCCGATCATTCCTAAGATCATCGCAATAAAAATAATATTCCTTCTACCGTACGCATCGGAAAGAGACGTATAAATAAAAAAACTGATTCCTAATACAAATAATGAAACGGAAATGGTTAAAGCAGCTGTTGTCTCCGAAATATTAAATTCCTTTGTAAACAAAGGAAGCAATGGTTGAGGGAAATAAATATTTGCAAACATTAGTATGGAAGCACTTCCTAATGCAATCGTTGCTTTCCAAAAATCCCTTGTCTGACGTGTAATCATTCGTAACCCTTCTTTCTAGCTGTAGATTCAAAGGCAATTTTATGCATCTTATTATACACTAAAGAAGCAACGAAAAAGCTGTTTTAGCTTTCTTCTTCGCTAAAACAGCCGATCTTATTTTTCTATATATCTATTGTTATCTCATAATCTTCAAGCATGATTTGGTGGCGTAATATGCATCGGGCGACCAGCTGGATAGAGAACGAGTCATCGCTTTTTCTACCGTTTCTACTCCTTCTTCTTCCCAAATACCAAGCATTTCGACATCTTCCATACTTCGATTGTCACAAAGCCAGTCTTCTACAAGTTTAAAAACCTCATCCGCATCCGTTCCTTTGATTCGCGTATGCACTTTATCACCAATCCGAATCGTCGTAAACATGGACATCATGCCGAGGAGACTTTTGCCATTAGCGACAGCACCGTTCTTTTCAAAAAAGACCACACTTTCAAACCCTTCCAATTGACGGACAAATTCTAGCACTTCACGAACAGCCAAGCTTTTCGACAAAGAGAAAGTTTGTATCTGTTCCATTCATCGATTCTCCCTTTCTGTGCCCGACGTATCCTCTCACTTTTCATTATAAGAAATCTGCAAAAACATAGCGAGCAATTCCGGGAGGTTTCACAGAAACGTCTTAAATGCTATTCTTCTGAATCTTTTGAGCGTTCGTTTATTTCTTTTACCTTTTCTTCTCGCAACGCATGCAAAAATTCTTCTTCTCCATTTTCCACATAAAGCGATTGCGTAGGATATGCCAACTCCACTTGATTGTCATCTAAAATCCGCAATATTTCCATATTTATCTTTTGTTTCACTTTCGTCCACTCGACCCAGGCAGTTGTTTTCGAGAAAAAGTACAAATAAATTTCATAAGAATAATCTTTTAATTGATTAAAGTTCACAATGATTAATTCTTGGTGAATATCTTCGTCATGTCGTAGCATCTGTTCAATATCTTGTACTACTTTTTCCACTTTTTCCCGTGGAGTGGATTTATCAATTTCCACTGTAAAAGTAATGAGTCGTTTTGTCATGGCTGACCAATTCGTAATCGGTTCATGAGCAATGGTATTATTAGGTACGACTACGATTGAATCTTCAAAAGCACGGATTTTCGTACTGCGAAAAGAAATGTCTTCCACAATTCCTTCTACCGTAGGAGTAGCAATCCAATCTCCTTTTTTAAAGGGTCTTTCTGTGACGATAATCACACCTCCAAAAAAGTTGCTAATAGTATCTTGTGCAGCAAGAGCAAAAGCAAGTCCCCCGAGTCCCAGCCCGGCAATAAAACCATTCACATCATAGCCAAATTCAAAAGCAATAATCGTTAAAGTGAGTGCAACGATGACAAAGCGAATGATTCTTGATAAAAACGGAATAAGCATACTGTCTTTTCCGTCTTCCATTTTTAAAGCGATTTTATTGTATAATTGAGAAGTGGTACTTGCAAAATTAAAAAATCCCCATCCAATGACAGCGACAATGATTGAGCGAAATACTTGATGGATAAAGTGTAAATTCTCCGACGGTATCGGTAAGTATAAGAGGGCTAAATAAATCCCTAAGACGCCAATAAAAAAATGTATCGGCTTTTCAAATGCCAATAACAAATTTTGGAGTAAGTGGGAGGCTTTGTTCGCAAAAACTAAAATCATTTTAAAAATATACTTTGTGAATATTTTACGCAATAAAAAAATAGCAGCAGCGATAATGACTGCAATGCCAATATCGATCCATGGTAAATCCCACAACCATTGTTTCCAATCATTTAAAAATTCCATTTGGTGTTCCTCCGTTCTATCTCTCTGTTGTTCCCTTTTTTATTTTACATGATGCTTGACTGTTCTTTGAATGGTACCATATGATGATATTTCCTTATTTTCTTCCCCTCAAACTAAAAAACCTCGATGAAAAGAAAACTTTTCATCGAGGTTGGTAAGTTAGACACGTTCAATCGTATCTGTTGGCCACATACTGACATTTTCGGCCATATCCCAAAACATATATTCAAAGCGACTCGTTTTCACGACGATATCTTCTAGTCGCTTTTTCTCATGTTCTGGTTTATCTTTTGCAACTTGATTGATTAAATTTTTGCACTCATTTGCTAAAGAAGTGAATTCATCCGAAGAATACATTTTCACCCAATTTCCATAAAATTCATGATCCAACGCTCCCGGCCAAGTCGCTAATTCTTTTCCGATGTAATTATAGCTCCACGCACAAGCGAGAACCGAAGCAATGGCGTTTTCCACTCCTCCTAACTGAGACACATTCAACATGTAACTTGTATAAGCTGTCATCGTAGCAGATGCCTCCGTTTTCTCTAATTCTTCGGGAGTAATATGAAACTTCGCTGCATATTCACGATGTAAGTCCATTTCGTAATGCAACGTACCATGAAGTAAATTAGCAAATGTCTGCATGGTTTGTAAATCGTTTGCTTTCGCACTTCCTATGGCAAAAATGCGCGAATATTCAATTAAATAAATATAATCTTGCTTCATGTAATGTTTAAACTTTTCTTGATCTAATGTCCCTTCTCCAATTCCTTTTACAAATGGATGTTCTAAATAAGACTTCCAAATAGGTTCCACTTTTTCCCATATGCGTTCAGTAAATAATTGTGACATATTCATCCCTCATTTTCGTTTTTTTTTTGCCAAAATCAAAAAAGCCGTTTCTTCCGAAGCGGAAGAACGGCAACATTACATGAATACGTGGGTACAATAACGGTACTCACAATCGCAATATCACTTCCCTCCGCTAGTACGAACTAGATCAGGTACAAAGGGTCAGAGCCAAAACTCTTTCTCAGCATCTAAACGCGATGCTCCCCTAGTGAATGATGGTATGATCTTGTATGTCCATTGAATCATAAAACGGAATATATTTCAAATTTTTCTATTTGTAACTATGTATGATTTACGTGAAACGTCTCATAATAAAAAATGAATTTTGATTAAATTGGAGGGGTTAGTGTGCAACCAAATGAAATGCAACAACGAGGAAGCCAAATGACAGGGATGACATCTGACACGTCTTTCGGTGGTCACGATATCCTCGATGCCCATGAAGTCATTGGAAGCATGATTGATTTCTTAGACCATTGCAAGTTATATGAATCCCACATTCAAGATCCACAATTAAAAGATATTCAACAGCGGCAGTACAATTTTCTAACCGGGCTTTACAACACGGTGATCGATACGTTTCAATCCGGAAAAGATCCATCAAAAGCGACTCATTCGTATAAAATGACGCAAAGTAACGACGTCATTTACGGTATGACGCAAGGCCAACCGAAAAAACCGGCACAAAATGTGAATGAACTTGATGATGAATGTATTTCTAGCTTTATGATGGGACACACGAAAGCACTTGCTTCTTCGTTAACGATGGCTGCTTTTGAAGTGTCCAATCCGGTATTAAGAAGAATTTTTGCTGATAGTGTACCGAATTTGATTGAAATGGGATATGAGCTCTTCTTGTATCAAAATAAAAATGGTTACTACCAAGTACCACAATTAGAATCTTCTCATATGTCGATTTTACAACAAAGCTACACCCACGCTTCCCAACCTCCACTAAATTAAGAAATCAGAGGCTGGACATCACTAGCCAAAAAAGAAATGGTTCCAAGCACTAAAATTTGCTTGGAACCATTTCTGTAGGGTGTTTTCTCTTCTTTCTATGATTGGATTATTGTCTGGCGGTATATTTCCTTAGAAGTCCATTTTTCTGTGTCTCTAACTCAAGAAGTGTAAAAGAGCCTCCAATAATTCTATGTCACCAGTATGATGTACGCGAATCGTCAGCAGATGGCCGAATGCAGCGCAAGCCCCCAATCAAAGTTTCCCTGGAACGAGATTCCCCATTTGTAACACGTCATGAGACCATTCAGTAGGAATTTTGTGTGATATTTCGTCGTATGGATCTTTTATACGACCATTCATTGCATCGTTCTCGTAATAAAAGGTCGTATGAAACATGTTGCGACCTATTTTTATCCTAATTTCTTCCAATTTTAACTTTCATATGACCATTCACCGGTGTTTGACAAAATGAAGCGTCGTATGAAACGTTTATGGGACGATTCATCTTCTTTTTTAACGCGTCATTCGTCGCATGAAACATAAAAACGCTCCGAATCATCTAAATTGTTCCAATTCTAATCCTCTTACAACCACTTCTGTTCGGATTGTACGAAAAAAGTGTCGCATCACCAGTTCATACGACACTTTTTTCATTATTTTCATTGTTAAATGTTCTTTGTACAAAATTAGAGAGACTCGCCAAGTTTTTGGCGATGACTGAAGTTTTGTCCCTTCCCCTTATTTTCACTTCACTTTAAATGACCGAACAATATTTGATAATTCTTCCGCTAAAACAGCTAGTTCATTGGCACTTGCTGCTACTTCTTCCATAGAACTGCTCGTTTGCTGGGAGGAAGCGGATGTCTCTTCAATACCTGCAGCAGCTTCTTCCGACACCGAAGCAATTTCTTCAATGGAAGCATTCATTTCTTGACTGTTAGCTACAACGGTGGATAGTTGTTCCGACATGTCATGAACGTTTGTAGCTACTTTCCTAATCGCAGCATGAATATCTTTAAATTTCGTCTCCGTTTCTTCGACTTGAGCTGTGCCACGCTCCACTTCTTCATATCCTTCTTCCAAAGAGGAAGTGACACTACATGATTCCTTTTGGATATTCGTGACAATCTCAGTAATGTCGGTGACCGAATGAGCGACTCCTTCCGCTAACTTCCGTACTTCTTCCGCCACAATAGCAAAACCGCGTCCATGCTCTCCCGCTCGAGCTGCTTCAATGGAAGCATTTAAAGCAAGTAAATTCGTTTGTTCCGCAATTTCTTGAATGACAGATATTAATTTAGAAATCTCTTGTGATTGATTATCTAAACTACGGACTCTTTCCACTGCTTGATGGACGATATGATGAATCGTTTCCATTTGTTCTTTCGAGTCATTCATCAACTGCCGGCCTTCCTCGGCTACTTGTAATACTTCTTCGGAAGACGCTTCAATTGCTTTACTATTTTCGTTCACTTCTTCCATCGTGCCAGTGAAAGTTTGCATAGCGGTAGAAAGCTCGCTTGCATGATTCGCTTGAGATTCCGCACCTGAAGCAAGTTCTTCCATCGTCACTGCTACTTGTTCAGAACCACTTTTCACTTCAGAAGAAGATTGGGACAATTCTTCACTTTGGCTACTCATCGATTCTGATGCTCGCGCCACGTTTGTAATCATTGTTTGTAATTGTCGCTTCATATTATTAAGAGAACGAGCCAGTCTTCCCACTTCATCGTTTGTTTTTACTTCCACATCCCCAATAGTCAAATCACCGTCCGCTAAATACTCCATTTGTTTCGTTACCAGATTGATAGGCTTTGAAATACGGTTCGCAAACCACCATGTAATGATGGCTCCTATGATGATAGTAATGACGTATACGATGATAACCGTTCTTAAAATATGATGAGCAGGCGCGTTAAAATCACTACTGTAGGTACTTGATACAACAGTCCAACCCCATTCTGGAATGGCTTGAGAATATGCAACTTTCGGCTCTACTTGTTGATTAACTGGATGTTCCCAATGATAGTAAGAAAATCCTCCCCCATTTTTTCCATCAGCAATCATTTGCTGAATAAACATTTCCCCGTGAATATCTGCTTCTTCCCACATTGGTCGATCCTCATCAGAAGGATGAGCAACGGCAATTCCGTTTTCATTCAAAATAAAAATATACCCATACTCCCCAAGATCGAAACGATTATTAATCGGACGATTTCCTGTGTTATCTTTCTCCCCCAGAACCGCTACTTTCAATTTTTCTTGGGCTTCCAGTCGTGACAAATTCCCATTCTCCACTTCTTCTTGTAACGATTCTGCCATTTCCACTGCCATTTCAACACTATTCTTCAAATTCGTATTCCCTAGTTCTTCTAAGCTCTTTTTACTTTGCTGGAAATTGACGATACTTAATACAAGTAAAGGTATGATAAGCAATAATAGAGCAATTGTAATGAGTTTAGACTTAATTGTTTTCATCTTTCTAGACATAAAAGAATGTAACGTTTATTACATTCTTTATGCGCTCCCCCCTATTCCTCATTTTTTTCCTATGAAAAAGGAATATTTAACCACTATTCATATCTTAGTACTTTTATGCTATATAGTTCAATGCATTCCTATTTATTTTAAATTTTTTCAATAATTAAATAATTTTTCAATTTACGAACGAATAAAAAACTCGCTGTCCTATTCCCTATGGACAACGAGTTTTTTATTATTCAGTTGTAACTAGATTGTATTGAAGAAGTGCTTTCGTATCACGCATTGCGTGTTCTTTAAAAGTTTCGCGAAAATAATATGCACAAGCTTCGGTAATCGAGGCCGTTTTCGATGGTTGAAAACGTTGGATTCTTTCAATGGTTTCCCCTTCTAATTTTAATTGTTGCAATATTTCATTTTCTGCCTTTTTCAAATTTAAATCGGTAGCGGAGCGAAAATATTCCATGTTTTTAGCGACGATGCGACGCGGTTCACTATATTGAACGAGTGAAAAATGAAAATCTGCTTTCAATTGACGATGTAAAGATAAATCTTCTTCTAGCTCTGTCATAAAAGATGGAGAAAGCGTTTGATGGTTTTTAGCATTTAACTCTTTATACACATCGATAAGCCGTTTCGACACTTGAGACAATTGACTTTCGATGTCGTGTTTTTCTTTCAAAAACGTCACCATCTCCTTCACGGATTCATGCACCGCTTCCGTGTATGTATCATTGATTTCTAGCGCAGCCAGCGTATGAAAGGTATTTTCTAGTTGATGGAATTGTGCTGGCTTATCACGTAACATGTCTTCTGCCAATTCTTCTACAATCATCCCTAAATAAATGAGTGCAAATTCTTGTTCACATACTGCTTGCAAAATATTTTCATCAGAAACAATATTTCCTTCTTTATCACATACGATAAAAAGACGACCTTTCAGTGATGAAGTAAAGCGTGAGTTTATAATTAATACGCAATATTCTTGATGATCGTAATGAAAGAAAGGGCTTTTTTGTACTTTTTCATACCATTTTTTATGTTTGTTTCCTATTTTTTTAAAAATACGATCCGCAGCCCAATGTCCTGGTGCATACGCCATTGGTGACACTCCTTTCTATTTGTAAGCGCTTTAACAATGGCAGAAAATGTTTCCGTTCATTAAGCTTTTTTCACGCTTTCTTTTTCACTTGGCCATTCTGGTCTCCGTTTTTCAAAAAATGCTTGAATGCCTTCTTCCGCATCCGGGTGCTTACTATTTGCTGCAATGACATCGCTCGCGTAATTTAACGCTTGGAAATCTTCCATTTGTAATTGTTGATAAAATTGTCTCTTACCGATTTCTAAAATTTCTAAGCTTTGTTTCGTAATATCTTTTGCCAATTGTTCTGTTCTTTCATCTAATTGGTCGCTTGGTACGACTTCATTGACCAAGCCGTAGGTGAATGCTTCTTCTGCAGTAATCAAATTCCCGGTAAATAATAGTTCCGCTGCTTTTTTCCTCCCGATATTACGGCTAAGAAAAACTGCCGGAGTGCTACAAAATAAGCCGCTATTAATGCCAGGTGTGGCAAAACGAGCGCTTTCACTGGCAACAGCAAGGTCACTAATGGCCACAAGTTGGCATCCCGCTGCCACTGCTACCCCTTCTACTTTGGAGATCACCACTTGCGGTATTTCACGAATGGTCCGCATGAATTGATAACATCGTTGAAATAGTTTTAGTACGTCTTCTTGTGACCGGGTTTGAATCTCTTGTAAACTATGCCCTGCACTAAAAGCTTTTTTTCCACCTTCGATTACTACTACTTTCACTTTTCTTTCTTTTGCGATGTTTTGTAACAGTTCATCGATTTCTTCAATTAATTGAAACGTAAGCGTATTATGTTGTTTCGTATTTTCTAGGGTCACATACGCAATTGCTTCCTTCGTCCTAACTGAAACATATTCCATTCGTTTCACCCTCTCTCAGTCCTATTTATATTATTATACAAATATTAGTGAATGTTTGCAAAATTCCTTCTTTGAACTACCACTTATATCAACTCCTTATTACTCCCAAGTTGATAGCATTGTAACTTACTGGTAATTATTTCATATTCCTCTCACTTCTTCAATACACATTTCCATTACAAAAAAGAGAGGCTTCGAAGACCCCAGGACCCGATATACTCCTAGATAATCTTTTCCCGCTACAATATGTAGATCATACTACGTACCAGCAGCGCTAACGCATGTTTCCCCCTTCATTTTGGCAACGGTCATTTGATCCTTCTCCAAATGAAGGGTTTGATTCTCTTCTATATAAATAGATTCCATGGGTAAGTGGATGGGAGCGAGTCTTGTACTTCAATTACTTCCTCTTTTGTTGGGTGAGGTAGCGAAATACGAGTAGACCAAAGTGCAAGTTGTTGTCCTTTTTTATTTCTGTGGGAACCGTATTTTTGGTCTCCGTATAACGGATGGCCTTCTGTTGCGAATTGGACACGGATTTGATGAGAGCGTCCCGTGTGAAGTCGAATGGACAAAAGGCTAAATCCTTCTTTTTGGCTCGTCACTTTATAGGACAGTTGTGCTTTTTTCGCATGCTTCATTTCTTTGGTGACAGCATGAACGATGTTTTTGCGCCGATCTTTCCATAAGTAATGTTCTAACTGACCGCTTTTTTTCGGTAAATATCCATGAACAACGGCACAATACTCCCTTTCAAACTTGTTTGTTTGCATGAAACGAGCAAGTCTTGAAGCGGCTTTTGATGTTTTCGCGAAAACCATTGCACCGCCTACAGGCCGGTCTAACCGGTGAACTAATCCTAAGTAAACGTTTCCAGGTTTTTGATAACGTATTTTTAAGTCTTTTTTTAATAAAGTAAGTAAGTCAGGATCTTTTGATTGATCTTGTTGTACAGGCATATTCACTGGTTTTGTGACGATGAGAAGGTGATTATCTTCATACAAAATAGGTATGTCCATGTAGTTGATGTCCTTTCCCTACATTTCCGGAATAAACGTAATCGGACACGGAGTCATCGCAAGAGTTGCTTGACTGACGCTCCCGATCTCACCAGTTGCATTTCCGCTTCCCTTTGTTCCCATGATGATACAACGAACGTTGTCTTCTTTTGCTTCCGCAATAATCTCTAAGGAAGGTGTTCCAATACGTATGGTAGTCGTAAAAGGAACATCAGCTTCTTCTAATATCTCAGTGGATTCTTTAATAATATTTTCCCCTAGCACTTCCAGCATCGGTTGGACATGAACGACGCGTATTTCATCTCCTAAAGCTTTTGCTAAGTGAATGCCAAACTGTAACGCTCGGATAGAAATAGCAGATCCATCAATTGGTACGATAATTTTTTTCGTCATTTTTTACCTCCCAAACGATGTCTTTCTTCTATATTACCACATTCGTCATTTCAATTTGAAAAAGTAGGAGCTGTCCAAAAAGTCATGATTGGTGACTTTTTGGACATTTTTTGTTACCGCTTCATCAAAAATTGCTTCTGGAAACGCCTCTTGGCCGAATAGGCATGTTTCCAACACCAAATTGTTGATGGAAGTAAGTCATGGATGGTCATGCCATCGTTTCATATAAAAATAGCTAATGGAAGCAGGCCATGAATGGCTCATAACACCGTTTCATTCAAAAATAGTTTGTGGAAACAAGCGATGAATGGATCATGGGACGGTTTCAATCCAAACACCATTGTGAAAGCAATCCATGTACGATGTATGGCACCGTTTAGCGCTAAATGATTGTTGAAAGGAACGCTCGATTTATTTTTCAGGACTTATTAGACATCATGATCATGTGAACTATCTTCTCAAGAGGAAGAATATGCAATTTTTGGTTTGTTTTCTTCCCTAGATTTGCTTTCTCTCGTATTCCTGTGAGGTCACCAACAACAATTGTTTCTACCCCTTGTTTTACAGCGATATCAATGACTTTCTTTGTCATGCAGTGGAAAATATGACATGTTTGTTTATTTTTCTTTCGATATAATTGCAGCACTCGTTTTGATTTTTTAGGTATTTTACACCTTTAGCTATCTGCCCTGCGTCAGAAATAGCTTGAAAATGCGCTCTAATTTCGGAGTCGATGCATCGATATCCTGTACTATACCAAGGAGGCTCTTTTTTGTTAAACCTCAAATTTCTTCATTACAGGAATGCTTTCCATAATTTTTGTTTGATCTCAGGAAATTTCAAGAAAAGTTTTCTGCCAAAAACACCTTTTAACATTTTCACGTGTAAGAAGGTGCTATTTTAGGATGGACAGTTGCAAAAACATGAATATGGTCTTGTTCACCTACCTCCATCATAATAATTTCAAACCCTTTTTCTTCAGCGATTTCTTGAAAAAGTGTTTTTAATACTGCTCAATTTCATGAGCGAGAACCTTTCTTCGATATTTCACCGACCATACAATGTGATAATTGACGTTATAAGGCTAAATCTCCTATTCAAGCAATTATGTTAGTAACTGTGATCGCAACCATTGTTTCCCTTATCAATTATGGATTTGGACTCGTTGTCGGTGCGCTCATGGCAATACAAATCGCAAAAAGAGTTCCTTCCGTGGATTATCGCTTGCTTGTAGCTACCTCAAGTGAGGTACTCGCGTTTTCTGTGTTCATCATGACCTACTGAATGCAAAGGGCTATTCTCTCTCAATTGTTCCGTCCTTCCGAATCGTTCTAGACCGATTCGTACTATGACGTCTGCTGACTCCTGATGGTTCATCTGTTTATCGCTAAACAGGTTATGAAGGGTACTTCACGTATCCATCAGGCCTCCCCGGGTAAGAATGTCATCTTTCCTTCCATCTATCCGCTTCATTTACTCTGTATCACCTTTGGCAGAAAGGACTTTGTTTTGTTCAGCAAACTCATCCAGTGATACCTAGCCTTATATGAAGTTCGTGTTCCTCGGACCGGAAGTTTGCCGCCCGCTTCCTTCAGATTCCGCGTCACCACGGGCACCCTTGCGTTAAGCTAACCACTACTTCTGCCTTCGTGGCTCGGGACTTGCACCCTATAGACTACACCCATGCCGGGCGCACTGATAATAGTAAAAAAGTTGCCCCCCTTGTCGCAGGTGAAGCAACTCTTTCATTCACTTACTTCTTCTATTAAAGAAGGATCATTATTTTGTGCTGCATTTACGTTGGATGAAACAGGATACATGTGAAGAGAGACGGAAGCACTTTGGGAGAGAATCTCTTGGAGCGTCTGAAGAGAATGATTGGGCCGAATCCACTCTTTTTCTAACTTTTTCGGTAAGATAATTGGCATACGATGATGAATTTTCTCCATTTCTTCATTTGCTTCCATCGTTAAAATCGCACAAGTAAAAACCGTTTCCCCCTTCGTGTTTACTGCTTTTTCCCAAATCCCTGCAAAGGAAAAGAGCTGGCGGTCTGTCAATTGAATTCGGTACGGTTTTTTTGTTCCATCTTCGTTCGCTTTCCATTCATAAAATCCATCCGCAGGAAGAAGACAGCGTCGGGAAAAAAAGGCTCGTTGAAACGTCGGTTTTTTATGCGCTGTTTCACTGCGGGCGTTAATCATCGGCTTTGGTCTTTTCTTTCCCTGCGCCCATGACGGAATAAATCCCCACTCTAGCGTTCCAAGCCGAGTGGATGTACCGTCATGAATCATTGCTAATATGTCTTGCGAAGGTGCGACATTATAATTCGGTTGGTACGACGTGAGCGTGTTTGTCGTCACGTCAAACTCCTTCACAATTTCCGGTAAAGACGCGGTTAACGTAAATCGACCGCACATTTCAAACCACCTCTTCCGAACGCCATCATATATGTACTGATTATGGCTTATTTCGAATTGTAATTTGATCTGTATTCACTCTATCCGGTTGCGTCACAGCGTGAACAATTCCATTCGCGATATCTTCCGGTTCTAAAAGCGTAATTTTTTCTTGGTTACTAATAAATTTCGTGCGAACACGATCATCGGTAATGTGGGAAGGAAGTTCAGTTCGTACTGGTCCTGGCGAGACATTCGTCACACGTATGCCGGTTTTTGAAAGTTCCATTTGTAATCCCATCGATAGCGCACGCACCGCATATTTTGTCGCAGAATAGACGTTAGAAGTTGGAAACACTTCATGTCCAGCAATGGATGAAAGGTTGACGATGTGCCCGCGATCTTGTTCTAACATCGTTGGTAACACCGCATGAATACAATGCAAGACCCCTTTAATATTGACGTCAATCATTTGCATCCAATCATCAATGTAACCATCTTTCATATAAGAAATTAACATTACACCGGCATTATTCACTAAACAGTCGATGGAACCAAAGGCTTCTTTCGTTTTTTCCGCTAAACGATCCACCGCTTCTTTTATTGTCACATCGGTTTTTACGATGATTGCTTTTCCATCTGTCTCCGTTTCAATTCGCTCTTTTAACTTTGTTAAACGATCTTCTCTCCGGGCCGCTAACGCCACATTCGCTCCTTTTTTTGCCATTTGAAACGCAGTTGCTTCTCCTATCCCGCTACTTGCCCCGGTAATAATTACTGATTTGCCGCGTAAGTCCATATCAAATAGCCTCCTTTTTCTTTTGACACAAACTTGTTACATCTTCATTATATCAGATAAAAGGTTTTTGACTCTTTTTGTCGAATCATTTTATTGAAATAATATTGTTAGGAGGGGGATCATATGAGGGAACAACGCCCAAACACAAATATTCTGTTAAAACATGAAGAGAAACAAAGCTATACGGAATTTGCGGACATACTTGAGACAATCGCAAAAAAAATTCGGGAAGAAAAAAAGTTTACAATGGTTCAAGACGGTAAACCGGTGGAAGTGAATTTGGCCGATATGTTGAAGGTCGAATATGAATATAAAACAAAAGGAGACAAGCATTCTTTTGAAATTGAATTTGATTGGTACGAAGGAGAAAAAGGTCCTTCCAAAATGGAAATCCTCTAAACAAAAGGGCTGTCCATATCGTATGAGACAGTCCTTTCTTTTATAAAGACTTTTTCCTATGGAACGAGTTGCTGTATCGGCTTCCTCTTAGGATACGTACCTCTTCTTTGAAAACTCTTTTTCGTCACATTATAATGAGGATGGTTTGGAAAAATACGAAGATACAGCAGGAGGTCTCACACTATGTTAGATGTTGATGTCAAACAATATCGTGAAACGGAATATGATATTGATTCTATTTTTTTAGAACGTTGGTCCCCACGGTCATTTTCAACGGAAGAAGTGGAAGAAGATGTATTGGAGTGTTTTTGATGCAGCGCGATGGGCACCATCCGCAAACAATATGCAACCGTGGCGATTTATTATCGCTCGCACAAAAGAAGACCGAGAAAGATTTTATCCGTTTATTAAGGAAGGGAATCGTCTCTGGTGTGAAAAAGCACCGGTGCTTATACTAATTATTTCTGATACAGAAGACGCGTCTCATGCATTTGATACGGGGGCAGCTTGGGGCTTTTTGTCTTTGCAAGCAAAGAAAAAAGGTCTCATTACTCATGCGATGACCGGATTTTATAAAGATAAAGCCCGGGAAGTTTTAAATATCCCTGAGAAATTTGATATTCAAGCATTGGTTGCGATTGGTTACCAAGACAGAAAGGAACTTTTACCGGAACAATTACAAGAACGGGAAAAACCGTCCCCAAGAGAACCATTATCGACCTTCCTATACGAAGGTACTTTTCAAAAATAACAAAGGAAAGATGATTCCCCGTTGATGGAGAATCATCTTTTTCTTTACTCTTCTGTTAATTCTTGTACGGAAACGGTCTGTTTCACATTTGGTTCATTTAATGGATGTATCGTTGCAACCCCTCTTTCTTGATCGACATGTTCAATGTACACCATTTCTCCATTATAAGTGACGTTTTTCATCGTTTGGTCATTCGCAATTTCTTGCGCACGGCGTGGATCGATTCCAATCACCTCATTTATATTTTTCTTTTCACCAGTACTATGTACCATCTTTGGATTTCTTATGCGGTTTCATTATAAAAGATTGTGTGAATGTGAAACTTTTTTTCCTTATATTCCGTCTGTTATGTTAAAATGCACTCAGTCGTTTTATTTGGAAAGGGGTATATGTGTGAAGAAAAAATGGATACTTAGCATGTTTCTACTCTTATTTCTCGCCATCAGTGTCGCCTGTAATGGTGATGACGAAGGGAACGAACAAGCAGCAGAAGAAACGAATGAAGAACAAACAGAATTGCCTGAACCGACGCTTGATGATATTCCAAACGTCGTTGCTGAAGTAAATGGGGAAGAAATACCAAAAGAAGATTTCGAGCCAGCTTATGTTTCTCAATTTCAACAAATGTCGATGCAAGCGCAGATGACAGGGGAAGAAGTAGATGAAGAATGGTTAAAAGAACAAACAATCAATAGCATCATTGGCACAACTTTATTAGTACAAGAATCGAACGCTCGCAATTATGAAGCATCAGAGGAACAAGTGAACGATACATTAACGGAATTAGTTGACCAATATGGATTCGAATCAGAAGAAGAACTTTTCTCAGCCTTTGAAGAACAAGGGATGTCAGAAGAAGAAGTAAGAGACATATTACAAACTGAAGTGAAGGTAGATCAACTCATTCAAGAAGAAGCCGGAGATACTACACCTTCAGAAGAAGAAATGCAAAAAGCATACGATGAAATGGTCGCCATGCAAAAACAATTGAGTGGAGATGAGGAAGAGATAGATATTCCTTCCTTTGAAGAAATGAAATCAGACATCGAACAACAACTTATTTTTGAAAAAGAAAGAGAAGCAACAAATCAATTGATTGAACAATTGCGTGAAAAAGCAGATATTACCATTTATTTATAATTTGTCATAAAAAAATGAGAGTGAGACATAACTAGCTAAGAAAAATGGTTCCAAGCACTAGGATTTGCTTGGAACCATTTTTGTAAGGTTTTCCCTTTTTTCTAACGGTATAATTCTTTAAGTTTTCCACCGGAAGCGCATACACAAGAAGTATAAAAGGGCCTTCAATGATTCTATGTCTATTTTTATTCCCCTGAACCTACACTACTTTTTCTTCTCATAAAGATAAAAATAATCACTAATAGTATAATTCCAATCAGGATGTAATAAATCACGGAGCTACTGTCACCGTTGTCCGTTCCTACTCCCATAGATAACGTTTGCTCGTCTTCTTCTGATTCACCTTGGAAGTCATTTGGATAAACGAGCTGCATCCCCGGTGTTTCTGGACCAGGAAAATCCGCTGCTGTTAATCCTTCTTCTACAGGAACGTCTTCACTGTACTTGTACTCAACGATGAGCGTTCCGTACGTTTTATTGTCATTTGGAGTCGCATTTTGAGTACCGGAAAGGATTTGTAAAACACCTTTTCCTTCTTCAAAATTATCATACGCTGCTACTTTAATATCACTGAATACTGCGTTATTGTTATCTGGATACACTTTGCTTAAACCCGGACCAATAATGTGCATACAATAAGGCAAGTCCATTTTAATTCCTTGTGGCAGAGCAAAATGCCATCCTGCTAGTGCTCGGTCATCTTCATGACCACCATCGTACACATCTTCCGAAAGTCCGACGACAAGCTTATAGTTCGTCACTCCACCGTTTGGGTCCACTTCAATTAATAAGCTGCCATCTTCTTGCATCATACTTTTTTCATCTGCTGTGCGAATGAAATCTACCGTAATCGCACCGTGATAAGGTTGTTCTGGCGACTGGGCCCCCTCATCCCCACCGTGACAAGTTAAGCAACTGCTACCAAATGTCGCTTGTTCCCCTTCATAATTTTCTGGATTATCCATCATTGGATTCACGAGCTTTCCTGTTTCTGCTAGTTCCGCTATCCCTTCCACTGGATCTAATATTTCAATTTCCGCTTCTTCCCAATTCCCCTGTCCAGATCCCGGATAAGCGCTTACAATGTTGCCAAAGCTAAAAAATAAGAATATGGCAATGATAGCAAGATGAAGAAACTTTTTATTTCTCTTCCTCAATATTTTCTCTCCCTATTTTTACAATAAATAATTTTTCTTTATTATAATACATGTAGGTGTATATGTAAATGGATCTTTTGATTTTTTGAATACTCCTAATATATTTCTGTATTTCTCCTCCTTGTATAACTTGCTGAAAATGAGCAAAAGATACGATGTAAAAGGATGAAAGGGCTATTACGTGATGAATCGTATCATAAAAGAATTAAATCAATTTTTAGAAGGTAATTACATGGCGATTCATGCCTATAATCAATACATTTACCATACCAATGAAGTGGAATTAAAGAAAACACTCCAAAACATCCAACAAAACCATAAAAAACACACGACCATGATCGCCGAGAGAATTCAAAACCTAGGTGGTATTCCGACTCAAGACGTAGGAATCAAAGGGCGCTTTGCTGAAATGATGCAGCATATTACCGGAAAAACGACGGATCCGGTTCACATCATAAAAGACGCATTAGCAGGAGAAGAGCGAGGGATCAAAAAATCAAAAGAGATGCTTAAAGGGGACTTAGATTCTGAAAGCTTCCAGCTCGTCAAACACATTTTAGAAGAAGATGAAAAACACGTGGAACGATTACAACAACTATTGCATGAAAAAACGAGTCGCGTTTAAAAAACATTAAAAAAAGCTATTCTATAGTGAAATTTCCACTTGGAATAGCTTTTATTATTTTGCTCTGATTGTGATATAATGAGGAAAATAAATCACGAAGAGGTGATAATCAATGAGTGAAAAATTATTACACCAAATTCTATCAAAGTTGACAGAAATTGAAACCAATAATGACAGAAGGTTTTCTTCTTTGGAAAAAGGAGTTTCCTCTTTGAACGAGAAATATTCCTCCTTAGAAAATAACGTAACATCTCTGAATCAGAAATATTTCTCCTTGGAAGATAGCGTAACGTCTCTCCATCAGAATTATGCCTCCTTAGAAGATAGCGTGGCATCTCTCCATCAGAATTATGCCTCCTTAGAAGATAGCGTAGCATCTCTCCATCAGAATTATGCCTCCTTGGAAGATAACGTGGCATCTCTCCATCAGAATTATGCCTCCTTAGAAAATAGCGTGAC
>NZ_WKJG01000028.1:35704-232055 GCF_027853235.1 Aliibacillus thermotolerans
AGCGTAGCATCTCTCCATCAGAATTATGCCTCCTTGGAAGATAACGTGGCATCTCTCCATCAGAATTATGCCTCCTTAGAAAATAGCGTGACGTCTCTCCATCACAATTATTCTTCCTTAGAAGATAACGTGGCATCTCTCCATCAGAATTATGCCTCCTTAGAAAATAGCGTGACGTCTCTCCATCACAATTATTCTTCCTTAGAAGATAGCGTAGCATCTCTCCATCAGAATTATGCCTCCTTAGAAAATAACGTAACCTCTTTGAACAAGAAATTTTCTTCGTTGGAAGAAAATGTAATCTCTTTGAATCAAAAATATTCTTCCTTAGAGGAAAATGTAGCCTCTTTGAATCAAAAATATTCTTCCTTAGAGGAAAATGTAGCCTCTTTGAATCAAAAATATTCTTCCTTAGAGGAAAATGTAGCCTCTTTGAATCAAAAATATTCTTCCTTAGAAGAAAGATTCACTTCTATGGAAAGTAAAATGGACAACCTTATGAATCAAGTAGCAATAAATACGGAACATATCACTGATATTAAAAATAACCAAAAAGAAATAGTGAAAATTATGGAACAAATGATTTCTGTTCAAGAACAACAAGAGAACACGATCAACCTTCTTGCGAGACGCTCCCTTGATCATGAAGCTCTTCTCAAAAAAATTATGTAAAAAAGTCCAGTATTACGTACTGAACTTTCCCTCTTTATTCCTCTCTTCTACCTTTCCGTTATGTTGTCTCAGGCACTGGAGTTTTCGTAGGAGTTGCATACCCTTCCTTGTATTTTTCGTCAATGGCCTCTCGAATTTCTGAAGGAGAAGCTCCTTGTTCTTTCAGCCCTATCGATTCAACTGCTATATCTAAGCATACCCCACACTTCATTCCATGGTTATCCCAAATAACGGTTCCGTCATCGTTCTTTTGATGGACGAAGCAATCAAATACATTCCGATGCCTTGCTGACTCTCCACAACCACAGTAGCAAGGAATATGTTCTAGCAAATCTTCTTCATGAACTGTCATGGCATAGACATTAGCAATATCCTCATGCGCATTCATTAAAAAAGAAGGTAGTGCGTGCGCAGAGGCGGTCATTTCCCGTATATCAAAGCCAACTTCCTTTTGTTCACCAACTGCTAAGTTCTCTGATGTTCCACAAGCAGATAAAAATGTTATCCACATAATGAGACTGAACCACGTCACGAATCTTTTTATCGCTGTTCACTCCTTTCTCACTGTCGGTATTATAGCATGTTGCTTCATTATATACCTCAGTGATCTTGTGAACAGGTAGTGACATCCTTATTCCCTCTCTCTTTTTTCTTCCCACATGCGATTCCGCTCCTCAAAGCTTACTTCTTTATACACTTGATGGAGCATCCATATATAACCAAAGGGATCCATAAATATTGCATTTGCTACTCCGTAGTCAGCTAGCTCTGTCACCGGTTGTACCTCTTTACACTCTACACTCATTGCTCTGCTATAAGTATCCTTAATACTAGGTACCATCACATTAAACCAAATCGTTTTAGGATCCTCCTCAGTTGGTGCGATCAAGTGAAAATCCGGGTTTTCATCTAAGAGATGAAAACGGACACCGTATAGATTAAAAATTACTTCATTTTGTCCTCGAGGAAAGTTTGTTACCTCTATTCGCTCGATCTCAAAGATTTTTTCATATAACTCCAATGCTTTTAAGCTATCTTTCACAACCATGTCAATTTCAACACCAAGCATGTTTTCCCCCCTTTCATGTCTTTTCCTCTATATTCCCCAATACCTACTCCGTTTAGACAAATCATTTTTTCAAAAAATTCATTCAATTCCGTAGATGTCCAATGATACATGATTTGCAGCCTCTGTCACAGCTTTCGCTACGGTTTCATTGAATTCGTCTGGATTTTGTATTTCTTCCCCATCAATTTGTATATTTACTTCAATCATATCTTTCTTTCGAAATCCAACTCTTTCCCTCTTTTTAGTGCTTTGAAATGATAAAATATTCCGATTACTTTTCGCCAATTCCCTTTTCAATGCATTTTCAAACGAATAATCGGTGTATTGACTTGATTCAAATAAAGTAATCTTTACATCCATTCCTCATCCTCCTCCCATGTTCTTACATGCCATTCTCTCACAATAATGTGTTTTTTCAATATTCATTGGGACTCATTTTTTATGTTAAGATGAAAATTGTAAAGAGTTTTCAAAAGAAAGGACAGAGATTTTTCATGTCAGATTTTAATCGGGAAATGAGACGGAAAGATCGGGAAATGCCGCGTGATTTCGGACTACACGTGATCGACAAAGCCACCTACGGAACGATGGCGATCCCTGATAAACCGTACACATATAGCGTACCCCTTTCCATCGCCCGGTACGAAAATACACTTTATTTCCATTCCGCTCCCGCTGGCAAAAAAACGGAACTGTTTGACCAGGAACCTCTCGTATGTGTTTCCTTCGTAGGGGATGTAGAAGTGCCGGAAAATTATACGAATGAAGAGTTACGTGAATTACTGAAGGATCCGAAACAATGGAGCATGCTTGCACGAAACGTATTCACGACTCAATATGAATCAGCAATGGTCTATGGTAAAGTTCACCAAGTCTCCGATGAAGAAGAAATAAAACTTGCGCTACGTACGATTGCACAAAAATTTACACCTGACAAAATGGAATTTGTGGAGAAAGCGATAGAAGCAGGTATTCATCGCGTGCGCATCTATGCCGTTTCCATCGACCATGTGACGGCAAAACGGAAAAAATATGACGAAGAAGGAGTAGAGATGAAATTTCAACGGGGATGGAGAGAAAATTAACTGGCGTTTTCTATGAATGCCTCGTCTTATTCCTTCGATCATTGTTTTCTTTTTACAAAAAACATATCCATAAACGAAACATTATCATCTATCTCTTAAATCTTACATTCATGCATTGTAAGATTTATTTTTTTGGAAACTTTTCATCCATTTAAGAGGTATATAGAGTGAAGACTTTTTTAAGAGGAGGATGAAGGCTGGTGATTCAAAAAGAAGCCAAATTGATTAAAAAGATTAAAAAAGGTCATCAGCAAGCCTTCAGACAACTATATGATCAATATGCAGACTATGCGTTACGAACGGCGTACTGCCTCACAAAAAGTCATAGTGATGCATCAGATGTTGTCCAAGAAGCGTTTGTGAAAGTATACCGTAACATTGATTCGTTTGATATCCATCGACCATTCAAACCATGGTTTTATCGGATTTTAATCAATGAATGCCGAAGATTTTTAAGCAAATCATCACAAAAAGAAACTGCAGTAGACTCCAATGATTTGCTTGATTATCTTCACCAAAAAAAACATCATTCCACTCCTTCTTATGACAATATTGAAATGGCTCTTGACCGGCTTCACGAACAGCATCGCATAGTTGTGACGCTCAAATATTTAAACAATTTTACGGAAGCGGAAATTGCTGAAATGCTAGAGACGAATATTAGCACCGTAAAATCAAGATTGTACAAAGCGAGACAGAAGTTAAAATTAATATGGGAAGAGGTGAATCAAAATGAGTAAAAAAACGTTCGATCAACACATCAAAGATCACCTCCTACAAGAAACAGAAACCGCTACAAATATAAAAGAAGAAACGTGGAACAACATTGAAAATAGGCTATTTCATGATAAAAAGGAAGCAAAACGTACGGGCGCATCCCGTTGGTTCATGGCAGCAGGGATTGTGGCAATGGTGTTTTTCATAGCAATTGCCTCGTCCACCGATATCGTGCAAGCGATGATCCAAAATATCAAAAGCTTATTTGTGGAAGAAAAACAACAAGAAATAGAAATAGAAGGTCATAAGGAAAAACAAAATATACAACTAGAAGTCAATGAAGAATTAAGATATGTCATTTATATCGATGATGAAAGATACAAAATGGAAATAGGAGATACTAGTGATCGAATTGTACCTGCTCAAGAACTCGGAGAACAGTTTCCTGAAGTATCCATGGAAATCCGAAAGATAAACAATACGTCGAGAGAAGCCGAAATTGAAAAGATTAAACAAGAAATGGATGGACTCATTCTCAGAGAAGAAGAAAACATCCACGAACCCATCGAAGCGGTAAGAATAAGAGCCATTGCGGAAGGAGAAAGTACTTGGGATACCCCCGTCTATAAATGGTACATTACTCCTACAAAAGAGGAGCAAGTGTTTATCATTAAACAAAGTTACTTTTTAGAAGCTGCTGAAGGTCACGGTGCCCGCTTCGATCAAATGCTTGAAAGTTTTGAAATTGTGAATGAATGAGATCATTAAAAATTTCCGAGTCTGAGACAAAACACGAGTCATAAAAAAAGGTACTCGCCAAGTTAGCCGTGAGTACCTCTTTTTGCACAGAAAAAGGACGCTTTCCAGAAATTTTACAAAAGATCTGTCTTTAAGTTTCAATAAGATATTGCTTATCTTGTAAATGCGCTTGTAGAAAGTATGCTTGATGAAGCATTTCAAAGTTTCTTCCGTCCAACGAACGTCCTCCTAGCACCCACAAATGATGATGAAAATTTTTTTATGTGCCTTCACTCAAACCGTTTTTAGGAAAGCATGGGATTTGTAACGAAGTTCTCCTTCCCTATCCAGAAACCCTTGCTTAGTTATTTTTTTCCTTTGTTGTCCATGGTGTCCCCAAGTATGGCAATGCCCAGCGGTCTACTCCGTACCAACCCGCTACTTTCCACGCTAAAATTAAGGCAATTGAAATGACAAACATAACCGGATTTGTACTAACGGTCCCTGCCAGAAGAAAGGACATATTCATTAAAGCCCCGAAAAAAGCTGCAATGCCAGTTAATAACCCAACAATAAGTCCAATCCCTACGAGCACCTCTCCCCAAGAAACCACATAAGCAAAAACAACAGAGTTCGGAACTACTATGTTTTCAAGAAACCAGACATACCAACCTGCAACATCTCCTTCCGAGGATCTTGCTATAGCACCTTCCATAAACCCTTTGATTGCAGCACCTGAATTAGCGCCTGTCCATTCTTCAGCACCAACTTTTCCAAGTCCTGCAGTTAACCAAGAATAGCCTAGATACAACCGTAAAACCAACCAAATCCAAGCTGACTTCGTATTGGTAAACAAGAATCTAGATAAAGGGTTTTCCTCTATTACTACTTCTTTTCCACGTATTTTCTTCTGAACTTCGGCCATGTCATCACCTCATATGCACTCTTTGCAATAATATCATACTTTAGAATCAGGATGATTATACTATCCACAATATAGAAACTATTTATAATTGTCAATTACTACCGATAATTTTTTTAAAAGTTTTCTAGTTTGCAATTTTCGACCTTTACCAAAGAGAGCAATTGTAAAGTTTTCAAAGTCACCATTATTCCCATTTTAAACCCCAGCCTTGCTCATGTGTGGAATACAAAAAGATAATAATGGTATAGTCACGATAGGCACAAGGCTTTATCTCTGTATTTGTCTCCCAGAATGTTTTTATAACTGTTAATAGAAGCAAGTGTCATGTTTCGAAATATCCTATCGTCAATAAAATCTTCAATCGCAAATTTTAGCAACACAAAAAAACCACCTCACTCTAATTAGTGAAGTGGTTTTTACCGTAAGAATAAGGTTTTTCTGCGACCTTATTCTATATTATCTGTTAAAACGCTTAAAAACGTTGATATATCAGTATGGTGACCCGTACTGGGCTCGAACCAGTGACCTCCACCCTGTCAAGGTGGCGCTCTCCCAACTGAGCTAACGGATCTTTTCTTTCGGACATTTACTATTATAATAAGGAAGTTGCGATAATGCAAGGGTTTTTTTATTTATCGCAACTTCTGTTCCTTATTCTTCAAATCCATCTTCCCTCAAGATTATTTGGAGCGCTTGTTGAAGGGTTACTTTCATGTTCGCTTTTCGATCAATGGTAGTTGAATGACCTTCTTTAATCATTTGGTGAATAATGTCTGGACGGAGACCGGTAATAGTAATTTTACAACCCATAATTCCCGCACCATCAATTATTTTAATAATATAACTTCCCATCTTTTCTTCCATGTGAACGACACCAGAAAAATCAATAACTAGTTGCTGAATTCTGTTTTTACCGATTTCAACAAGTGTTTTTTCTTCAATTTTACTCATTCGGGTCGTATCCAATTCACCAATTAACGGTAAAACACTCGTATTTTTTGTAATCGGAATAATCGGAACGGAAAGATTTTCAACGAGTAATTTTTGTGTTTCAATCAATTCGTCCTTATAACGAGAATACGCAATGAAAAAGGCATTTAAAAATTGATCAATGGTGTCGTTCACGTATTTTTCCATTTCATAAAAAGAATTCGGATTATTTTGGAATTGAGTTGTTTCTTCATATTTTTGTAAAAAATACCATATTGTTCGCCGAAGCGCATGGACCCACTCTAATTTTAATGACAGGGTTAAAGAGTATTTCGCCCATGTTTTACCATCAGTATTTGCCAGTTTTAACAGCTGCGTTTCATCTTGTTCAATGACATACTTCGTCAATAGATGTGCATTTTTTACTAAATTAATATTTCCTAAAAACTGAATCTCTCTAATTTTGCTTTCTTTATTTTTCGCCTCTTTGAATAACATTTCCTCAAACGCTTGTTCATGTTCTGCTAAAAAGCGTTGAATCGATTCCGCTTCTTGAGTAATCATATGAGTCATCCTATTCACCTCTTGTGTTTGCTGGACGTTCCGGGTCACGAATGAACAAGCAATCAGAGCACTGGTTATTATTTTACCTTATATTTTGAAGTAAATGAAAGGATAACAGGAGAAAAATAATAAAATTATTCATTCATTGACATTCAAACTTATATTTGAGTATGATAGAATTATTCAAATCATTGCTTGAATATGTAGGAGAAAGGAGGAGCGTTTGTGGCGACGGACAAACATATTTATCGCATAGAAGGGCTTACTTGAGCAAGTTGTGCAAAGACATTTGAACAAAATGTCCGGCACCTGGATGGTGTCAAAAACGCAGAAGTAAACTTTGGTACTTCAAAACTCACAGTTTATGGAAAAACAACGATTGAACAACTGGAAAAAGCCGGCGCATTTGAAAATTTAGTCATACGTAATGAAAAAGATGTTTCTCCTCTTTCAAAGCCATCTTTTTTCCAGAAACATCGAAAGATTTTATGTTCATGTACCATTTTACTTGGTGCGATCATTTCCGATGTTGTTCTCGATGAAAATGAATTACTAACAGTGTTTTTATATCTTCTTACGATTCTGATTGGCGGCTTCTCTTTATTTCGTACCGGCCTTTCCAATCTCGTATGCATTCGTTTCGACATGCGAACGTTAATGACCATCGCAATTATCGGAGCAGCGCTTATTGGAGAATGGCGAGAAGGAGCCATCGTCGTCATCTTATTTGCGATTAGTGAAGCATTGGAAACATATTCTCTCGATCGCGCGCGTCGATCCATTCGCTCACTTATGGAGATTGCGCCAAAAGAAGCGGTCATTCGGCGAAATGGTGTCGAGAAAAAAGTTGCTGTAGAAGAGATTCAAATTGGGGATGTATTGCTTGTCAAGCCCGGGGATTACATCGCAATGGATGGAATCATTCAGAAAGGTATGTCTTCTATTAATGAAGCAACGATTACAGGAGAATCTATGCCAGTCCAAAAAGAAATCGGTAGCGAAGTGTACGCAGGAACACTCAATGGAGAAGGTTTTTTAGAAGTGGAAGTGACAAAGCATATAGATGATACAACGCTTCAAAAAATTATTCATTTGGTAGAAGAAGCTCAAGCGAAAAAAGCACCGGCGCAAGCATTTGTAGACCGTTTTGCTTCTTATTACACTCCGATAATCGTCGTGGTTGCTTTATTGACAGCAATTGTTCCACCTCTTTTCTTTCAAGCGGACTGGTATACTTGGGTGTATCAAGGATTAGCTGTCCTCGTTGTTGGTTGTCCATGTGCACTTGTTATTTCTACACCTGTGGCAATTGTTACTGCCATTGGAAATGCCGCAAGAAATGGCGTATTAGTTAAAGGTGGGATTCATTTAGAAGAAATGGGGCAAATCGACGCCATCGCTTTTGATAAAACGGGAACGTTGACACGAGGAAAGCCCATGGTGACAGATGTCATCCCCTTTGGAGAAGAGGACTCGCTGCTTCTTCGTGATATCGCTGCCCTTGAAAGACATGCTTCTCACCCCATTGCAAAAGCAATTACAGACAGAGCACTCGAGATAGGACTTCCCTTTGAACAGTTGTCTGCAAAAGATGTTCAATCTATTACAGGAGTTGGATTAAAAGGAGTTATTGGTGATCAAAGCTATATCGCCGCAAAACCTTCTTACTTCTCTCATTTATCAGAAGAACAAACTAGAATGATTCATTCCTTACAAGAAGAAGGAAAATCAGTCATTGTCGTCCAAAGAGCAAACGACATCGTAGCTATCATCGGAATAAAAGATCGCATTCGTTCTTCGGTTCCTTCAATGCTTCAATCTCTCCATCAACTTGGAATAAAGGATACCGTGATGTTGACAGGAGATCATCAGCATACAGCCGAACGTATCGGAAAAGAAGCAGGAATTCATCATATTCATGCAAATCTGTTACCCGAAGATAAGCTCTCTTTCATTCAAACATTCATGAAACAAAACAAAAAAATAGCGATGGTTGGAGACGGGATCAATGACGCGCCAGCTCTTGCTCATGCCACTATTGGAGTGGCGATGGGAGGAGCCGGAACGGATACTTCCCTAGAAACAGCAGACATCGTTCTCATGGAAGACGATTTAAAGAAACTACCTTTCACAGTGAATCTTAGCAAAAAAGCGCTTGCCATTATTAAGCAAAACATCACTTTTTCTCTTTTAATAAAAGTCACTGCTCTTCTCTTCGTCATACCGGGCTGGTTGACCCTTTGGATCGCAATATTTGCTGATATGGGCGCGACTCTCTTAGTGACATTCAACGGTCTCCGACTTCTTCGATTGAAAAGTTAACATACAACGGTGGAAACAGCACGTTTTCCCCGTTGTATGTTTTCATAAAAAATGATATTTTCCCAGGACATTGGAGAAAAGATCATCTATGATTGCAGCCATATCATTATTGAAATAGCGATTTTTGTCTTATTTTTGATTCAACTTTTGCATAAATCAATCCTGCTTCTTCTGGAGAAATACGAAACTGTTTGCTTGCTTTTTCCTCCACGAGCGTATCGTTTTTCGCTTCGTCAAACCTCTCTCCTGCTTTTTCTAACTGTTTGTATTCATTGTGCATAAAAGTATATACGTCTTGTTCAAAGGATGACACGTTCGTTTGTGTGGAAGTTTGAGATTCACCCATCTGTTAGCCTCCTTTATTTACTATCTTATTACATTCTCGATATTAAGCAACCCTCTTTTAAAATTCCCATTTTCTTTTACATTTCGTTTCATTTCACCTCTTTCTATTTTGATTGAATATAGTATAGAAAACTTCCGTTCTTCCTACACTAAGAGTCAATAAGGAATTGCGAAGATAGGTGATAATATGAATCTTTCCTTTTGGAAAACGTTTTCACATTGGCGTGACAAAAAAAGAGAAGAACGTCTTATCCTTTCTAAACAAGAAAATAAATGTCCTCAATGTCGCGGAAGAGGGTTTTTCGTCATGCCGGGTGACTATTTAGGAGCACTTCCAGTAGATTGTACTGGATGTAACGGCAGCGGCACTTTTTTGGATTGGGAAAAACAATAATCTCCTTCTTAGTATCGCCCATTTCCCCTTATTTGTTGCATAGTACGAAAAACAATCCTTGCGAGAAAAATACTCCACAAGGATTGTTTTCTTTTTAAACAACTTCCAACACTTTTTTCTGTTTTTTAAATCCTTTCGTACGGAATTGTTTTCTTTTTTCTTTGGACCATTTGTTATATTTTTTCAAAAAGGCTTCATACTGTTCCATGACACGTTCCATGTCCCCAAATGCTTTTTTCTCACCAAATTCAAGCCATAATGCTTTGTTGCAAAAGGTTTTCATTTGGCTTGTGGAATGGCTGACAAAAAACATTGTCTTCCCTCGTTCTTTAAACTCCATCATTTTCTCTAAACTTTTCCTTGCGAATGTTTTATCTCCGACAGATAATGCTTCATCCACAATTAAAATATCTGGATCGATACTTACATTAATCGAAAACCCAAGTCGAGACTTCATCCCTTTGGAATATGATTTCACTGGCTGATCAATAAACGTTTCTAGTTCGGCAAATTCAATGATTTCTGGTTCAAGCCGTTTAATTTCTTGTTTCGTAAACCCAAGCATTAAACATTTCAACATAATATTTTCGCGTCCAGTGAGTTTGTTATTGAGTCCAGCCGAAACGTCAATGATTGCTCGTGTGCCATGAACTTTCACCGTTCCACTAGTAGGCGGAACGACGCCAGCGATAATATTTGAAAGAGTCGATTTTCCAGAACCATTCACGCCAACAAGGCCGATAATATCTCCTTTTTCCGCTTCAAAAGATACATCTTTTAATCCATAAAATTCCTCACCAAACTTACCAGGTAACAACAAATCCTTTAATCGATCGGTTTGATTTTCGTATATTTTATATTTTTTCGTTACGTTTTTCACAATGACTGCTTTTTCCATCGTTCATCCCTTCTATCTATAAAAAATCCATAAAGTGACGGCGGAACCTTGTGTGTAGTAAAGAGCCTATCACAAATAAAACAAGGACTAATCCCCAAAAATACAACGTATATTCCCAATGATCAATAAAATACCAAGACTCCCCAAAAAATGAAGCTCGATATCCTTCTACTAAATAGTATAAAGGATTTATTTTCATGAATGTTTGAATAGGCTCTGGTAATTCAGTAGTCACCCATAAAAAAGGTGTAATATATAAAAAAACACGAATGGTCGCTTGAATCAACTTTTGGACATCACGAATAACCAATGTTACCGTTGATGAAATTAACACAAAAGCAATGACAAGAATGACCATACTAAACAAGTAATAAGGAAGTTGTATATAATAGATACTAACTGGATATCCTGCAAACTGCATATAGATGATGACAATAAAAAGTAACACTATATGGGGATATAATTTAGATATAACGACATATACCGGGATCGCACTTGTTGGAAAGTTCATTTTAGAGACCATGCGTATTTTCGTATAAATTGCTTTTGATCCTTGGGTAATTGCCGGTTGCACAAAAAACCAAATCGTAATCCCTGCTAATAACCATGTGAAAAATGGAACCCCATCTACCGGTTCATTGCTACGAATACCATACCCAAACACGAACCAGTAAATCCCGATAAAAAATGCTGGTGTGATGATTTCCCACAACGGTCCGAGATACGTGTTCGTATTTTTAATTTTTATTTCAAATCGTGCTAACCGATTGATTAAATAAATATTGTCCCATAATTCTTTCACAATCGTGCCTACTGCTTTCATCTACTATTCCCTCTTTTATCTTTCACTATGACTATTTGGATCGTCAAACACTGCTTTTACTACTCGTTCTGTCGCGTGACCATCCTCCAATGCGTGAAACGTTTCTTCAAACCATGCAATTTTGTCTTTGTATTTCGACCGAATTTGATCCACTTCCTTCATTTCTTGAATAATTTCTTCTGTTGTTGTGACAAGGGGTCCTGGTGCTTCTTTTTCAAAATCGAAATAAAATCCTCTTAACTTGTCGCGATAACTTTCAATATCATATACGTAAAATATCATCGGGCGTTGAAGTACTCCATAGTCGAACATGACAGAAGAGTAATCAGTAATCATCACATCTGCAATCATATATAAATCGCGAATATCAGGGTAATGAGAAGCATCCATCGCAAAATCTTCTACCCCTTCCAAATTCACGTGATCCGAAACAAGATAATGGAGACGAAGCACTAACATATATTCCTCACCAAGCGCTTCTTTCATTTTTTCTAAGTCCATTTGCACGTTAAATTTATACTTTCCGATGAAATAATATTCGTTGTCTCGCCATGTTGGTGCATACAAAATCACTTTTTTAGAAGCCGGTATTCCTAATCTTTCTTTGACTTGTTTTACATCATCTTCTGTATAATGGAATAAATAATCATTCCGTGGATACCCTGTTTCAAGAATCCTTTGATCAAAGTCGAATGCCCGCTTAAAAATTTCCGTTGAATAACGATTCGGGGAAATTAAGTAATTCCACCGACTAGCTTCTGTCACAAAATTTTTCTTATACATATCTGTCGTCGTTCCAGGCATCAATACCTCTTCCATGTCTAATGCCAATTTTTTCAGCGGTGTACCGTGCCACGTTTGCAAATAAATCGTGTCTTGCGGCTTTGGAATCCATTTTGGTAGTCGGCTATTAAATACCCAATATTTTGCTCTCATCATGACAATAAACCATTTTATCGTGAAGCGCTGGATGGTCTCTACGTTATGTTCTTCAAATTTTGCTTTGTAGCGATGATCAATACTCCAATAATAAGTGAAGTCACGATTTTGGGATTGAAGCAATTCATAAATCGCACGGGGATTACAGCTGTACTGTTTTCCCAGAAAACTTTCAAAAACAATGATTTCTTTTTTAGGTAACTTCCCAATGAGACCAAAAACTCGCTGATACCATTTGCGCACCCGGGGAGATTTCTTTGCTTTATTCCATTTTTTCTTCATTTTCTTTTTCCACTTTTTTGTCCATTTCTTCATATTTTCTTCTTACCTTTCTTTTTTGAAAAAATGACAACGCCTTCTATTATACTCTATTTAAAAAGAGAAAGAAAAACACCGCCATTCTCTGCGTTATCATTCTTCCTTCTCTAAAAAGTAAAAAAGAGAGAAATACTTCTCCCTTTTTTAATACGCTTTTGCAAGTAACAATTCATTTTTTATTTTGGTCGTTGAAATGTTCGCTGTTCGTGGTAGATAAATAACTTTACAATATTTGGAGAGATCGTCGAATTTGCCTTTCCAATCATCTCCCATGACCAATATATCTATATCGTATTTCAAAATATCTTCTTCTTTTTGCTCCCATCTTTCTTCAGGGATCACTCGATCGACGTAACGAACTGCTTCTAACATCATTTTTCGTTGTTCGTATGGGTAGTAAGCTTTTTTATTTTTTTGCGCGTTAAATTCATCCGTTGAAATCGCAACGGTTAAATGGTCTCCAAGAGCTTTGGCACGTTTTAACAAATTGATATGTCCCCAATGTAATAAGTCAAACGTTCCATATGTGATTACTTTTTTCATTATATTAACCCCCTAGTACTTTGAAAACGAACAATCAATAGTTGGCACGTTTGTCACGTACTTTACTTAATCTTTATATTTATTTACATTGACTTTAAAAATTATATCATATAAGCAAATGATTCACTATGAACGAACGGTGGAATATCACTGAATAGTATCAAAAATTGTGTAAAAATATGTGAAGAAAAACGATAGTAAGAAGCGAAGCCTGTTTACATACTATGATATAATACAGCCATCTATTGATAGTAAGGGAGTAATACTTACATGAACTTGCAATTGATTCTCACAACAATGAAACAATTTCTAAAAGAACTTGCAGATGATCGAGCAACTGGTCTGGCGGCAGAGCAAGCCTTTTATTACATGCTTTCATTGTTTCCTATGGCAATACTATTACTTTCTACCCTTTCATATTTTTCCATCGATCAATCGGAAGTGCTTACTTTCATCTATTCGCTACTACCTATCGAAACGGCCCGTTTTGTGGAAGCGACCATTATGTCCATTGTCACAGATGCCCATGGTGGTTTACTTACTTTCGGTATTATTGGGACGATTTGGTCGGCTTCTACTGGAATAAATGCCTTTATTCGCGCCATGAATGAAGCTTACAATGTTGAAAACTCCCGTCCTTTTTGGCAAGCTCGTATTTTGTCTATCGGCTTAACCTTTGGATTAATCATTTCTTTTTTACTGATCTTCTTATTGTTTATTTTTGGGGCAGTCCTTTTACGAACAATCACGAATTATTTCTTCCTTCCTTCAGAAACGGAACAGTTGATTCAAATCGTTCGTTGGATCGCCACCATTCTTATTATGATTTCTCTTCTGTCTTGCATGTACTATCTTGCACCGAACAAAAAGATTCGCTTTCGGGACGTATTACCAGGGGCCATTGCTGCGACCGTCATGTGGCAAATTGTTTCCTACGGTTTTTCTTTCTATGTAAGTAATTTCGGAAACTATTCATCCACATACGGAAGTCTCGGTGCTGTTATCGTCTTAATGATGTGGCTGTTTTTAACTGGACTTGCTCTTGTTACCGGTGGGAAAGTGAACGCCTTTATTTTGGAATATAAAAAACATAGCACACTTAAATGACACTAATTCGTGCTTTCTTCCCGCTCCATTCTTTTTTTCACCCGCTCTTTCGGTTGCCAACAATCAAATTGATACGTTGGCTTCGTTTCATATCCTAGTCGACTACACCGAAATACAGGTGGCCCTCCTCGCTTTTTCTTTACTTCATACCAAATACAGGTGGAACAACAATGAAAACGATTCAACATGAACACCCTCTCTATTTCTATGACAATATATGATACAATAGTCTTATCATCTTCGGAGGTGATATGATTGAATATTAATAAAATAAGACGAACATTGTACTTGATTTCACGTATTCTCGGTGATATTAATGCCGTCAAACGTGGCACGGTAGGGAAACGAGTCGCGCGGCGGGTTGCTGGTCGCCAGACGGGAAAAATGCTGCGTAAGTTATTTAAATAAAAAAGAGTCGCACGCACAATGAGGGCGCGACTCTCTTTTTTTAATCAGGAATTCCTAATGCAATTTTTGCGTAGCGAGACATTCTGCTTTTATCCCACGGTGGATTCCAAACAATCTCTACGTCTACATCGTTAATTTCCCCGAAATCCCGCAAATCTTTTAATGCCGTTTTAATATCTTGAACGATCGTTCCTGCTAATGGACACCCCATCGAAGTGAGGGTCATGCGAATGTGAACGTTTTTTTCGTCGTCGACATCAATATTGTAAATTAAACCGAGATTGACAACGTCAACACCGAGCTCAGGGTCAATCACGCTGTTTTCAATTTCCGCTTCAATTCGTTCAATCAGCTCTTGTTTTTCCTCAGACAATATAGACACCTCCTCGATATATTACCCTTACTGTACCAAATCCTTCGTCCGTTTAACAATATTTTGTTCCACCTGTTCTTCTTTTACAGCTAGGACTCTGTTCGACCGTATAGATGATAAGCATTGCTGCGAAGAATACGCTTCATTTGCGCTTCTGTCATGCGGTGAATGCTTGCTACTTTTTGCGTCACTTGCTGCAGAAAAAGCGGAGTCGTTTGTTTGTGTAAAAAGGGTCCTTGAAACGGCCACGGACCATCGGTTTCTATGAGTAATTGTGCAGGGGGAACGAGCACTGTTAATCGTTCGTCTCGCTTGCGATAACATACTTCCGGTGTCACTGAAATATAATGCCCTGCGCGAACGATGGAATGGACGACCTCCTCCGAACCTTTCAACCAGTGAAAATGAGCCTGCACTTCTGGAAACTCCTCGGAAAGAATCATATACACTAGCTCCGCTTTATCGTGCACCGCGTGAAGAACGACTGGAAGTGAATAGGTGTGAGCGACATCAATATATTCTTTCAAACGTTCGATATAGCGAGGCAAGTGCGAAGGAGACGACCATTTACTGTAATGGGGCAATCCAATTTCACCGATGGCAGAAATCAAAGATAACTCTTGTTTGACAAGTTGTTTCCATTCTTCCACGTCCCGCTCTACTGGCTCCTCATATTCGGGATGAAACCCAACCGCTGCCCAAATAAAGTCCGGAAATCTTTCTTTTAACTCTAACGTTTTGTAAGAAGAACGCAAATCGTTGGAAACCGCGACTACTTTTTCTATTCCTCGCTCTTGCCAGGAAGGAATCAGTGATTCCACCTGTTCATATTGTTCTAAATGAATATGGGTATCAATCACGAGAGCCTACTCCTTTTTCTCCATACTCGTCTAACGATGTCCACGCAAACTGGATGATGTTGTCTATTTGTAAATGATGGATTTGTTCTGAAACATCTACTATCCGTAATTCCTTCCGACTCTCAAAAAATTTGTCCACATAACCAACAATTTCTAATAAATGCCCTTCTTCATAATACGTAATACGTAAGGAAGCTTGTTGAACGAGAGCGGTATGAAGGGTGCGGTTGAGCACATCTAATTCCTGTTCGTCCAATATCGGCTTTGTCACCTTTTGTTGTTCTTTCTGCCAATCGATGAGCGCTTGCTTATGTTCCGGAAGAAACATTCTCGAGCCTTCCCACAGTTTATTTCCCCGTTGTAAATATTGTTCCTTCATTTGTAGTGCCCTCCAATCTTGGCTGCTCGGTGAAACGCCTGAGCGGCGCTCGTTAATGAGGAAGCGTAGATAATGGCAGTATCGCCAAACTTATTTTTTATCCAATCCGTCGTGTAGCCGAGATTTCTTTTGCGAGTGACGTCTTGAAACAAGTCAAGTTGTACATATTTATCACTGCAAAGATTGGACAATCCTACGCTTATTTTACGGATTGGCGACCCGTCCCAAAATCGTTGAAACAAAGTGAGAGCAGAGGCGTACACATCCAGCGTGTTATTTGTCGGATGATATAATGTCACTTGTCTGTGAAATCCCGTCGGAACGTCTCTATTTGCACCGCGAGCGCCAACGGACACAGTCGTACCCATCACGTCGTTTAAACGAGCACGCCGACAAACTTCTTCGGATAACTCGAGCAAAACGACTTTCATTTCTGAGATCGTCTCATAATTCCGCGGTAACGTCATTCCGTGACCGATTGCCTTTTGTCCATCATGAGAATCTCGCCTTACAGGAGAAGCATCGATCCCATTAGCGCTTTCCCAAAGCACTTGTCCTGAAATGCCCCATCTTTTCTTCAATATCGATAAAGGATAAGTGGCAAGCCCTCCTATCGTGCGTATCCCCATATTACGGAGATGTCTGCTCATTTTACTTCCAACACCGTGTAAGTCCTCCACAGGTAAAGGCCACATGTGACACTCGAGATTGGATTCATTTAACTCAAAAATTCCTTTTTTATTTTTTTTTGAAAACCTTTCACAAGCCATTTTCGCAAGCAATTTATTTGGTCCTATCCCTATTCTTGCACGAACATGTGTTTCCTTCCTAATGGCCGCTTGCATCTTTTTCGCCATTTCCCAAGGAGGACCGAACAGTTTCTCTGAGCCAGTGACATCAAGAAACTGTTCATCAATAGAATAAGGTTCTACTTGATCGGTAAAACGCTCGAGTATTTCTGTGATTTGTAATGACACGTCAATGTATCGTTGCATCCGGGGACGAACAACGACGGCTTCAGGACATTTTTCTTGTGCTTCCCACAAACGGATAGCATTTTTCACTCCCATCCGTTTGGCAAGGGGACATGCCGCTAACACCACTCCATTTCTCTCTTTCGGATCTCCTGACACAATGACAGGACGATTTTTCAACGTTGGGTCATCTGCTTTTTCCACACTGGCATAAAAAGATTCCATATCTACGAGAAAAATAGCTCTGTTTTTTATTTCCATCGCCTCCTGTTCTATGGGAACACTAGTTCTTTATATATGCCATTGTATGCGAATATATGTTCTTTTTCAACTTGTAAAGTCTTCCAATGGAAAACATACGATATTGGAAAATGTTGTTTAAATGGTCGAAAACATGTTGAAATAGAACTGCAGGAACATACGAAAAAATGAACGACACCGGACAAATATCCCCAAGCCATCGAATTCGTCGATCACTTACCTAAAACATCCACCGGTAAAATCCGCCGCGTAGGACTCCGCCAAAAAGAGTTTGAAAAAAAGATAAGAAAACCGGTATCCGTGCGATGGAATCTATAAAGAGAAATAATCCAATCGAGTAGGAGGAGGTGATGAACCTCCGTCCTCTCACACCACCGTACGTACGGTTCGCGTATACGGCGGTTCAATTAAGATGGGTAACGCAAGACTTCCTTCCGTGAATAGCTTATCTTCTTATGCCAGTAGTCACTCCACCCTCCAAGAGGTCTTCCACGGAATTCACCGTTTCCTTCCTCAAGTGAGGTACTACGTTTTCTGTGTTCATCATGACCTACTGAATGCAAAGGGCTATTCTCTCTTCATTGTTCCGTCCTTCCAAACCGTTCTAGACCGATTTGTACTATGACCTCTGCTGACTTCTGATGGTTCAGCTACTCCTCATGAAGTAGGTTATGAAGGGTACTTCACGTATCCATCAGACCTCCCTGGGTAAGGATGTCATCTTTCCTTCCATCTATCGGCTTCATTTACTCTGTATCACCTTTGGCATGTCTTGCAAACTCATCCAATGATACCTAGCCTTGTATGAAGTTCGTGTTCCTCGGACCGGAAGTTTGCCGCCCGCTTCCTTCAGATTCCGCGTCGCCACGGACACCCTTGCGTTAAGCTAACCACTACTTCTGCCTTCGTGGCTCGGGACTCTCACCCTATAGATTACACCCATGCCAGGCGCACAAAAAAGAGGTCGTATGAAATGATCATGCGACCTCTTTTCTTCCTTATTACCACTTTATTTGCGTCAAAATCCCAAATCCACCAATCCTATCCATGTCGAATCAATAGAATATTATAACTTAAACGTTCGAATCTCATCTTGTAACCGTTGCGCCATGCGACTTAATTCTTCTGAAGAGCTAGCCACTTCTTCCATAGCTGCTAGTTGTTCTTCTGTACCTGCAGCAACATTTTGTGCGCTGTCGGCCGTTGATACAGCTTCGTTATTTACCGTTTCCATCTGTTTGGATACTTCGATGGATTGTTCTTTCATTTGTTCTGAAACTGTGGAAACTTGCTGAATTTGTGAACTTACTTCTTCAATGGCAGCCAATATTCTTTCAAAGGCTGCTCCCGCTCGATGAATCACCGCAACTCCCGCTTCTGTTTCCTCTTGTCCTCGTTTCATTTTATTGACCGCTTCATCCGTCTCATGTTGAATTCTTTCAATTAATGCAGTGATTTGTTCTGCGCTTTCTTTTGACTCTTCTGCAAGCTTCCTTACTTCATCAGCTACTACTGCAAACCCTTTGCCATGTTCTCCCGCGCGAGCCGCTTCAATGGCAGCATTTAACGCAAGTAAATTCGTTTGCTCGGCGATATTTGTGATTGCTTCGGTAATTGTCCCGATTTCCAAGGAACGTTCACCGAGTCGCTTAATAATCGCTCCGGTTTCATCAACTTCTTTTTCAATGACAGCCATTTGTTCCGAAGAGCGGGTAATTTCTTCATTTCCTTCCTTGGCAGCTTTCTCCGTCTCTTTTGCCTTCACCGAAGCTTCTGATGAGGCCGTGGTGACGCGGGCAATGGCTTCATTTAAACGGTTCATCCCTTGCAAACTTAAACGGGTTTCTTCCATCGTTGTGTCTGTCGCGTTTGACACTGTTTGAATGGTCGTTGCTATTTCATTTGTTGAAGCCGACGTCTCTTGTGCACTAGCAGATAACTGTTCCGAAGTCGCCGCCACTTGTTCCGACGTTTCTTTCGTTCTTCCGATGAGCCGACGTAAATTGTCAGACATTTGATTCACATTGTTTGCTAATTGTCCAATTTCATCGCGCGAATGAATCTCTATTTTTTCCCCTGTTAAGTCACCGTCAGATAACCGAGCGACGTCTGCGGTTATCCGTTGTAACGGTCGGCTAATTCGTATGGAGACAACATATGCGATGATTAACCCAAGAGCCGTTAAAATAACACCCACGGCAATGCTAATCACTCCTAAACGCTCTCCCGCTGCTTCTAAGTAAGCGATATTTTGAAGTGTCTCTTCTTCCCCACTTTCAACGAGTGCCTCTACTTCTGTCGTAATTCTCTCGACAATATGGGATAGTTCTATATGTAGTACGCTTTGAGCAGCAAATTCATCTCCAGCGTCATAAATATCAAACACCCGATTTTCCATTCGGTCTTCCCAATTGGAAATTAAGTGAAAAATACTCGATAGTTCTTCTTCGTCCACGATATTTAAAATCGCTTGTTTAATCTCTTGAGCATCTTCCGTTAACTTGTCATAGCGCTCTCTTCGTTCTTCCACCCCGTTATACACATATGTTTGTGCGACAGCATTCCGCTCTGCCATGTTATAAGCCAAATCTTTATATAACAAAATTTTAGCAAAATCCTCTTCCACGACTTGTTCCATCTCTTTGATCATCCCTTGAAGGGTAAAGTAATTATAAATCGTATAACCTAATAAAAGTGCAAGAATAATAGCAAAAGTACCAATTAATTTAGAACGAATCGTATTCAAAGCTATAAACCCCCTGTTTCTCTGTTTCAAACATACTTGATTCATTTCATCATGCCAAAGAGCTAGTCTTTTACAAACTACATGGAATATCCTCAAGATGAAATGGATTCCATTTAGTATCATAGTATCACAACTATGATACTAAATTGTACGACTTTTTTCACATTTACCGATGTACTTTGGATAAATCGTTCGTTTGAGCTATAATTGGAGAGGGAATTTCTAAATGGGAAAACCCGTACACTGAAGTAAATATTTAGCAGGAGGAATGACGGATGGAATACAGAATTGAAAGAGACACACTTGGAGAAATGAAAGTTCCGAAAGACAAACTTTGGGGAGCACAAACACAACGCAGTTTGGAAAACTTTAAAATTGGAAAAGAAAAAATGCCTCTTGAAATCGTACGAGCATTCGCTATTTTAAAACGCTCCACCGCCCTTGCTAATAGACGGCTCGATAATCTCGAATCGGAAAAAGCAGATGCCATCGTGCAAGCCGCTGATGAAGTCATTGCCGGAAAATATGATGATCATTTTCCACTAGTTGTATGGCAAACCGGCAGCGGTACGCAATCAAACATGAACATGAATGAGGTCCTCGCTCGTCGTGCAAATGAAATTTTGAAAGAAAAAGGATCCGACTTAACGGTGCATCCAAATGACGATATTAATCGTTCTCAAAGCTCCAATGATACTTTCCCAACTGCTATGCACATTGCTGCTGTCGAAAAAGTAGAAGATGTAGTACTTCCTGCCATTGACAAATTAATGAACACACTGAAAGAAAAGGAAGAAGCCTTCCAAGACGTCATTAAAATTGGTAGAACTCACTTACAAGACGCAACACCTCTCACGCTTGGTCAAGAAATTAGTGGCTGGCATCGCATGTTAGAGCGTAGTCGTGAAATGATTGTCGAAAGTATTGACTACGTAAAAGACCTTGCGATTGGTGGAACTGCGGTCGGTACCGGAATTAATGCACATCCAAAATTTGGAGAATACGTCGCGGAAGAAATTAGCAAGTTTACAAATAAAAACTTCCGTTCCGCACCAAATAAATTCCATTCTTTGACAAGTCACGACGAAATTAATTTCGCCCATGGAGCATTAAAAGGACTTGCAGCTGATTTAATGAAAATTGCAAACGACGTGCGTTGGCTCGCAAGCGGTCCTCGTTCCGGACTAGGTGAAATTACCATCCCTGCGAACGAACCAGGTAGCTCGATTATGCCAGGGAAAGTCAACCCAACGCAATCCGAAGCGCTCACGATGGTCGCTGCCCAAGTAATGGGAAATGATGCGGTGATTGGTTTTGCTGCCAGCCAAGGAAACTTCGAATTGAACGTATTTAAGCCAGTGATCATTTATAACTTCCTTCAATCCGCTTATTTACTCGCGGATGCCATGATTTCTTTCAACGATAAATGCGCGGTTGGCATTGAGCCAGATCATGAAAAAATTAAAGCACACTTGAACAACTCCTTGATGCTTGTAACTGCTTTAAACCCGCATATCGGTTATGAAAATGCCGCAAAAATTGCGAAAACTGCTCATGAAAAGGGACAAACGTTAAAAGAAGCAGCGCTGGAAAGTGGCTTGCTCACGGAAGAACAATTCGATGAAATTGTCGACCCTGCAAAAATGGTAAAACCAAACGTATAGTCGTCATCATGAAACAAAGCTGACCGGTAACAGGCCGCGTCAGCTTTGTTTCTTACATTTCATCGTATGTATAGCGCACCACATACTTATTCGTTTTTAACTTTTTTATTTCGACAAAAGGACCAATTTCATACCCATTGTGCCAGTTATCCTCCAGTTTTGCTTTGACACACCCTGCTTGAAATTTAGAACGGAATGTTTTTTTCCAATATATCCAATGCGGTTCTTTGGCCATGACAACATAAACTCCTTTTGTGAATGCTTTTACTGTTAGTAAGAATTTTAGCGCAAACAGAAAAAGAAGTGCAAGGAGAGAGGCAAAATACCTCTTCCTTGTAAACAGTTATCCGATTAATTCTTCATCTTCTCTTTTCTTAATATCGGATTTTTTACGTCCTTCCTCTAAATCCCGAAGTCGATGGGCAAGGCGAGCGGATGCACTGGAAGCAATACTTGCAACGAGATCATCTAAAAAGGTATGAACATGCTTCCCGTCTCGAGTGTCTAATTTCTGAATGATTCCATTTTTCTGCTTATCTAAATATCCGAAAGTTGTCACCGCAATGCTTCCGAAACCAAACACGGACCCTAACGCAATCGTTTCATCCACACCGAATAAACCTTCATCTGACTCCACTAATGATTGTAATGGTTCTGACAACATATTCTTTTCTGCTAATTTATCTAACTCGATCGCTACGAGTAAAGCGTGCTGAATTTCTCTTTTCGTAAGAACGGCATCGGTGCTTTCTTCACACTCTTTTAACGTTAAGGAGGGTGCATATTCGGCTTGCATCTCATAGACAATTTTGGCAATATCTTTTATTTCTACCCCTCGTTCTTTCAACGCTGTGCGAGCTGCTTCTTCTACAACGTCACTGTGTACAGGTTTTTTCATATCGAATTCCTCCTCTGCTTATATTTTATCATATGCACCTCATGTTTTTATCATCTCAGCTATGTTACGATAAATAAAGAATGAATGAAAGATTGTCTTGGCACTTGTCGCAGAAAGGAATTGAAAATATGAAAGGAACCATTTCGACCATTCAATTCAACAGTCAACTGCTTCAACATACGTTTTCGTTACACGTTTACACCCCGCCGCAATACGCGGAAGGACACAAATGTCACCTCGCGATTACACAAGATGGACTCGATTATTTTCAACTTGGAAAAATCGCTAAAAAAATGGACGAAGCGATGGAAAAAGGGGCTCGTCCTGTGATTGTAGTAGGTATTCCTTATCCGTCCATCAAACAAAGAAGCAAATGGTACGCCCCACACCATGATGATCATATCCGCTATATGCAATTTCTCAAAGAAGAACTGCTTCCTTTTGTGGAACAAGCATATGAGACTTGGCAACTACCCCATGCTCGCACGTTAATTGGAGATTCTTTAGCTGGAACCATTTCTTTCTTAACAGCGCTTACTTATCCAAATACTTTTCACCGGGTGATAATGCAATCACCTTATATTGATGCGTACGTTTTAAAGCGAGTGAAAGAAACCGATATTTGGAACAACTTTGAACTTTATCATACCATTGGAACGAAGGAAACTGCTGTAGAGACGACCTTCGGAGAAAAAATGGATTTTTTGACTCCGAACCGAACACTTTCTACTTTGTTGAGAAATGGTCATGCACGCTATCAATACCATGAATTCAATGGGACACATCATTGGAAATATTGGGAGAAAGATTTATATAACGGGCTCCAATTCATGTATGATTTTTAAAAAAGGAGGGACATCATCGTGGAAGTCCGGCGCGCCAAAACGGAAAACCAAATAAAAGATGCGCTTCAAGTGAGATACAAAGTATTTGTAGAAGAACAACGCGTTCCAGAAGAAATCGAAATAGACGGACTCGACGAAGAAGCCAATCATTTCGTATTATATCATCAAAAAAAACCAATCGGTGCAGGTCGACTGCGAGTGTCAGGGACAGTGGGAAAAGTGGAAAGAATTTGCGTATTAACTCCCTATCGCAAGCAAGGATTTGGAAAATTAATCATGGATGCCATCGAACAATCCTCCCCACAAATCGGTGTCTCCAAACTTACCTTACATGCCCAATCTCACGCTGTCCCTTTTTATCTACAGCTTGGATATGAAATTACTTCCGAACCATTTATCGAAGCAGGCATCGAACACGTTTCCATGCAAAAAACGGTTTCTCGCTCGTAAAGAGAAACCGTTTTTTCATTAAGCAAGCGTATCCAGTTTTTTCCCTTTTCCTTCTAATTCTTTTTCCACTTTTTTGCGTTTATCATGTAGTAATTCATACACTTCCTGGCGATTGAGTAACGGATCCCGTTGATATCTATGAATACCATACCATTGTACAGGAGCTGTTGGTTGAATTTTCCGAATAGAAGAGCCACTTTTTACATCACGACTGCCATATTGGACGGCCGTTTCATTACTAGTCGGAGGTACGTATCCCATATCATTCACCTCACTCGTTCCTATCCGATCTCTTTTCATTCTATACCCGTCATTCCCTTTATTAAAACGTATTTTACAGCGTGTTTGCTTTTGCCGATGAGCAGAAGGCCCATTTTTTTATCTTCACATCTTAAATAGCACCTTTTTTCTTTTTTCTTTATATGATGATACAGAAAAGAGAAAAAGGAGTGAATGCAAATGGGTTGCAAAAAACATGACGGTCATGCAGGTGGATGCGTTTGCGATGCCGTTCAATCGATAAAAGAAGCACAAGATAAAGTAGAGAAAGGAGCCGACTGCAAAAATAGTTGCTATGACAAACTATTAAGTCCAAAACGTCATCATCGTTCAGGTTCTGATACAGTCCCATTTATGTTGCAAAATAAAAAAGGAAATTACTTTTATTCCGTAGGCGGCGTCGGCACAGATCATTGTTTTCAAACGGTGTTTTTCCGCGTAGAAAAAGTGGATGAAAAATCTTGTTGTGCTACCTTATCCTTGTTACGTCCTGATACAGATATTGAATTAGATGGTTGTTGCGTGGACCCTACTTCCATTTGTGCAGTAGATGATTTAGAACGGACTGGATATTGCATCGAAGTAGACCTCGACTGCTTCTGTGCGATTCAATGTCTTGATCCGGATCTCGTTGGCGGTAACAACCATCATCACGGCTGCTGTAAATAATCCATCTTTATTTGGAGCTGTCCAAAAAGTCATGATTGGTGACTTTTTGGACATTTTTTTGTTACCGCTTCATCAAAAATTGCTTTTGGAAACGCCTCTTGGCCGAATCATGGCATGTTTCCAACACCAAATTGTTGATGGAAGTAAGTCATGGATAGTCATGCCATCGTTTCATATAAAAATAGCTAATGGAAGCAAGCCATGAATGGCTCATAACACTGTTTCATTCAAAAATGTCTGATGAAAGCAAGCCATGGATCGCTCATGCCACCGTTTCATTCAAAAATAATAGTTTGTGGAAACAAGCTATGAATGGATCATGGCACCGTTTCAGCGCTAAATGATTGTTGAAAGGAACGCTCGATTTATTTTTCAGAACTTATTAGACAGCCTCCTTTTTTTATAAAGAGACAATATACATTTTTTCTATTTCTTTTAAATCCAGTGTATATTCTAACTGATCGGCTTCGTTTAACAAAGTAATCGCTTTTTCATCAATCGTGACAACTAAACCTTGAATTCTCTTATCTTTCGTTTCGCACGCAATCACTGGATCAATATAATGAGGCAATTCTTTTACGTACTGAATCATTTCTTGTACGCTCGTATCTTCCTCCTTTATTTCTGCTGGTGACGTTGGTACTTCTTCTTTTTTCGTTAATTTTTGTTGTTTTTCTTGGTCCGTTGTAGTTGAGAACGTACTTCTACCTTCGCTGACTTCTCTATGTTGGTGAGATGCATACTGCTTTCTCTTCTTTCCTCCTTTTTTTCTTTTCTTTTCGCCTACTTGTTTTTTTACAACCATTCGTTGTCCTGGTTGTTCAATTTTTGCAGTGAGCTGAGGTTGATCAATATAATAGAGCGGCTCTGATTTATCATTCCGATTCACCATGTGATCCCTCCGCGCTTCTATCTTTTCTTTAATAGCATGTATATGCATCGTGAAAATCGTTCATTCTTTTTTATTTTCGGCATATAGTGATAGATATAGGGAGGAATGGCTCATGCTTTGGTTTTTTTTCGCGTTAAATATGTGGTTTGTATTGCTATTATATTCTTATTTATTGAAAAAAAGGCATCGTACGGAAAACAGTGCTACCTTTATCGTCAACGTGACCATGACCCCTCCTCTTCTGTTTGCACTCTGTAATGGACTGTTATTTACTCATATGTATCCCGGGTTTCTAGTAGAAACGAGTATTGCGGCAGCTTTTTTAGGAGCAAGTTGCGGACTGTTATTTGGAAGTTTATTTGATAATCATTCGAGTATGTTTGGCGGAGCGAGTGGGATATTAGCCGGTATTATTTCCCCTTTTATGAGCGAAATTACCGGTCGTTCTCTTTCTTTATTATTATTTACTCACGCTATATTTTTTCTTTTCCTGCTTTATCTTCGCTATCAAAAATTCAATCATTAACTTATTTCCCAAAAAAACCGACTCCGTGCTAGAATAGATGACGCGATGCGGTTTCTTTTTTTTGAATTTTTTGCGACAAGGTGGTGACACAAGTGGTTGTAGAATATATTCTTATTTTTATCGGAGCGGCAGTTCCTTGGTTTGAAATAGGACTTGTCATTCCCCTTGGAATCCTTCGAGGCCTTTCCCCTTTTTGGGTAATGCTTCTTGCTTTTTTTGGAAATGTGAGTACAGTTGTTGCCCTTATTATTGGGTTCGATAAATTCAAATTATGGTATACAAAGCGTCAAAAGAAAAAAGAAGCTTCTTCCGCTAAACGAAAAGAGCGGGCGAAGCGAATTTGGAACAAGTATGGCCTGCCAGGACTCGCATTTTTAGGTCCCATTGTACTTGGGATCCATATCGCTGCTTTTATTGGAATGTCTTTAGGAGCTTCGAAATATTGGACAATCCTTTGGATGACGATCAGCTTACTGTTATGGACGCTTTTCTTTGGGATTGTTACGATGCTTGGTTTTGATTTTGTGACGAATCGCTGGTGAATCACTTCGTTACGAAAAAAAGCGAACCCCCCGTACTTCCTTTTCCGGACTGGTTCGCTTGTTGTCATTAAATACCAATTTGATGAAAACCACCGTCGACGTGAATGATTTCTCCCGTAATACCGCGCGATAAATCACTCATTAAAAAGAGCGCTGTATCTCCTACTTCTTCTTGATTCGTTAAGCGACGAAGGGGTGCTCTTTCTTCAATTTCTTTTAACACCTCATTAAATCCACTGATTCCTTTGGCGGATAATGTTCGAATAGGTCCGGCTGAAATGGCATTGACACGGATGTTATCTTTTCCAAGATCATTGGCGAGATAGCGAACACTTGCATCCAATGAAGCTTTCGCTACTCCCATGACATTGTAATTTTTCACGATTCTCTCACCACCAAGATATGTCAACGTAACAATTGAGCCGCCTTCATTCATTAAGCCTAATTCTTTTATAGCTTTGGCTACCGCTGTAAGAGAATAAGAACTGATATTATGTGCCAGTAAAAAGCCATCGCGCGTCGTGTTTAAATAGTCGCCACTTAAATCTTCTCGATTAGCAAAAGCAATGCAATGGGCAAGCCCCTGAATGGTTCCGACCTCTTCTTTGATTTGTTGAAACGCTTGTTCAATTTGGTTGTCGTCGGTAATATCACATGGTAAGATGAGTGAATCATCCCGCTCTAACGTTTCTACTAATTGTTTTACGTTTTTTTCTAAACGTTCGCCGGCATATGTAAAAATAAGTCGCGCTCCTGCTTTTGCTAGACTTTGAGCAATCCCCCAAGCGATACTTCTTTTATTCGCCACCCCCATGATGACATATGTTTTTCCTTCTAACGATAACGGCATCACTATCTCTCCTTCATTCCATATTCTTTCTAGCAATACTATGATAGCATTTTACCATTCTTCCCTACTACTCCCAATATCCTTTTGAATGTACGAACCATTGGTTGAAAATAAGGATGATTATTCGATACAATAAACGGCAAGCAAGAGAACGAACACGAAAAAGCAGGTGATGTGCTTGAATCACACGTATGACATCATTGGAGACGTACACGGATGTTTTCGTGAATTAGTCGCTTTATTGAAAAAATGTCATTACGATGAGTCAGAAGGTATATTTATTCATCCAGAAGGAAGAATGCCTGTTTTCGTTGGAGATATTACCGATCGAGGTCCTGCTTCTGTTGAGACGATCAAGCTTGTTACCAACATGGTAAGAAAAAAAGCCGCACTGTACGTACCTGGGAATCATTGCAATAAATTATATCGTTATTTTCTCGGGAGAAATGTTCAAATTACCCATGGATTAGAAACGACGGTGAGAGAGTTGCAAAAACTATCCTCTAATGAATACGAGAAGGTAAAAAATGCGTTTATGGAGTTATATGAAAACGCCCCTCTTTATTTGCGGTTAGCAGACGACCACGTAGTTGTTGCCCATGCGGGAATTCGTGAAAACTTGATCGGACAAAAAGGGAAGAAAGTAAAAACATTTGTTTTGTACGGAGACATTACTGGAGAAAAACATCCCGATGGATCTCCAGTGCGAAGAGATTGGGCTCGGCATTATCGGGGAAAACGACTCATTGTGTATGGACATACTCCCGTCCATCAGCCAAGACAAATAAACAACACCATAAACATTGACACGGGATGTGTATTCGGAGGGGCGCTTACGGCATTTCATTATCCAGAGAAAATTTTTACAATGGTAACATCTTCCCTTCCGTATCAAAAAGAAAAATTTACAACTTTTTAGCAATTTAATCGCCAATAAATGATTCTTTTACTCGCTTCCAAAATGGAAACGGACGAAATCGAGCAAAGCGGATACTTTCTTCCGCTACTCGACATTGTAACGACTTAATATTTTTTCCAACTAATGAAGCGTGATCGATCGTCAGCATTAAATCGACATCATTCACCGGCTTTAATAAACACGTGTGGTGCTGAGGTAAAACGAGGGGAGAACCGATCGTTCGATAGACGCGATTGTTTATGGACGCCATTTCAGATACTTGTAAAGAGGCAAGGGAAGGATGTAAAATCGCACCTCCTAAAGACTTGTTATAGGCGGTACTGCCGGAGGGTGTCGAGATACATAATCCATCTCCTCGAAACGTCTCAAATGGTTCGCCTTTAATGTCCATTTGACAAACGAGAGAGCCTTCTAAAGATTTTATCGTACATTCATTCAATGCGAGATGGCGATCTGCTCTTGTGTGATCATCATACCGGACAACGACTTCCAACAGCGGATACTCCACGACCTGAAACGGCGTTTTGGCAATGTGAATAACGAGCTTTTCTACTTCTTCCGGCTTCCAATCGGCATAGAACCCTAAGTGTCCGGTATGAATACCGACAAATGCGGTTTCATCTAAACGGTCGTGAAAGCGATGAAAAGCATGCAAGAGCGTTCCATCTCCTCCTACCGTAATTACAATATCTGGTGTTTCTTCATTTAATTCTAGGTCAAATTCTTGTAAATAGTTAATGAGCTTCTTTTGTAAAGCATTCGATGTCTCATCCCCACGTGATGTTACTGCAAATCGCATCGATGACACCTCCAGCGAGACTTTATTTTGACCGATAGTTTTTTTCTTGATTTTTCATCATAATCCGTTGCGCTTCACGAACTTCTCCTTTTATTTTGGACATTTCTTCATCTAACAAGAATGCTGCCTCCGCTGCATTTTGTAATCGTTTTTTGATCGTTGCAGGAATTTCTCCTCGATATTTGTAGTTTAAAGAGTGCTCAATGGTCGCCCAGAAGTTCATGGCCATCGTGCGGATTTGGATTTCTACAAGCACTTCTTTTTTTCCTTCTATCGTATGTACAGGATAGTTGACGACCATGTGATACGAGCGGTATCCACTCGCTTTTTTTTGCTTAATGTAATCCCTTTCTTCAACAATAATAAAATCCGAACGTTCGTGTAACATTTCTACCACTGTGTCAATATCGCTAACAAATTGACAAACGATGCGGATTCCTGCGATATCTTGCATCTGGGTAGATAACTGATCGAGCGGAATATTTTTACGGGCGGCTTTCTCTAAAATACTTGTGACCGGTTTTACTCGACCAGTAACAAATTCAATCGGAGTATGTTGGGAAGACATTTGATATTGATCCCGTAGTCGTTTAAATTTTACTTTTAATTCTTCCACCGCTTGTTTATAAGGTGATAGAAACGTATCCCAATTACTCATCGAACACACCACCTACATTTGTTCTTATTCAGTTATTACGGTTGTACTTGAAAAATCTCCTCTACTGCTTCCACCATTTCCTTTCCATAATTCCCGTTTCCAGGTATGTTCGTTAATACATACTCCATCTCTTCGTGAAAATGAGCAAGTAAAATAGGTTCATAAAGAGATGCATATACGTCCCATTCTTTTTCATACGCTTCTTTTAGCACTGGCCACACTTGTCTTGGAAGACGAAGCTGCACAAAGGCATCATCGGAGTCTAACACGTATACGAATGTTAACGCTTCGGAATCAACCAGCAAGCGCATACCATCTTTCAGTCGTTGCCACTCCGAAAGCGGCCAATTTTCAATCGGATGTAAATGTAGCGCACTTTCTTTTCTTGAAGTGTTAGTAACTGTCAAGACGTGTTCCATCATTCCACCTCGCATTATTTCTTCCTCATCTATTTTACCACAACGAGATAAAGCCACTAGGAAAATGTTTTTCAACAAATATCTATCCCGATATTTTCCTTTCATATGTTATGATAGTAACTAGTTATGATTGCTCTTTACGAGAAAGAGGGAATGTATGGATGGCCAAAGAAAAAGAAATGGAAGTAAAAAATCTTTTAACAAAAACCGAGTTTCAATTGTTATGTGAAAACTTTGGAATTACTGAAGATCAATTCACTTGGCAAACAAACATATATTATGACACACCCGAATTTTCCATTCGGAAAAAACAAGCGTCATTACGAACGCGCGAAAAAAACGACAGTTTCGAGTTGACATTAAAACAAAAAGCTGACATTGGGAAATGGGAAACAAATCAAACGATTTCTCGAGCTGATGTTGAAAGGCTGAAAGAATGGAATGAGTTACCGGAAGGAGAAGTAAAATCACAACTCATACAATTATTTTCCAAACTCCCTTCTCCCATTGAATCATTCGGATCCCTTCAAACAAAGCGAGCAAAAATTCCTTATCAAACAGGTACTCTTTTTCTCGATCACAGTGTTTACTTAGACAAAGAAGACTTCGAAATAGAGATTGAAGGCGAAAGTATGGAAGAAGTGGAAAGATTACTCCATGCCCTTTTATCTCAATACGATATTCCTAAAAGGAATACAAAAAGTAAGATCAAACGCTTTTTCACACGATTACAAGAGCTACAACAATCAACGGAGTGAGGAAAGTGAATATTTCACCATTATTAGAGTTATTATCCATATGGGCAACAGATTCCCGTCAACCTAACCGAACAAATCCACCCGTAGCAGGCGTGTTTCAAACGTATTTACAAAACGCCGTACAATCCCAACAGTCTTCTTTAGCGAACGACTCCACATCTTCTTTATTTTTGTCACCAGAAATGGCATACCGTTACTTTCAAGGGAGCAAGCAAATCGGCGGAGTCACCGCAGATAACATGACAGAACAAGTCTCCGGCACGAGTCAAAATAAGCAACCTCCATTAAAAGTGACGAGCAATTACCAAGACTTAATCGAGCAAGCCGGGAAACGATACGGAGTCGATCCAAACTTAATCTACGCAGTTATTAAGCAAGAGTCAAACTTTAATCCAACAGCGAGAAGTCCGGTTGGTGCGATGGGGCTGATGCAACTGATGCCTGGAACCGCCAAGCATTTAAACGTACGCAATCCTTTTGATCCTGCAGAAAATATTGATGGTGGCACGCGATATTTAAAAGAGATGCTCGATCGTTACAACGGAAACCCAACCTTAGCGCTCGCAGCATACAATGCAGGCCCTGGTAACGTTGATCGCTACAACGGTATTCCACCTTTTAAAGAAACACAAGCTTATGTACCAAAAGTAATGAGTACGTATCGTTCCCTCTCTTCATAGGCTGTACCATAGACTGTCTTAGAAAAGCCCATTTTCTCTTCTAAGACAGTCTTTTTTTATATTGGATGAAAATCAAATCATTTGCGGTGTGAATGAGCCATTGCTACAATGAATCGTAGAAGAACACTTGATGATACCCTTTGTCTACTGTCAGAAAGGAGCACCCCTATGGAAGAAAAAGCGTCTATGTATGAACGAATCGGCGAAGAGTTACTGCACCGTCTCGTCGATCAATTTTATAAAAATGTAAAAAATGACCCAGACCTTTCTCCTATTTTTCCAGATGATTTAACAGAAACAGCGAGAAAGCAGAAACAATTTTTAACCCAATTTTTAGGAGGTCCCCCTCTCTACACGGAAGAGCACGGTCACCCGATGTTACGGAAACGCCATCTTCCTTTTCCAATTACTCCGACGAGAGCGAAAGCATGGCTACGATGTATGGAACGAGCAATGGATGAAGTAAATTTTCACGGCCCCCTACGCGATGTCTTTTATTATCGATTAACGCTCACCGCACAGCATATGGTAAATACACCGGAAGAATAGCGACAGAAAGGAGTCTGGACCAATGAAAGAGTTAGATTATCAGCTAGAGTGTGATGAAAAGCTGGGTATCTGTGGTCTTTCTCCTGGAGAAAAGATAAAAGAAAAGAAAAAGATTGAACTGTATATTTTTACCCATCCGCTTTGTCCGGAATGTTGGGCTTTTGAGCCTGTACTAAAAAAGTTATTGTTGGAGTACGGTCATTATTTTACCGTTCGTTATTTCGTATCCACTCATTTAGATTTGTGGAACATGAACGAAACTCGGTACAAAAAAGAACAAAAGAATTTGGCTCATTTGTATGAAAAAACAGGAAGTCGCTCTGGGATGTCGTGTGATGGAGACGTTTGGTTAGAAGTACCCATTCATTCGCCCCATGCACCGTCCATCGCTATTAAAGCTGCTGAAATGCAAGGAAGACAGCTATCTGTGCAATATTTACGAAGACTAAGAGAATTGTTATTTCTTCACAAAAAAAACATTACGGATGAAGAAGTGCTCATCGAATGTGCCAAAGACACGGATTTAGATGTCGAGTTATTTAAAAAAGATTTCCATTCAAATTGTGCCCTGAAGGCTTTACAATGTGATATGAAAACGACGCTGGAAATGGGTGTCGATAAATCCCCAACATTCATTTTTTTTAATGATATTGTTGAAGACGGTGGTTTAAAAATATCCGGCTTGTACTCTTACGACATTTATGTCGCAATCTTACAAGAAATGCTCGGGGAAAAGCCGATTCCAAAAAAAGCAGTAAACTTACTAGAATTTATGAAACGTTTTAAGTTCGTCGCAACGAAAGAAGTGGAAGTTGTATTTGATTGGAAAGAAAGAGAAGCCATTTCTCAGTTAAAAAAGCTGGTGCTCCAAAGAAAAATTGAACAAGTTCCTGTGAAACACGGAACGTTTTGGCGCTATATCGGACCTGCTTCCCCGTAAGTCGCATAATTTCTTATTCCCTCCAATAATAATGAAAAAAGACGAATGAAAGAAAAGTGACATGGAGGGAGAAGGATGGTAAGAATAAGCGTTGGTCTCATTGGGATTGTGATTTCATTTCTGTTGTTTATTTTAGGGCTGATGAAACTATTTCCGCTCTTCATCGCAAGTTTATTTTTATTTTTATCGATTTTTTATACGGTCTCTTCGCTCAATGGAAAGCGCGGTTTTAAAGGAATTCATTCCTAACATAGAAAAAGGAAGCGACTCACTTGGTGGTTGCTTCCTCTTACATGTTGTCTACTCCTCCAACAATGCTTCCATTTCATCAAGCGTATCGCGGAACAATGTCATTGCCTCTTCAATCGGCTGTGAAGACGTCATATCGACCCCTGCTTTCTTTAAGACGTTAATTGGATAGTCTGAGCTTCCTGCTTTCAAAAAGTCGAGGTAGCGGGAAACTGCTCCATCACCTTCCTTTAAAATTTGTCGGGATAAAGCAGCCGCCGCACTGTAACCTGTAGCGTATTGATAGACGTAAAAATTCATATAAAAATGTGGGATTCTTGCCCATTCTAAAGCAATTTCTTTGTCTAACGTCATATCTTTTCCAAAGTATTTTTCATTTAATCGGTAATACATCTCTTCTAATCGATCAGGGGTAAGGGCTTCTCCTTTGGCTGCACTCTCATGGATCATTTGTTCAAATTCTGCAAACATCGTTTGACGAAAGACCGTGCCGCGAAATCCTTCTAAAAAGTGGTTTAATAAATATGCTTTTTTCTTTTTTTCTGTCGTCTCTTTTAATAAATAATCATTTAAGAGAGCCTCATTGACGGTAGAAGCGACTTCCGCTACAAAAATCGTATACCCGGAATAAGGGTAAGGCTGATATTTTCTACTATAATAACTGTGCATAGAGTGTCCTAACTCATGGGCGAGTGTGAAGGCGTTGTTCATGTTGTCTTCCCAGTTCATCAGAATATATGGCATGGTACCGTAAGCACCCGATGAGTAAGCCCCGCTTCTTTTTCCTTCATTTTCATACACGTCAATCCATCGTTTCTCGAATCCTTCTTTTACTGTATTTACATACGATTCTCCTAATGGTTCAAATGCCCGCAATACGAGTTGTTGTGCTTCTTCATAAGTGACTTTCATCTCGACATCTTGAACAAGGGGGACGTACAGATCATAATTGTGCAATTCGTCTAATTGCAACACTTTTTTTCGGAGGCGAACGTAGCGATGTAGTAGCGGAAGGTGGTTATTCACCGTTTCTACGAGCTGGTCGTAAACCACTTCCGGAATATGATTCTTACTAAGAGCTGCCGCACGAGCCGATGGATAGTTTCGGGCTTTTGCTTGAAATAAATTTTTCTTCACTTGCCCATTTAACATGCTCGCAAATGTATTCCGATATTTCTCATAGGTTCCATACAGCCCATGAAAGGCCTCTTTACGCACTCGTCGATTTGTACTTTCAAAAAAGCGTAAAATACGTCCATGTGTAATTTGCACTTCACGATTATTTTCATCTTTAATTGTTGGAAATTTTAAATCTGCGTTGTTTAACATGCTGTACGTATTCCCAGGTACCGACATCACTTCCGAAGCTTGTGCTAAAAGTGCTTCCTCACTTTCAGATAAAATATGAGGACGCTGTTTATTAATTTCATCTAACGTATGTCGATACAGTTGTAATTCCTTATGTTCTTTTAAAAATTGGGAAATTGTTTCCTCTGATAAAGATAGTATTTCCGGGACAATAAATGCCGTCTGTTCACCAATCTTCGCTGCAAGGGAAGAAGCACGATCTTCCAACCCTTGATAAAAAGAGTTGCTCGTGTCTTGATCCGCACGCATGTGGGCGTACGTATATAATCGTCCAAATCGCTCAGAAATTTGATCTTGCAGCTGTAACGTTTGATATAATTGATCTGCGCTTTTTCCTAAGGTTCCTTTTAATTGCTCTAATTGAGGAAGTAATGCTTGGATGGCATCAAATTCTTTTTCCCATGCTTCATCTGTTTCAAAAATTGCTTCTAAATCCCAAGTCCATTTTTTCGGAATTTCTTCTCTTTTCGGTAGTGCTTGTGATTGTTGATTGTTCATCAGTACACCTCCTACTCCCTTATTTTACCTAACAGAAGAGTGAAACGCTACTTTCGTACGTCTTTCGTTAAAATATGTGATGTTGCCATCTTTTATCCATCCTAAATCCGTCATCCACTGCACGCGGTAAAATAAGCGGAGCTAATTTTCTCCATCCTCCCTTACATTTTTGTAACACGTTCATTCGAGTCAGTAGTTCCAGATAAGCGAACAAACTTTTTTCCAGTGGTTGTGAAATAAAAGGAAATTCTCTCGTTTGAATGGAATAATGATCGATTAATAAAAGAAAGGTGTCCAAAAGAGAAGAAAAGGAAAAGGTGTCATAAAGAAGTACATGTTGTAGAAACTGGAGTAAAAAAATAGTTTGCCATACATAAATGGGTGTTGCAAACGTCTCACTACATAACGTTGGCCAACCTGCTTCACTAGGGTATAGCGACAAATCAGCTTTTTGTTCCAACAATAGTTGCTTTACGGAGGTTATATCAGGATATGGCTGCCAACGAATTCGTTGATAGCGCCAAGACCATTTATGTAAAAGCCATTCTTGGTTCCAATCCAGCGGAGCATCGATCGTTTTCGGTAAGTGAACAACATGGGAAATCGTCGCTTTGGAGAGGGGGAGTGTGTAGTAATCAGCAAAAATCGTTGACCGTTGTACGGTGGTGCGAGGAAATAAAAATGAAAAGGAAGCTGTTTGGGGAGAGAAATAAATGAAAGCATGTCTTTGGTCATCCCTTCGTTCTCGAAGACCAATCCATTCGAACGGTTGGATCGAAAATTGAGCGTATCTTTTAGGTCGAAGGCGATTTTTCCCATACATCCAGATCGGTTCTATTTGTAGTGATAAGTAATCCGTCGTTCGTTTCAACATTTCTTCTGGAGAGAGGGGCGATTGTTGGTATTCGATCACATAATTTTTTGATTGCCACTGCAAAAATAAATCTGCTTGTCGTTCGATCTTTGGAAAATATTTTTCCATTTCCACGCGTACTTTTTGTTGCCGTAACCATTGATACAAAATCATTTTTGCTTCGCGATGCATCTCTGACTCTCCTTTGTGAGAGACAGGGCAAGCTTTTTGTGGGAGATGGGCAAAATGCCAACGACGATGATTTCCTGTTTTTAAAATAACTTCTTGCTGACACACCGGACAATAAAAAGGAGGGGAATACTTCTCTAGAAAAGTAGGGGAAATTGGAGGAATCAGAGAGACTTGTTCATTCTCTTTTGTTTTTGCAATGAACATCACATCATACTCCTTTGACAAAGAGAAAATAAAAAACCAACTCCTTGTTGTGGAGCTGGTATAAAAAATTAAGATAAGAATTTCTTGCGAAGTGTTTCCAGTCCATCTTCCGCAATAATCACTTTTCCGTATTCGCGAATACGGTGAATAGAAATATCAGATTCTTCGCCGTATTCAAGCACATGACTAATCATATCATCTTGTTCGTCTTCAGTGTAGTAGTTATCAAATCTTAAATACAAATAGTACTTGTCTTCGAAATGGTATACTTCGTTTTGAATGTGTGGAATAGTAAACACTTCACTTAAAGACAACAAATCTTCAAAGTCTTTGAAAGAGATAACAATCTCTAATTCATCATTGTCATGATTTCCATTGGCATAGCGAGATTTCTGTGAAGAGTGAAACTGTTCATCAAGCATATCCACGATATTATCATCCATCACATCATCTTTATGGTGGGAAACAGGAATCTCTAATTTCACGTTTCCGTCAGTAATCTGTCCTCTTGTCACGACAATTTCCATCCCGTTATCTAACGCTTGGACTTGTATCCAAAGCGGACCTTCAATCTCAAAATTTTCACGATCATGTGCTTCGTTAATCATTTCGAAAAATAATTCTTCGCCTCGTTCCCGATTGTACCAAATTTCGTCCCGGTCAAATCCTCTTTCCTCTATATCTTTATAAGTGATAAAAAATTTGACCGTTGATTCATTAATTCTTTCGATCTCCACGATCTTCTCCCTCCTTCAGCAATAGGGTGGACCTTCGCTTCCATTCTCTCTTCAATTCATTCTTATCTCTGTTGATACTACTATTGTATAAGATAAGAGCAAGGTTGTTAAGGAACAATGCTCATCCCAAATTAATGAGTGTAAGATTGATGAGGGAGCGGAGCGGTGAAAGAGAAGGAAAACCATAATTTAAACATATCGTTCCACATTGATAGCGATAATTATGACTCACTGTCGTAAATCCACTTAAAAAATTCATCTATTAAGTGCTTATTTTCAATCATTATCAGTGAATTGTCAAGAGATAAAGTCCATTTATTTTCCTAAAATGAAATAAAAAATAGAGAAAAACTTCCACACCTTCTCTTCGTAGAAGTTTTCCTTGTCTTCTTTATTAGTTCACCAATTTTTGTGCTTCTAATAAATTAAACGTGCGTACTTTTCTAGGTAAAAAGCGACGAATTTCCGCTTCATTGTAACCTACTTGTAAACGTTTTTCATCAAAAATAATCGGGCGACGAAGAAGTCCAGGATGTTCGCTGATTAATTCAAACAAACGTTGTAATGGCAGGTTTTCGAGATCAATGTTGAGATCTTGAAACACTTTCGAACGTTTGGAAATAATTTCATCCGTGCCATCTTCGGTTAGACGGACAATTTCTTTCACTTCTTCCACCGATAACGGGTTGGAAAAAATATTTCTTTCTTCAAAAGGAATATCGTGTTCTTCAAGCCACGCTTTTGCTTTCCGACAAGACGTACAACTCGGTGATACGAGTAATTTAACCATTAGCAGCGTTCTCTCCCTTCCAGCCATACAGCAGCTGTTATATATCTTTTATGATCTTCATTGATAAAACTTGGCTTTCATTGTACTTTTATTATACAATAATAATTCTAATTTGAAAAGGGTTTTAAAGAAAATTTTTTCTTATAATTATCGATAAAACAGACACTTTGCACCATCGTTTGGTGGTAGTTTTCTCATTCCCTCTTTTCTTAATGATAAACCTTTTTATGATGAAAAAAGCTGTCCCCATTTCATTCGCCTATTCCATGGAGACAGCTTTCACCATTAAGCAATGGACTTGGATGACGTTCTTGCCACTTGTTCAGGGGTCGGGACCTTCTTCAAACCTTTGACATTTTTGCGGAGTAAATCTTTCCACAACTCTCGCTTTAAACGACGTTTTCTCTTTTCTTTATTTTTCACGATAGATCCCTCCTTTACACGTTAGACTTCATCAACCATAGAGTCCTTCTTTGAATCTTCATTAAAGGATAATACTTCCTCTGTGTTTTGATACGATTTTCCATACAACTCTTTATCTTTATACGTATGAATGTTTTCATACGTATGTTTCATCTTTTCAAAAATACTTTCTTCATCTTCATCTTCCGGAGACCAGTACAAAATCTCTAATGTGTTCTCTTCATCTGTTGCTAAAGATTTACGGGTGTAACCAATAGAAGTCGCGTGTTTAAATCCTTCCCGTTTATAAAAGCGAAGTCGCTTTTCTGTATCCGAATCTTCATAATCGAGAGGTTCTACTTCTAAAATAATTGGTTTATTACGCTCTTTCAATTTTTGTATTAATTTTCTTCCTAAACCTTTCCCGCGGGCTTCTTTTGAAACGTATAAATAATCGATAAATATAAAAGTATCTGTTTCTACATACATCATTACATGATATGGTCCTTCGTCTTTATGATAAATATCTCCTCTATCCTTTAACAATAACTCCATATGTTTCTTTGACTTCATTTCTTCAATCGGAAAATATTGTTTTAATTTCTCATACCAATTCATTCTTTAGAAGGACCCCCATGTTCGTTATATTATATATTATAAAGGAAAAGTAAGCATCACGCCATGTAAATGTCAAAAGACCATTTATCTCTTAGGATGATAAATGGTCTCCACTTTTATTCTACATTCAAAAAATGTGTAAGTAACCACGGTCCTTGTGGGAAGTTAAGACCGATTTGCCAACCACCGATTCCTCCTAAGCGATACTGTTGTACGAGCTTCATTTTAAAAGATAAGCTTTTCGAATCTTCAAACCAGACGACTCTTCTCGTCCCATGATCAACATAGTAAAAGTAAGGAGTTTTCGACTCTTCATCAAATTGAATGACAGCTCCATTCCTAATGGCGATATTTTGGGCTGCTAGTAGGGAGATTGCTTTCCCTTCTCCACCGTCTACTGGCCAATCGTATCCGTATAGCGCAACGCCTAGAAGTATTTTTTCTGCCCTTGTTTTCGTTAAGGCATAGTCGATCGTTTCTTTTACATTTTCAATCGGAGCTACTGGTCCGGGTTCACTTCCAAAGTAATGCCAATCGTAAGCCATAATGAACATATAATCGACACTTGCTCCGATTCCCCCATAATCAAATCCTCGTAACCACGAAATGTCTTCTTCCGTTTTTGGAGGGACAGCAACTGTCACTAGGCGCCCAAGCGGTACTAACCGTTCCCGCAGCTCTCTTAAAAATATTGTAAAAAGATCTCGGTCTTCAGCGACAATTTGTTCAAAGTCAATGTTTACGCCACCGTAACCTCTTTCCATCACAAGGCGAGCAATTTCTTCAACGAGTAAACCGCGCCTCTCTCTTAATACTTTCGATACGATGTCAGGGTTAAATCCTGTTTCTGTTAAATTTGTAATCGTCGCAAGGGGAGTGGAGCCAGAATTCCACGCCGCTTCAATCGCTCGTAAATCGTTTAAAGAACTTACATTTCCTTCCGGTGTCAGATGGTATTCAAAAAAGCCATAGTACGTCGTATATGGCGCAAAGTCTCTTATCACCCTTGCATCTCTTTCTGTTCCGGTAATATATAAATAACTTAAAGTTGCAGCAACATGCGCCGGTTGTTCTGGTATGATGATTTGCATTCCAATATACAATATGTCTCCAACCGTCGGATTTTGTTGGCGCAATGCATGAACGGATACGTATGCCATTTGAGCGATAGATTCCCACGTATCCCCTGGTTGCACGATATAAATGTTACGATGAACGATGATTGACTGCCCGGGAACGAGATCAGGACCTGTTAAGCCATTTATAAGCATTAATTCATCGATGGACACTTGATACTTTTGACTAATTTGAAACAGAGAATCACCGCTTTTCACCGTATATACAAACAAAATAACTCCCCCTTATTTACGTACGTTTCTATTTTATTTGTATCGTAAATAAAGGAGAGTATGACCTATGGAGTGTAATCCACTCCTTTTGTATATCTGTTCGCCGCATTCCATAATAAAAACTCATGAATTCCTGCTTCATTTAAAGCTCGAATTTGCTCTTCTACTTCTTTCACTCCATATTTTTTGTAATTTCCCGCCCCTAACCAGCTGGCAGTAAAGTCTTGAATCCAAGGGCGAGAGACGGGCGGGTCGTCCAATTGAGCGAGTACTTCCTTTTCCACTTCCGCATACGCTTTTGTTAATTCATAAGGGTAAAGGTCCGGCTTATCCAGTCCAAAATAAGGCGTCCAATGACTCGGGTAAATCATCGAAGAGATGACATCGACATGTTCTGAAATTTTGGCAAAATTTTGCCCAATGCCAGGGGCTTCATCAATCGTTGCGGCGTAGCCAAAAATGTCAACAGAGATATCGACATCATATTTGGACGTTAATTTTTCATAAGCGTAATGAACGAAATCAGTAACCGCTGTGACCCGCTGGGTAACACGATTTTCTTCTTCAGCGTAATCCCCTCGGGAATATTCAAGAATTTCATCCCTCGTTTCGAACCCTTCAGGAAAGCGGACGTAGTCGAATTGAATTTCTTGAAAGCCTAACTTCGCTGCTTCTTCGGCAATTTTTACATTATAATCCCATACATCTTTCACGTATGGATTCACAAAAGCTTCTCCGCGACCATTTTTCCAAACGGAGCCATTTTCAGTAAAAGACCATTCCGGTTTTTTCTCTGCCAGCACCGTATCTTTAAAGACAACAATGCGAGCAATCGGATAAATCTCATGTTCTTCTAGCACGTCCATCATCTTGACCGGGTCGCGAATCATATTTTTACCAATGTCAGGCACGTTCATTTCTTCCGTAGGTAAAAAAGTAAGATTACCGTAATCATCTTTAATATCAATGACCATTGCGTTCAATTCCGTCGATTGAATGAGATCGATTAACTCTTGAAATTTTTCTCCTCCAGCAGAATGCCCAGTAACATACACTCCTTTTACACCATCTTCTGGGTAAGCAAATTGATAGCCGCTGTTATAATAAAACCGAGACATGTCTTGTGGCAACTCTTTATATCCTACCGTTAATTCTTTATATGTATGTGGAATTACCGTGACTGTCTCCATTTCCTCCTCTCCGCTAGCTACGCCTATTCCTCCGAGTAACATCAAACTACAATAAATCCCAATGACCATTTTACCGATTCTTTTCATCCTACCCCCGACTTTCTATCTCTATCTTCCTATCAAATTATACATCTTGTGACAACAATTCCCAATAGAAAATTGAATTTTTAGGAGATTGTCTTTTCTCTTTCACTATACTTTCATTCCGCGATTCTTTATACTTTAGTAGTGAGACTTCACTAGAGGAGGGATTGACGTGCATCATAACCTTCGCTCGTTTATGAAAGCACTGAAAAAAGAAAAAGAAATTGTTGAAATAAAAACAGAAGTAGATCCATATTTAGAAATTCCCGAAATTCACCGACGCGTCATTGAAGAACAAGGGCCGGCGTTGTTTTTTACGAACGTAAAAGGTTCAAAAACACCGGTGGTGACCAATTTATTTGGGACAGAACGCCGAGTGGACATTGCATTCGGACCGAAACCTGAAGCGTTTACGAAACAAGTAGTGAGAGCGCTCGATTCATTGTTGCCGCCAACCCCGAAAGCATTGTGGAAAGAAAAAGCATTGTTTCAACAATTACGCCGCATCGGAATGAAAGAAGTATCGAAACAAAAAGCACCCATTCGACAAATAGAAACAGAATCTTTTTCCCTTCACGATCTTCCAGCGGTCACTTCTTGGCCTGAGGACAGCAATCCCTTTGTCACTTTGCCTCTTGTCTATACGGAAGACCCAAACACAAAGAGACATAATCTCGGGATGTATCGCGTAGAAATTAGGGAGCCGAAACGCGGGGGAATGCATTGGCAAATTCAACGCGGAGGTGGCTTTCATCATTACGAAGCAGAGAAAAAAAATGAGCCGCTTCCAACGACGTTATTTATCGGTGGCCCACCGGCATTGATTGTAACAGCCATTTCTCCATTGCCAGAAAATATCCCTGAGCTCGTGCTTGCTTCTTTATTACTCGATGACAAATTACCGTTAACAAAAGTAAAAGATTATCCACATCCATTAATTGCCGAAGCGGAGTTTGCTTTTGGCGGGGTTGTACCACCTCACGTACGCGAACCGGAAGGACCGTTCGGAGACCATTATGGTTATTACTCTTTAAAACATGATTTTCCAGTCTTTGACATCAAAAAAATGTGGCGGAGAAAAGACGCCATTTACCCGGCAACGATTGTAGGAAAACCGCGTCAAGAAGACTATTATATCGGAGAATATTTACAACGACTGTTAAGCCCATTTTTCCCAGTAGTCATGAGCGGAGTACATAGTTTATGGACGTACGGTGAGACCGGCTTCCATTCGTTAGCAGGAGCAGTTGTGCGGGAGTCTTACTATAAAGAAGGCCTTGCCCACGCACTTGCCATTATGGGACAAGGACAACTGACGCTGACGAAATTTTTAATGGTCACAAACAAAGTGATTGACCTGTCTGATGCCCGGCAATTGTTCGAAGCAGTATTAGAACGTTTTCGACCAGAACGGGATTTACTCATCATGAATGATACTTCCATGGACACGTTAGATTACACAGGAAGAAGTTTTAATGTCGGCTCGAAAGCAATTATGACAGGACTTGGAGAGCCGGTTCGAACACTCACCCGAACATATCTTGGTGGAAACATCCCAGGAATTTCGAAAGTAAAACCATTCTGTGGTGGCTGTCTCGTCATTTCCGGTTCTTCTTATGAAGAAGATGAAAAGTTAGCTGAGCGACTGGTGGATATAGCAAAAGAGCAGCTTGTTGACTGGCAAATGGTCTTTTTAGTCGACGATGCGGACATTGCGGACTCACAAATATCGTTCTTATGGACGACGTTTACACGTTTTGATCCTTCCCATGACTTATATGCAGAAGCTGACATTGTGCGTAACAACATCCGTTATCAAGGCCCACTCATCATTGACGCACGCATGAAACCTTTCTATCCAAAAGAAGTAGAACCGGACCCAGATACAGTGAAATTAGTCGATGAGAAATGGAAAAAGTATAAAATAAAAATGAAATAGCACGAGAAAAGGAGACGATGTCAACTAGGTCGTCTCCTTTCGTCAATCTTTAATTGTTGACGTAATGATAAAGGGAACTCATATCTTTTTCTCCGTAATGATTCTCATTTGCTTTCTCAAACATTTCTATCATCGGGGTTGCGATTGGTAGTGTCGCTTTTACCTCTTTTGCTAAATCGTCCGCTAAATGAAGATCTTTTAACAATAAGTTCAATGCAAATCCTGGAGTGTCAATATCTTTTGCGATAAATTCACGATAATGCCGGTCAAAAATTTTACTTTGCGCAAATCCATTTGTTAATACGTCATAGACAAGTTTGCGGTCTAAGCCGGCTTTTTCTGCTAAGTGTAAACCTTCACTGACCGCAATGGTATGTAAGCCAACCATGTAGTTGTTAATTAATTTCACTTTTGTTCCCATGCCAATCGAGCCACAATGGGTAATATTTTTCCCGACGACATCAAAATACGGCTTTGCTTTTTCAAATGCTTCTGCTTTCCCCCCTACCATAATGGAAAGAGTGCCTGCTTCCGCTCCTGTCGTTCCTCCACTGACTGGAGCATCAACATAGTAAACTCTTTTCTTTTCTGCTTCCATTTCGATTTTTTCATGCAGAGAAGGAGAGACGGTGCTGAAATCAATGACTAACTGATTTGCCATTATGTGGGTTAACACGCCATCTTCCCCGAGGATCACTTCCTCCACATCTTCTGGAAGCGGAAGACACGTCATCACGACGTCGACTTGTTTTACTAGCTCAGGAAGTGAAAAGCCGACGTTTCCCCCCATCTGTTTGAATCTCTCTTCTTTCTGTTTCGAGCGATTCAAACCGTACACATCATAGCCTGCTTTTAATAAATTGTGTGCCATCGGCATGCCCATATTTCCAAGTCCGATATAGCCGATTTTCGCCATCCTATTTCCTCCTTACTCCCAATCTTCTGAATTCATCATCCATTCACGAATGTCATATGTTCGTGCACCTGATTCCACATACGGATCTTGTTTTACTAGCGCTTCTACTTGTTTCAAAGATTCTCCTCTGTAAATAATTAATCCCCCGGAACCATCTGCAAATTTTCCATAAGCGGCAACGTTTTTCTCTCGATGTTGCTCTTCTAAAAAAGCAAGATGAGCAGGACGGTATTCTTTACTTAATGATTCGTCTTTCATTTTTAAATGAACTGCAAAATAAGACATATGGAATCACCTTCCTACACGTTTGTTATTTGGTCACGAGAAGACGTCTTTTCCTCGTACCTTATTTCCATGTTATCATGGGAAAGGATGTATGGAAAGGAAGGACAACAATGGATAAACGTGTATATCTTCTGATGATCGTATCTTTTGTGGCAGGATTAGTAGAATTAATTATTGTCGGTATCCTTGATTTAGTCGCGGCTGATTTAGGGATTAAACTTTTGCAAGCAGGCTTGTTTATCTCTGCTTTTTCGGTTACTTTTGCTATCTCAGCACCTGTCCTTCTTCTCATGACTCGAAAAATCGAACGAAAAAAATTATTACTGCTCACTTTAACTGCTTTTTTCTTTGCGAACGTCTTTGCCACTGTTAGTCACACCTTCTGGACGTTCATGATAGCTCGAATGATTTCTGCCATGAGTGCTGCTCTCTTAGTTGTGTTAAGCATTACCATCGCTTCGAAAATTTCTACTCCGGAAAAACGAGGGCGCGCCATTGGTCTTGTATATATGGGAGTTAGTGGTTCCCTTGTATTAGGGGTACCAATCGGTGTACTCATTGGAAATATGTTTAGTTGGCAAGCGCCATTTATATTTATTTCTCTCCTTACTTTACTGGCAATGATCGGTATATACTTCTTATTACCGCCAATGGAACCTTCTTCTCCCGTGCCTTGGAAAGAACAATGGAACAGCATTAAAAACAAACAAGTTATTTTTGCTCATCTCTCCACCTTACTTTTTTTAGCGGGACACTATACATTGTATGGTTACTTAAGTCCATATTTGAAATTAATCATTGGTATGGAAGACGTTTGGATGAGCGTCGTTTATTGGGTATTTGGCATTGCTGCTATTACCGGGGGAGGACTTGGCGGGATGTTATCCGACCGAGTCGGAATAAAAGCCACTGCTTTTTCGGTCATTTTTTTATTCATAATGACTTTCATTCTTATTCCAGTCTCCTCTTTTATCCCTGTTTTTATCGTTTTAACAGTGATTTGGGGAGCGATGAGTTGGGCATTATCTCCTCCGTTACAAAACCACTTGTACGACATTGCTCCAAACACCTCTGATATCCAACAAAGTATGAATAACTCAGCTTTACATTTTGGAATTGCGCTTGGTTCTTTTATTGGTGGTGTTGTGATTGAATGGGGTTCTCTTTCCTATAACCCGTATGTTGGTGCGTTTTTTGCTCTTCTCGCTTTCAGCACGTTACTACTTTCTTTTTTCTTTGGGAGGGATGAAAATTGGCAAGAAAAGCGTGGATAATGGGAAGCATTACCATTATTTTATGGGCTTCTGCATTTGCAGCGATTCGACTTAGTTTGAAGGAAGGTTATGAACCAACCTCTCTTGTGTTGATGCGTTTTCTTGTTGCTTCTCTCTTTTTTCTTCTTTTCTTTTTATTTTCAAAAAAACAATTTCAATTACCCGAACGGAAGGATCTTAGCAAAATATTTGTATTAGGATTTTTAGGGATTACTGTCTATCACGTTGGAATCACCTTTGGAATGGAAACGGTGGAAGCAGGAACAGCAAGCATGATCGTCGGTTCTTCCCCTTTTTTCACCTCCATTATTGCTGCTCTTTTTTTAAAAGAGCGAATAGATCTATTAGGATGGATCGGGTTAACAGTTGGTTTCTTTGGCATCGTCTTAATCACCCTTGGAACAAGTGAGGCGGTGTTTTCCATTTCTATCGGTGCGATTTATGTCATTATTGCTACCATTTCTACATCGATATTTTTTGTTTTTCAAAAAACGTTAAACCGTCGCTATCATCCGGTAGAATTAACGGCTTATTTTACGTGGGCGGGTACCATTCCGATGGTTATCTTTTTACCTGATCTTTTTCAAAGTTGGGGGAATGCGACCATTCAAGCACATGTGACAGCGATTTATGTTGGGGTTTTCCCAGCTGCACTTGCATATGCCACATGGGCCATTGCGCTTTCATTAGCTGAAGCGAGTAAAGTCACGATGCTCATGTATCTTGAGCCTGTCCTTGCGATTCTTATCGCTTGGATATGGATTGACGAATGGCCGAGTACACTTTCTTTCATTGGAGGGGCGATTGCGATTTCTAGTATTCTTCTCGTCAATTTTTTTGGTAAAAAAAGAAAAAGTGTATAAAAGCACCTGTGACAAGGGGGGGCGTTCTTTCCATATCTTATGTCTTCTATCAAGGAACAACCTTTCGCGCACGAATGAGTAACAAAAACAAAATCGGTAGCAACAAGAACGAATACCCATAAATTTTAACGAGTCCTTCATATCGGAAAAAGTCATTCCCGATATAAATCGTAGCCACAAAAACGGATAGCGTGAAAAAAGAAAATATTAATTTTTTAAACCACTGCGCGTGATACGATTGTGTACTTAAATCATAGGACAAGCGCAAATACAAACTACAACGAACGTAAGCGCCAATCACCATCAAGATGAGTGAATAGATGTCAAACCGGTCAATAAATTCTAAATTAATGATACGAGTAATAGAAAATGCGGGATAAAGAAAATTTTCTGCTTGTCCTAATCCGAAAATCGTAATAGCTCCACTTGTTGTTGAAAACATCATCAATGCATTTAAAAAAACCCCCGCGCCCCAATACCAAAAGTATTTTTTCGTTTCCGTATGTTTTATAGGAATAATTAATAATAGGAACAATTCTATCCAAATGTTCGTTAGTAGCAATGTTCCTAAAATAACCGGCGTCCAACCAAATTCTAATACAGGAAGGAGGTACCCCCACTCTTTTTTCACAGCGTCCATTAACGTAACGGTGTGACCGGTAACCATTCCGATAAAAGTGAGGATCCCGGCAGTAAGTGCAATTCGTTTTACTCCTTTTAGGGCTGCGTATACAAAGAAAATAAGAAACCAAAGCGCGAGTGCCCAACGAGGGGTATCCGATAAAAAACCGATATAAATTAAATTAATGAGCGATGAATAAGAAACGACAGTCAAAAAAAGAAAGTATATGATTAAAATGACAACCACAATCTTTGCCACCCATTTTCCCAACAATAGAGTGAGCCATTCATTGAAATTTTTTTCCGGGAACTTTTTCCGAATATGAAAAATAAAATAAGCAAGTACGAAACCGATTGGAAGTGCAATAATAATGGATAACCAAGCATCCCTACCTGCGATATCTAATAATAACGGGAGAATGACGACATGTCCCATAATCGGTAAAGTCATAACGAGTACAAATAATGTCTCCCATTTCGTTAACATTGTTTTCACCTTCACATTAAAAAATTGAATACAATGACCTGTCTGGTTCATTTTCTTGTTTCTGCTGTAAGTTGTTCATAAGTAGTCCTGGGTCTCTCACATCGTGCTCAACACGTACGGATACATCCGCTTCTTTAAAATATTCATTCCAATTGTCTTTTAATTTTTGCCATTCTTTTGGGTACTTCCGATGCATGTACACACCTAACTTCATCGCATCTGTTTCTAATTGTTGTAGCTTTTTAATTGTATTGTGAACTAACTCTTTTGTTACTTCTGAAGCTTTCTCTTCTACTTGTAGGATGAAATCTTCACTCACTTCATCATTTGTTACATATTCACCAAGTAAACCGACCACATTCACTTGAATATCGACTTTCACCTTATTACCTTCCAGTCTTGGTTTTATTTTGGCATAACAATCTTTCACGTTAACCGTTGCCCAGTTTTCTTCCTCGTCTTCTCCAAGTTCGACGGTTAAACTTCCCCCTTTTGCTTTATTTAATAAAATGTTCAAACCGACCGATTCATTAATCGTTAACTTTCCAACCATTCTGTTGTTGTTGATAATGGCAGTTCCTTCTAGAGATGTTACGGTGGATTCATCCACTCTTCTCGTTGTGATGATTGGCAAATGGGCGTTTCTCGTTTCTTCTTCTAACAAACGATAAAATTCTCTTAAGTTAATCACAGGATATTCCGCATTGTACTCCGTTTGATTAATTGCCGAAATAATTTCCATGGATGACAAATCATCATAAAGAGAGGGGTTTTCCAAAATAGCCAATGGGTCTCCTGGTGTGATAAATAAATAACTATTTAAACGTAGCATTTCATGACGACGTAATATATCCAATTGTTTTACAAACTCTTCTTTAGCTAATTCCTCTCCGATAATCCATGTCCGACAATGGGTGAAAATAAGCCGTCGTTTCGCATAACGAATAAACTGTCTTCCTGCATTGAGCATCGACTTTGACCGTATTTGTAAAATGACATTATCTTTTGTTTGTCCTTGTGGACTAGTTCCTGCCGACGTCGGTTTAATACTTTCCGTACTAAAAATAAGGTCCCCATCACTGCGATTGATCCCTGCTCCAATGACAAATAACGAATCGTCAATTTCATGGCTATTCCAACAACCAACTAACAATGTAATAAACAGCAAGATCATGATTAATTTCTTCATTGTTTCCCACCCGTTTCAGGGAGTGACTCCACTTTTTTCGGTTTTTTATTCGGAATACTTTGAGGACGATGTGTTAACCATCGTTTCGGGAATTTCACGATCGTATCTTTTAGATCTCGTAAATAAAATGGCGATAACGGAGACATATAAGGGACTCCTAGCGATGTTAGCGATACCATATGCGTTAAGATAGCAAGCAACATGACAAATAATCCATATGCCCCGAAAAGACTGCTGCCAATAAAAAATAACAGTCTTAAGAGGGCGGTTACATCTGTAATAGGGGTAATGACAAAAGCTGCGATAAATGAAATGGAAACGATGATGATGGTCGGTGCCCCAAACAAACCTGCAGCGACTGCCACTTCCCCTAAAATTAAAGCACCTACAATACTAAAAGCTGCCCCAATATGCTGTGGCAGTCTTACCCCTGCTTCTCGGATGACTTCAAACATAATAATGGTAATGATAATTTCCAAAGTAAGCGGAAAAGGAACGGCCTCTCTTGCCTGAACAACGGGCACAATCATATCTGACGGAATCATTTCTTTATGAAAGTTTAAAGCGGCCATATAAATGGCTGGAAATGTCGTGCTAATGACGAATGCAAAGAAGCGAATGATTCGAATTAAGGAAGTATAGTACGGTCTCGAGTGATAATCTTCGACGTTTTTCAAGCTTTCAATAAACAAATAAGGAACATAGAGACAGACGGGAGTACCATTAATTAAAATAATAACGCGTCCATCCAACAGAGCAGAAACGGCAACATCTGGTCTTTCGGTATTTCCAATGGTCGGAAATATGGAGTAAGGATGATCTTCTATATGTTGTTCAATATCCCCAGAACTTTCAATGCTATCCACTTTGATGTCTTGCAATCGTGTTCTTACTCGCTCTACCAGTGCGTCATCAACAATGTGACTCATATATCCAATGACAACGGTAGTTCTCGTAATTTCTCCAATCTCAAATGTTTCAAAATGCAAATGAGGGTCTGCGATACGTTGGCGAATTAACGAAATATTTACTTGGAGCGATTCAATAAAACCATCCCTTGCCCCTTGTATCGTTTGCTCCGCTTCTGACTCCTCAATCGATCTCGACTCATATTTAGAAGCATTAATTAGTAACCCTTCCGTCAAACCATCGACAAGAAGAAGGGTGTTTCCTTTTAATACTTTAGGGAGGCTTTCTTTTAACGCTTTTGTTACTGTGACTTCGTTGATATAGATCCGTTGTTGAATAGCATCAAGCAACTCTCCAACATCATCTATCGGTTCTTCCTTGAGCGGTCGAATCACATGTTCTCTAATTGCTTGTTGATCAATTATTCCATCAATGGATAAAACGACCGCTTTTATTTTCTTATTTTTCGTCAAAGGAATCGTAATCGAACGTATTCTCACGTCAGGACTATTTCCAAGAATCTGCTTGATGGCGGTTACATTTTCTTCTAGGTTAGGAGAGAGTGAGTCATTATGTGAAGAGTCCGAGTGTTGTGCTTCTTGTTTCTTTTTCTTTCCTTGCAGTCTTTTTATCACTCGGTGAACATTGTTGTAAGAACCCATAAAACACTCTCCTTTCCGATATTTAGCTTGTCTTATCTTTAAATAAAAAATGTAGGAATATGTATGACCGAGCAAAAATATAAAAGTGCGACATTCTCGTGATATTTTTACTTCAGTGATACATTTTCATGTAAAGAAGGGTAGCGGAAGAAAAGGTGGTACAATGAGCGAATGGTTGAAAACGGAGCATTGGCTACAAGGATTCAATGGTTATTTTTTATGTTTACGAATATTGTTGTTATTCCAATGACGATAGGGCTGCATTTGATTTACAGGAAGATACAACCGCTTCATTACTGCTGTTATCGTTTATTGTGACAGGGCGTGCATCATGCAGGCTTTTTTTGGTCACCAGTGAGCCATTATGGAAGGACAATCTTACTCATAACATAAAAGCGAAAGACCTGTTCTGCAACAGGCCTTTCGCTGTTATTAATGACTTTTTTCAATTTGAGCAACCGTCTGTTCCACTTCTTCGCGGGACATTTTTTCGCGACCATCCCGCAATGCTTGTAACGTCTTTTTTGCAAGGGCAAGGGGAATCCGGCAAAACAACAAAATTGAACGACTGCGAATATCCTTGATATACTCATCGGCAATGGCTAAATTTTCCTCAGCATAACGAAATAATCTCTCCGTCGACCACTCTTTCGGGATAAAGGAAACACCGCGCTCTTTGTCTTCTTCTTGATTTCGTAAAATGTTGACAATTTGAAGCCCCCGACCGTATGCAATGGCCTTATCACGATCCGTTTCTGTTCCATCTCGCCACTCCCAAATATCAGAAAGCATGACTCCCACTAATCCGGCGACATAGTATGTATAGTCGTCCAAATCTTCTTTCGTTTCCACACGCCAACCTTTTCCAGCCCAATCTCCCATTCCTTTTGCCATTTCACTCGTAGACTTTTTCACACGATTTACAATCTCTTTCGGGCAAACGGATAACCAATCACTAAGTCTTAAAGTCACTTCCGGCAGCATGGCTTGATAGGGAGTAATTAGTTGTTGATACGCCTTTTCATCAAATGACTTGTCCTCTAACAAAACACTCGTGTTGTAAAGAATGTGTTTCTTCGTGTCTGTATCTAATTGTTCATGGTCTTCTACTTCATCGATGGCTCTCATACATAAATAAGCAGAAGCGACCGTCTTTTTTAACGTAGGCTCGAGCAACATAATCGGCGTATAAAAGGTCCGACTCGTTTCTTTCAGCACACGCAACGCATCTTTTTGTAATGCTTTTGGATTCAACTGTTTTCCTCCTCTAACTCCTATCAAATTCCTCTTTAAACATCACCATTTCAGTCAATGTGAGGAATATCCACTTCCTCCTATTTTATCACGTAATGATGATTTATCCAATGAGGAATCGAGGAGGAGGTGTCACTTGTCGTCATTGGGATGAATGATCATTTCTACCCGACGGTTTTTCGCTCGATTCTCTTCTGTATCGTTTGAAACAAGTGGTTTTGTTTCACCGAATCCTTTTGTGATGAAGTTGAGATGATCAAGTTCCTCTCGTTCCTGAAAATAGGATTCTACCGCTTTCGCTCGATCTTCGGACAACCTTTTGTTATAGGATGGATCTCCTTGATTATCCGTATGCCCATGGATTTCTACGTCCGCTTCGGAGTAATCTTCCAATTCCTTGCTTATTTCTGCTAATAAATCTTTCGCATCTTCTCTTAAAGTGGCATCATCAAAATCAAATAATAAATCATCTGGTACTTCCATGATGATCGAGTCATTTTCCACTGACACTGACACTTCCGGTGCACTTATTTCTGGCGGTTGAATATTTTTCGGTGGTGACACATCCGGTGCAGAAATCTCGGGAATAGTCATTGGAGCATCGTTCTCTTCTGCTTTTTTCTGTTCTTCTTCGTCATGAGTTTGACTTTCTTCCATGTCGACTTCCACGCGCGTTTCTTCTTGATTGTCTGGTTCTCGGGCCGTTTCTTCTTGGTCTGAACACGCGGTAAAAAGCATCATCAGAACGATGACGAAGAAAAAAAACTTCTTTTGATACATAAGATTTCCTCCAACATGAATAAAAATATGTGACTAAAAAAGCGAACGAATGACAGGCCAATCATTTTTCCATTCAATCAGAAAAGTGACAATAACCAATAAAATAATCGCGTTTTTTAAGTGTACAAGTCTCACTTCTTTTTCCTTATGATAAATCCTGAGTAAGTTCGTGACAGCACTAACAAATAACACGATATTTATAAATAGGCCTCCAAATTTTATCCATGGAATGGAAAAAAGCTCCTCCGCTCCAGCCGGATTGACCGTAGCAAAGGTGGCAAGAGCAATGATCCATAAGATTAAAACGACGACACTGATATTTAATAAACGAACCAACATGCTTGCTCCATCCTTTTATGAAGTGATTATCACCAGTTGTTTATTCGAAAAGAAACAAAGAGCAGGTCTGACATTCTTTCTTTGGGTATATTCTTCGCGAAGTCATCATCCTGCTCATTTTTTTCATGACGATTTATTTTCCACTTCTCGTTGAAGTTCCTCGGTATCCAGATGTTCCACGTTGTTTAAGTTACCGTTAAAAAGGCGATCCCATCCATTTGACAACTTATCTCCAATGAAATTAAAACCATTGGCAATTGGTTCTTTCAATAATTTGTTCACCGTATTTTGCAAATGTCCAAAGGTAAATTCAAATGTTAATGCGGCAATGTTTCTCTCATGGGTCACTAACGATCCCGTAAACGGACGTTGAGTGATATTCAATAACCTTGGTGAAATTCCAAAGAAAACACCTGTAACGAGAGCTCCTGTGACAAATGTTGAGAGTGAGACCGAACCATCCAACACCCATTCATTTAAGGACAACAACGTTCCACCAATTCCTGAGGCTGTTAACACCCTTCTTAATTTTTCAGCGATGTTTAAACTGAGAAAACCTCCGGCTAATGGAGCTACTAATCCACCGATGGCAGCTCCTGTTACCACATCTACTAACAATGATTTTAAACTAAAGGAGGAAGGATCTGTAAATAAAAGGTTTATTTGATCAAATGAAGAAAGTAATCCACCGATAAGAAAACCTGTTTTATATTTTACAAGAAAGGCCGATAAAGCACCCCAACCCGTAGCTAATTTCGAAAGAACCCAACTAAAAGCTAATTGCCCTCGTACTCCTAGCATCAGAGCCACTCGTGTACTTAACAATGCACTTGATATCTTTCCGGATAATGGGATGAAAACGACGGCGAAAACGATCCCTCCGGCTACCCAAGGGTTAAAGTTTTCTCCTCCCACAATCGCTCCATAAATGGCGGAAGCAAGCGCCCCAATTCCCGCGAGCAACGTGACCGTTAGAAACGTACCGAGAGCAATAGCTCCTAACGCTAACAGCGCATAGGCACCGGCAACAATGAGAGCGGCCACAAGAACACCAATGGCAATTCCTTTCAATAATCCTTGCAACCAATCAGGCATCGCATTCCATAGGTCAACGAGTCCATTTGCTAATAAATCCAGTGTCACTGCCGTGAAACCGATTGGTGAAAAGAAAAAGAGCGCTCTGGCCAATCCTTCAAGGAAGTCTAAAAAGGAATCTGGATTCGTTAAGGTAGTAATTAAACTTTCTAGTTGATTGCTGTACTCTGTAATCCTTTCTCCAAGATTAGGAGCAAAAGTAGAAACAAAATCACCAAAAGCACGACCGATATCACCAATCAAGTTCGCGAGGGCTTCTCCTCCTTCTTGTATCCAATCCTGGAGTTGATTGACACCCTCTTCAATCATATCTGTCCCCCAATCCCATAAATCACGTAAAAAGTCAGGGACGATGCCGCCGGGGCTATCAGATGGAATATCACTATCTCCTACATTCCCTCCGGAAGTGCTATCTCTCCCCTGATTTTCAGTCGGGGTTAATGTTGGATGCTCCTCTTCATACTCAATCTGTATACTGGATGCTGCCATACCGTGCGGACTGATAGCAAGAGGAAAGATCATAGAAAAAGTTAAAAAAATAGCGATGATTTTTTGAAAAGATTTCATTCTCAATCCTCCTGACTAATGGCACGAGCTCGGTACAAATTCAACCCCGTTAGGAAGGGGGATGCTTGCAGAAGCTTCAGTACCTAAGTCTCTAACGCCTGATGGAAACGCTTCATCTGGAACGGTAATAAATGAGGTTTCCGTTTCCACCGATACGTATATTTCAAAATGATTTTCATAAGGGAAAATGATGTCATCCAGTTCTCTTGCTCCATTTTCCTTTGCGAAATATTCTGCTTTTGCCGTGATCTCATCTGCATTTTCCCGAATCGCTCCACACATCACCCCGGTTAAAATTTCATCCGGGATGATTTCTAATAGTTGATTGCTAGTGGCGTTCATTAATTGTTCCACTATGCTTGCCGGTAAAATGAAATTTAAAATCGGGAGGGCGACACTTTCTTCCAATGAAGCTAATTCTTCCATTAATTCTTCCAAAAACAATTCCAGTTCTTCTTCCGACACTTGTTTTGCTTCTTGAGCAGCAGCAAGAGCAGCGGCATCCGCTGCTTTTTGTCCTGCATTTTTATAAGCATACGTAGTGAAAATATCAAAAAAGACAAACGCTAAGAATGTGAAACAAACAACGACCATGAGTGAAATCATCATCGTATTGCCACGTTCGTTTTTTACATAGGAAGTATGTAACTTATTCATTTTCCGAACTTTCATATGGCATTGTCGCTTCTCTCGTAATATCATAATCAAACTCTCCTATAAAGGGCACATCAATTGTTTTTAATGCTACGGTCACTTCCACTTGCACTTCGTCTCCATAAGCACCAGAAGACCTTGTAGTGTTTACGTTTAAAACATCCAATCCACCGGCGGAACTTTCAACGCGGGAGTATACAGCTCCCCCGTCTCCTTCCACCGCCGCCACTCTCGCACCATCACGAGCTGCCCCTTCTGCTACGACGACAGTATATGCAACAAGAGCCATTTGCCAGACGAATAGGAAGGCAAAGATAATGAGGGGAAAAACAGCTACAAATTCAATCAATTGCGAGCCGCGTTCATTCTTCATATAATTTACTATCTTTTTCAAGCTATCTTCGCCTCCTTTCATCGTTCATCCTTTTCTATTAGCCGATGCTTTCGATAAATTCTGCAATCTTATCGGTAATGGCGTTGGCAATATTGCTTCCATCCGATTCTCCTAAAGCTGTGACAACAATTCCTACAAGTGCGACACCTAATAGACCAAGCATAATCCATTCCATAGAAACAGAACCTTTTTCATTGTTTACCATTTTTTCTACCATTGTTTTCAGTTGAACATATTGTTTCAGCATCATGAATCTCTCCTTTTATTTTTTTCATTTATTTACCTTAAAAAAATATCTAAGCCAAATGCTTCTGGGTTGTATATAAAATTGAGAAATAATAAACCAAGTACTAAAACAAAGACAGATGGTACGATGGTTAATGTCGTAATGGCGGTTACTTTCGGACTTGCTTTGGCAGCTTTTTCTTTTGCCCGAAATCCTCTTGTGCTTCGCAAATCATCTGCTTGGACACGAAATGTTCGTGAGACAGGGACGCCTAACTCACCCCCTTGTATTAGTGATTGAATCAGCATTTCCAGTTCGGGAGCATCGTTACGATAAAGCAAATTTTCATAGGCTTTCGTGCGCGGAACACCTAAATTAATTTCTCGATTAAAGCGTTCAATCTCTTCCCCAAGCGGACCGCCCATTTGTTTAGCGACTTGTACCATCGCGCCGTCTAACGATGCCCCGGCATTCAAGGACACACTGACCACATCTAAAAAATCTGGAATATCTAAACTGATCTTTTCTTGTCTTTCTTTCGCTTTAAAGTAAAGCCATATATCTGGTAAGAAAAAGGTGCTTACTGGGAATAATAGCAAGGCATACAGAGCGAAAGGAAGTCCTAAAATATAATACAGCCAGCCAAACACATATGCCGAAATTCCAATGATATACCTGAAACCATAAAAGTCTTGGAGCGTTAACTGATAAGGGTTTCCTGCTTTCAAAAGCATCCGTTCATATTGTTCATGGCGACGAACAATGGGATATTTGATAGCTGTCGGACCTAAGTAAACGGCACCTTTTAATAAAGGTATCATCATTCTTTCTTTGAAAGGCTTTTTCTTCTTTACTTTCTTCCTTCTTCCTCCCACGTATTGGTAAACGGTTTGTTTTCTTGCGATAAATAGCCAAATGTAGACAAAAGATATAAATAGACATAACAATATACACGCAATGAGTAAAATAATAATGGTAATCAGCGCTTCATTCATTTTTTACACCCTTATATCCGTTACTTTCTTGATGATGAAGGAACTGATGATTAACATCATTGCAAACACTCCTAATAAAATGAGGCCAAGCGGTGTAAAAAGCGGGTTTAAAAATCCCGGAATAAATACATTCAACATAATCGCTGTCGCAATAGGTAAAATCGGTAAAATAAAAGCAACATATTTCGACTCGGCCGTCACAGCACTCATTTCTTTATACACTCGCCCGCGCTCTTCTAACGTTTGCGCCATCATTTCCAATACTTCTGCTAAGTTTCCACCAATACGCCTTTGAATTAAGATAGTGTTCATCATGACTTTCACTTCCCGACTATCTACTCGTTCCATAAAACGATGAATGACGCGATCGAAATTGTCTCCCATGTTCAGTTGATGCGACATCGCAGTAAACTCAGGCCCTGCCGGTGCTTTTAATTCTTTCCCAGCCATCTCAATCCCTTGTTGCAACGTCAGTCCCGCTTTCACTGTATTGCTTAGCATGCGACAAATTTCCGGCAGCTGTTCATTAAAGGCAGCCGAACGTTTTTCTCTTCGTGATTTGAGATAAAAACCAGAGCCGAATCTTACAATTAAAAGAGACACTAACACATCCACCGGAAACATGAGCGCCAAAATCCAGTGACCAATCACCCACAACAATATGAAAGCAATGAATAAAATCGCCACGTATTCTGATGGTTTCAGCGGAACGGCGCTCACTTTTAATTTTTTATCAATTTCTTCTGCAAGCAATGAGTCATCAAACTGATCTCCTAATAGTAGAAAGACGCTGCGACGTTTCTGAATCGCTGGGTTCTCAAACCACTTTTCTATTCTCCTTTTAGGTTTGCGTGTTCGATAGACATTAAAAACATAATAAATGCTTAAAATGAAAGAAAAGAAAGACGCGCTGATGGTAATAAAAGAGAGTGTCAAGCGAGCTGTCCCTCCTTAAAAAATGATGGTGGCAATGTTTGTCCATAAGCAACCAAGCGTTCAGAAATTTTCGGTACATATCCGGTCGCTTGAAAGTAACCTTCGACGACTCCTTCTCTCGTCATTCCCGTTTTTTTGAATTGAAAGATGTCATTAATTTGGATTTTTCCATTTTCCTCACAAACTTCTGATATAGCTACAATTCGTCGTTTTCCGTCCATTAAACGTTCTGTTTGCACAATCATATCAATGGCACCAACAAAATAATCACGAATCACATCTACTGTTAACGATAACCCGGACATAATTACCATTGCTTCTAACCGACCTAACGCATCTTTCGGTGAGTTCGCATGTACCGTCGTCAACGACCCTTCGTGACCGGTGTTCATGGCTTGTAACATGTCTAATGCTTCTGAACCACGCACTTCTCCTACGATGATACGATCTGGTCTCATTCGAAGTGCATTCCTTACAAGATGGCGAATCGTGATTTCTCCTTCTCCTTCCATATTAGGGGGTCTTGCTTCCATTCGAACGAGGTTATCATAACTGAATTGAAGTTCAGCCATATCTTCAATCGTAACGATTCTCTCACCTTGTGGAATAGCAGAAGATAGCACATTTAATAGCGTCGTTTTACCACTTCCAGTCCCACCAGAGACGAGAATATTTGTTTTTGAAGCAACGAGTGCTTGTAAAAAATTTCCCATATCTTCTGTGAGCGTTCCGAATGTTATTAAATCTTGTAAAGAAAAAGGATCTTTATTAAACTTCCGAATCGATATGATCGGTCCGTCAATACTAACTGGTGGAATAGCAGCATTTACCCTGCTGCCATCCGGCAAACGGGCATCGACCATCGGGGAACTTTCGTCGATTCTTCGGCCAATCGGGGCAATTATTCGATCAATAATATGACGGATATGATCATCATCTTTAAAACGAACATTCGTTTTTTCTAAACGGCCATTCCTTTCGATGTAAATATCTTTCGGGCCATTGACCATAATTTCAGTAACATCATCTCTTTCGAGCAATGATTCCAACGGCCCAAACCCAACTGAATCGTAAATTAACTCTTGAATGATCCCTTCAATATCACTTCTTGGAATAATAACTTTCTCTTCATCAATCATTTGCATGACGAATCGTTCAATCGTTTTCTTTTTCTCTTGAGGCGACAAAGTAATAATTTCTTCTAAATTTGCTTCTTTAATTAAACGATCTTTGTAGTGTCTTACTAATCGATCAATATGTGTGTGATGAATGGATCTTTCCGTCTCCGTGTTCTCTTGTGAAGTGTTCATTTTTACTTGTTCTAACCAAGACACTACGACCACTTCCTTTTTATTTTGTTACGAGGGATTCGGCAAGTTGATACATGTCGATTGTCTGTTTTAGTTGTTTCGTACGACCTTTTTTCGTATAAAATGGCATCCCCATATTGATAAAAGATTGCAAACCGAAATAATCTTCTCTAATTTGTCCTATTATTTCCGCGTGAATAATGTTTTTAATGTCTTTCACAGTAAATTCATTTTTCGTATGTACTCGATTAATCAGCACATACAAATGATTGTTTGTAAGAAGTTGCAAGCGTTCAAGAAAAGCTTTTACTTGTTTAAATCCCCTGATTGCCAAAGCATCCGTCGTGAGGGGATAAAACACTTTCGAACTCATTTCTATTGCTGTATATGTATGAATGTTAAAAGAAGATGGCGCATCCACAATGACATAGTCATAGTACTCTTGGCATATTTGTAAAATTTTTCTCACTAACTCTTGAGAGACAATTTCTGCTTTCTCCGGATCTTTTGGACCGGTCAACACTTCTAGTTCTGTCTGTTCTTGCAACGTTGTTACATTTTGAATATGGTGGATGGACAATTCGTCGATAACCGGCAACAAATCGGCATAATTTCGCACGGGCTCTAATGCCATCAACGTTTCCACCCCACCAATTTGTGCATTGAAGTCAATCAGAATGACTTTTTTTTCAAACTGTGTCTTCAAACATTGCGCAAGCATCGATGAAAGGACCGTTTTTCCACTCCCCCCATTCGCGCTATAGAATGTGTATACTTTTCCGCCATGGAGAGTACTATCTGCTATTTTTCGTTTTTCTTCTTTTTGTTTGCGACCTTCCACAATGAGATATTCCAATTTATCTATTTCTTCAGGAAGAACGATGATATCTTTGATTCCTTGCTGCATCCACTGACGTGCAATATCAAAAGCACGTTCTTCTAAAATACCGATACAATTTGTTGTATGATCAATGAGCGAGTAATCCATCTTATCAGCGATATCTTGTCCAATAAAGACAAAGTGAGAAAATGGTATGTCTGTAATCGGGGAGCGTAATACCTCAACATGTATCTCATTTTTCTCAAGGAAAGGGATCAGTTGATGTTCAATGCTTTCTTTATCGGTTATAATCGTTGCATTCAATTGCTTCACGCATGGCTCTTCCTTTCTCATGGAAAAGGTAATCATTGACCTTTTTCTTATTCATCTTCCTTGTCATCATCATTACGTTCATCTTTCTTTGAGTTTTTCTCTTCTTCGTCTCGATCTTCCTTATCATCATCTCGGGAAGATTTTTCCTCTTTATTTTCTTCATCGGCATTTTTCTTCGATGAATCTTTTTCTTCTTTCGTTTCTTCTTTATCTTTCGTTACTTCTACTTCTGCCTGATTTGCGAGAAGTACACGAATTTGATTGGCTGTATTTTGAAAGTGAATAAGCTCTTCTGCTTCTTCAATCGGTAAAGATACTTTAATGCTTGCTTCCTTATCATCCTCGTCTTCCTCCGGTTCCACCCGTTGTACGACATCCACGCCATCGAACATACGAACAGTACGCGTTTCGGACCTTTTGCTTTGATAAGACACGATAATATCCACTTGGTCCCCTTCCACCACGGTTTGGTCCATCACGACATTTTCTGTCGCATTCAACCAAACAATGCGGTGATCTTCAGGTACGTCAACGGTGGAGCGTAAAATATTTTTTGTAATTAAATCTCCTTTTTTTACCGGAACAATGCTGACAGTAGACACTAATTCTTGCTCATCTTGTACATAAGAGGAGATTTCCGTAGAGGCTGGTATGTTTTCCCACGTAATCATACTTTCATCTAAAGGAGTGTACGTTTGGATATCTTCTTTTGCTACGGCAACTTGTATCGTTTCCCCTAAGGAAGCTTGAGCATTGCGTATTTCATTAAGTAAAAGGGTGGCCGCTAATATCGCCAATATAAAAGCTAATGCTAAAAAAATCATCGCTTTTCTTTTCGCGTCAAGCATGATTGTCATCTCCATTGATTATTCATTAATTTTGGCCTTTACAGTGGTACCATTTTTTCCTTTTGCGACAGGGTCGCTTGGAAAGAAGGGCTGGACGAGGCCGATGGAAGAAAAAGTTGAATGTAAGGGACGTGAGCAGGAAAACTGCTATCGTGTAAGATCACGTGCCGAATCAACCCATCTGGAGAGTGAGAGAACTCAACCCCTTTCGTGATCATCCAAATATATTTATTTTTCCCAATTTTCGAAAGTGTGTCTTTCCAAAGAACAGAGAATGAATCTTTTCCTTCCAGCACTATTTGACCGGATGGAGAAATATATACTTGGTGAAAAACATCTTTTCGTGGTTGTCGATAAATTTTGTGACGTTTTTTTCGGGATAACACGGACTTCACATTCGTTGAGATGAGCCAACTGGATGCATTTCTTAACCAAGACTTTACTACCTGTCTAAATCGTTCATACGTCATTTCAGGAGCTGTCACCACGTGTTGATGTTGGTCCAGTTGATCAATTAAGAAACATGTTTCCGCAAGATTCGTAGTTACTGGTAATGGGTACAGTCGGTTATCAGGTAATAACACATTGCGTAACCGTCGAATTTTTTCATAAGCAGTGCATGACGGATCATAAAAATAAACAATCAAATTCTCCGTATTCTGGTCATCGAACTGGGTAAAATAATCAATCTCTTCTTGCAGCGTCCTGTCGACAATGTTTACATCTTTATGAAAAAATAGACTGCGCCGCTTTTCTATATATTCATTTAATCGTTCTTTCCTTTTTTTCAATTTCGCTAATTTTATCGCAATTTTCAAATTCGTATGTAAAAAATGATCTTCCGTTAGACCCGTTGTTTCATCTATCACAAGCAACAATGTTACCCACTCCATCATTTATTCTGAGCAAAAATATACGCCCATCCACTTTACAATACATGTATATCATAGGATATTTTTCCTCACAACTTTTTCCTTTTCGCAAAATCCCCATCGTTTCCCACTTTCTGACCTTGGACCGAGATATGTTTTCCTACAAACTTACATTTATTTCTAACTACGTTTTTCAGCGCAAAACGCTTATTTTTCAAGAAATGTCCTTTTTACAACGCTATTTTTCCAAAAAAAGAAAACCAAAAGAAAGCGTTATCTTTGCTCACTTCCTAGGTCTTACGTATCTTTTTAAAAATGTGACTATTTTTTGTCGATTTTTTTTGAACACATGTCCCTACTTTTTTCATTTTTTATTGACCCCTTTTCTTTCCCATGATATGATTTGAGTGACAAAAAAGGGGAGTAGCGACCAATAGGACAAACGAGTCGTCATGACAGTGCGCTCGTGCACTCGGTTCGTTTGGCTTTTTAAAAAGCACGCAAGACCTTTTTATGAGAAAAATGCACGATGGTGTTTTTTTCTCATAAAAAGGTCTTTTTTTGTGCATACGATGATAGAAGGAGGATGTTATAGATGGTGTTCTTCATTTTTTTTATGGCAGCGCTAGTGACGGTATTTGCTGCGGTGAAACTGTCTACTTATGCCGATGTTATCAGCATGAAATCAACGTGGGGAGGCATGATGGTAGGAACGATTTTACTTGCTGGAGCGACATCGCTTCCAGAAGTGACGACCAGTTTGACAGCAGTCGTTATTGATAATCCGGACATTGCGATCGGAAATGTACTTGGCAGTTATTTATTTAATTTATTTATTCTTGCTGTTTTTGACGTATATTATCGCAAAAAAATGCTCTTTACGAAAACTCATTTCTCTCACATTTATTCCGCACTCCTAGGGATTTGTTTAGTGATTCTTGTCATTTTGAGCTTTATTCTTCCTCTGCAATGGTCACTATTTCGAGTTGGAATGGAATCATACCTTATTATCTTGTTTTACGGAATCGGTATATATATGTTAAATAAAACCGGTGGAGAACAATTGAACGATGAAAAGGAAGTTTTTTCGGATGCTGCGAAAAGTGTCTCTCTAAAAAGAGCGCAAATTGGCTTTGTGATCGCGGCAATCATCACTTTATTAGCCGGAAGTACGCTAGCCATTAGTGGGGATCAAATTGCGTTGCTAACAGGAATCGGTTCAACGTTTATCGGTAGTTTTCTTATCGCTGCTTCCACTTCTTTACCAGAAGCAGTAGCCGTACTCATTGCTCTCCAACTAAAAAATCCAAACCTTGCTGTCGGTTCGATTCTAGGTAGTAACGCATTTAATATGTTAATTATTTCCCTTTCCGATGCAGCTTATTTGCAAGGTGCAATCCTTCAATTCGTCGAAGAAAGTCATGTAGTCAGCGCTCTTTCTGTTTGTCTATTGGCTGTTATTGTTATGATTTCTATTTTACTCGGTCAAAAAAATGTGCTCAAACGCCTCTATATTCTTCCATCAATTATACTCATTATTTTATATTTTGTTACTTCCTATATCATTTTTGTTGGGTTGCCATAGCTGCATTTTTCAACCGATCGGGAGAAACGGGGCCATAGAACGTTTCGTGAATCGTTCCATCAGTATCAAGAATAAATGTGGCGGGAACACCAATCAATTCAAATGCAGCCATTGCTTCTCCCGTTTCATCATAAAAGACAGGAAAAGTTACTTTTGCAGATTGTACGAAAGATTGCACATCACTTTTTCTTCTTTCTTCGGTTGTCGCATTAATCGCAATCATTTGAAGCTGATCTTTTTCCTTATGATAAAATGCTGTCAATGTCGGCATCGTTTCTGCACAAACTTCACACCAACTTGCAAAGAAAGTAACAATAAGTGGGCGTTCCATCCATTGAGAAAGGGTGTATGTTTCTTCATCTAACCCAGTAAGTGTCAATTTTTCTATCGGTACGGTTTCATTGGAAGGAGTTGTTGTTGGCACAACATTTGTCGCTCTGTTTGCAGATTGATAAAATAAACCAGTAAGAACGATGAGACCACACATTGTTAAAAACATGAGTCTTCTTTTGAAATAGTGCATTGTTTGACTCCTTTCCTTGATATTGAGGTGCAAGTGATGATAAAGTTCCTTCAATACACGAGTTTAATGGGTGTTTTCATCATAGTTTGTTTTATTTTTTTATCAAGACAGTATCCTTTTCTAGCTGATTGGCCCTTGCTGGTAATTCTTTTTATCACTATCTGTCTTTGGGCGGGATATTTGGGGGTGAAACATCGCCAGTGAAGCATCATATTTCGACAAAGCAATAATACGTTCCGCTCCGTGAGAAGGGATGAAAACCTTCATTCGTTTTTTTAATTTCATACGCTCAGATGGATGGTGTAACAATCTTTCCGTCCAGTAGTACAATTCATTCACATTTTTGGCCCAATACGCTATTTTTTCCTGGCGCAACAATTGGGCATTTCCTTCTTCATGACCAGGTAATGGCTTGTAAAAAATGGTAGGTATTTCAGCAGCAATTGCTTCTGCAGCCGTCATTCCTCCTGCTTTACTAATTAATACATCCGCAATTTTTAAAAACTCTTTAAATTCTTTCATAAAAGGGTACAAATACATATCGTGCCCTTTTCTTGTTCGTTTCTCCATTTTTCTCCTTACTGCTCCTATGAATAAAACAGTGGATGGGATGGATAGCGTAGCAAGAACCCTCTCCACTTCTTGGAAAGGAAACATCTTTTCCCCTCCCCCACTGACAATAACAATCGGTTTAGATGGATTCCAACCGTATTTGAAACAATATTCTTTCTTGGACAGCGGTTTTTCTTTCATATCAATGGGCATTCCGGTGGAGTAAATGCGTGCTTGCTTGTGAAAAAAACTCATTGCATGATCGTTAGGAACAAAACGAACGTTGATGGCAGGATGATGTAATAGAGGAGATTGCCAAAAATCCGTAGCTACGTGGAATAATGGAACGGACGCATTCGTTATACTTTTAATTTCACCACCAATCGCACTAAGTAATGGATGAACAGAGAGAATCATATCAGCATCCATCACTTGTTCATACGTAGAGCGAAGGAGAAAAGGAAAATAGTCATACAAAAAAGGGTGTTTCTTTTTTATCAATTTACGCCAATAAGCGGGATGATAAAGAACCATCCATTTATACATCCGTTTTAATTGTTTGAACAATCGTTCCGAATACATTTCTAGTGGATGGTAAATGCGTACGTCATCCCCTTCTTTTACTGCATGTTTTGCCAATACGCGAGCTGCTTCATTATGTCCATTTCCGATGGACATCGAAACGATATGAATACGCATTATCATTCTCCTCTAGTTCCTTTTCCATGATTGTATGCAGAAAAAGCCTCGGACATGCTTTCGTGACCTTATTTTCAATCTTTGTTATTATGGGGTAACATAAGAGAAGAAGTGAAAAAGAAAGGAATGGGGATGCAATGAAAACTGTTTTTTCCGGTATTCAACCTAGTGGAACGTTAACGCTGGGAAACTATTTAGGAGCGCTGAAACATTTTGTAACTTTACAAGAAGAGCATGAATGTTTTTTCTGTATCGTCGACCAGCATGCCATTACGGTACCACAAGACAAAATGACGTTACGGAAAAATATTCGGAGCTTAGCTGCTCTTTATTTGGCTGCGGGAATTGACCCGGCAAAATCCACCTTATTTATTCAATCGGAGGTGCCAGCGCATGCACAACTTGGGTGGATGATGCAATGTATCTCTTACATTGGTGAATTAGAAAGAATGACTCAATTTAAAGATAAATCTTCTGGCAAAAAAGCAGTGTCAGCAGCTTTACTTACATATCCGCCTTTAATGGCCGCAGACATATTATTGTATAATGCAGATATTGTCCCTGTAGGAGAAGATCAAAAACAACATTTAGAATTAACGCGTGACTTGGCAGAACGATTTAACAGACAATATAATGACATTTTTACTGTCCCTACGCCAGAAATCCCAAAAGTAGGGGCTCGTATTATGTCCCTGCAACAACCGACAAAGAAAATGAGCAAGTCAGATGCTAATACGAAATCTTATATTTCCATGCTCGATGATGAAAAAACAATCTTGAAAAAGTTTAAAAGCGCAGTGACTGACTCTGAAAACGTCATTCGTTTTGATCGGGAAAATAAACCAGGGATTTCGAATTTAATGTCGATTTATTCACTGACGAGTGGCAAAAGCTTAACAGATATTGAAGAGGAATTTCGTGGCGTCGGTTACGGAGATTTTAAACAAGCTGTCGGTGAATCTGTAGTACGGGCGTTAGCGCCCGTCCAAGAACGATATTATGAACTGATTGATTCCGATGAATTAGATGATATTTTAGACGAAGGAAGAGAACGAGCTCAAAAAGTAGCGACAAAAACGTTAAAAAAAGCGGAACGAGCCATGGGACTCGGGCGAAAAAGAAGATAACATGTTACTAGCCAAAAAATGGTTCCAAGCTCTAAAATTTGCTTGGAACCATTTTTGTATAGTTTTTTCCTTTCCTCTATGGATGATTGTTTCTGACGGAATATTACCTTAAGTGGACCGCCAGAAGCGTATTTCTTTGTGCCTCTTATGGAAGAACGTGAGTAGCACAAATGAGCCTCCAAAAATCTGAACGCTATCCGCCGGTGATAAGCAGGACGGCAGGTTTGACGCAAGGGAAAGTTTCCGGGAGGAATTCCCGCATAAAACGTCATGGGACCGTTCGATGGGATTTTCATGCGAAGTTTAGTCGTATGGACCTTTATGCGACACTTCATTGCATCGTGTACGTGATAACTCGTCGTATGAAACATGATGCGGCCTGTTTTTGTCCTAATTTCTTCCATTTCCAGCCTTCATACGACCATTGCATCGCTGTTTGACAAAATGAAGCGTCGTATGAATCGTTCATGGGACGCTTTATCTTCTTTTTTAACGCGTCATTAGTCGTATGAAAGATACAATCGCTCCAAATCACCTAAATATTTTTTCGACCACTCCTGGTCAGATTGTACGAAAAAAAGTCGTATAAACTTGTCATGCGACACTTTTTTCATCCATATCATGAAAAATTGTTCTCTTCACTTTCACACAATAAAAAAAGAGACTCACCAAGTTTTGGTGAGTGCCTCTCTTTTGACTCTTTTATTTGTTACTATTTAGCAGTATTAATAACCTTTCTGCTTTCTCCACACTTTTCCTACAAAAACTGCAATTCCAATTGTACCTACCGCCCATACAATCGTCAAAATTTGCATTAACACGTGAATGAATCCATCAAGCATGTTGTCCACCTGCCCCATTTTCATTTACTCAATCCTATTATAGGTAAGTTTTTTCCTTGTGTAAAGAACGGTTCGTTACAATTTCAACAATTGTCACGATTATTTCACTTCTTCTTCATGGTGAAGATTCCAAATCTTTTCATAAAAAGGTTGTCCTTTAATCATTTTTTTACATAGTTCGTAATGGGAAGGGGTCCATCCTTCTTTCACATCTTCATACAATTTTTGCCATGCTGTTTCTTTATCCAATGATTGAATCGCTTCGTATTTTGCTGGGTTCCATTCGGTATACCAGTACCGGACTTCTGCAGCTTGACCTGAAGTTTTTAACTGATCAAGCACCATAAATAACAGTTGCTTCAATTTCCGTTCTTTTCTAGTTAAACCATACATATATTTCGGATGGGGCGAAAGGATATGGTATTCTTTCGGCGGTACCGCCTCTTCTAAATCAAATATGTTGTCGTCTGATTCTTCCTCCATCGTTTCTTGTACGAGTCGCTCATGTTTAGGGGAAAGCCGACTTTTTCTCGTTGGGGAAGTAAAACCTAATGTATCTACGGCAAGAATTCGCATACCATCATACATAATAAAGCAGTAATCTAACGTCACTTTCGTCATGTTTTTTCTTAATGAGCTTTTACGATACACATGAGTTAATAACGGTGCAGGAATTTCCTCCATTCGGTTTTCAATGTAGTCAAATAAACGCTCTGTCACTTGCACAATTTCCACTTCATCTAACACTTCTATGCGATCTTCTGATGTCCACTCATGAAAAGGACAAACATTGTACCCGTTTTCTTCTCCTTCAAACCAATTGATCCAAATATCACGAACCCGGGCCACGTTCTTACCCTCCTTCGTTAACCATTAGTATCCATCAGTATAGTCAGCCTCTAACTGTTTTATTCTTCCTCTCTTTGCATTTTTTCTCGAATCTCGCATGAAAACGATGTAAAAACAAAGCAATCCGTGTTTCTCACCTATTTTTTGTTATATACTGGAGAAGGAAGAAACCTTTTTACTTACTTAGGTGCGAAGACGTTGGAAGGAATTCGGACAGAAGCCCGGGTTTGCTTCTATGACATTCGCCATCGGACTCTTTTTCTAATGATCAATGTAGGTTGGTGTTATTCACGATGACAACACATCGAGAAAGAATGCAAAAGGAATTTTATCGTCAAATGGAATCCTATGACAAACTGGTCACTGCGTTAAACGAACAAGCTCGTCATTTAGGAAATGAAACGTATTTCACCCACTTACGACTGTATAAAGAGCAAAAAGATCAAATTGAAGACATCATGCGCTATTTTGATGAAATTGGCGTTGATGCGAAAAATAATACAACAGAAATGATTTTGACGATTGCTTTAAAAGAATTTCATCGTCAGATCATGCACATCAAAAACAGCGACTAGCTACTGGAAAGGAGTCTATCCATGGATATCATCCTTACCCATAACCATATGGATTTCGATGCTCTCAGTTCCCTCGTCGCTGCTTCTAAATTGCACGAGGAAGCAGCTATGGTTCTACCAAAACAACAAAACGACCAAGTGCAACAATTTTTAGCGATTTACCGGGATAGTTTCCCTTTTCTCACTGAAAATGAAGTAAATTGGGAAGATGTCCATCATGTCATATTAACGGACGTCAACACGTTAAGAAGAACCGTCGCTCATCAAAAGAACGTTTCTCCTACTACAATCACCGTATACGACCACCACCCTCTCTCTCAAGACGAACGGGACGATAACATTACCTATTTTATTGAACCCGTCGGTGCGGCAACGACCATTCTTTTAGAAAAAATCATCGAGCAAAATATTGAGATTACCGCCATTGAAGCGACTTTATTTGCACTTGGTTTATATAGTGATACCGGTTCTTTTACATACCCAAGTACGACGGCGCGGGATTTTCAAGCAGCTCTATTTTTAATGGAGCAAGGTATGCAATTGGAGATTGTTCAACGATTTTTTGATGAAACGTTGTCGGCATCTGCTCAAAGAATTTTTCAACATTATTTAGCAAACGCTAAGTCCATCGAATTGGATGGACTAGAGATTGTCATATCTACCCATTCCACGAATGAATTTGTAGGAAACCTAAATGTGATTACAAATCGTGTCTTGGAAACACTTGGAATAGACGCCATCTTTACTATTACTGAAATGAAAAACAAAGTGTTCATCATCGGTCGTTCCGCTTCCGAAAGAATAGACGTGTTACCGCTTATCAAACAAGTAGGAGGCGGAGGTCATCGAAAAGCTGCCAGTGCGTCGATCAAACAAGGAGATATGGAAACCATCATACGTGAATTAAAGCAACATATGAAAAAAATTATTCGTCCTTCCATCACTGCCGAACTGTTAATGTCTTCTCCTGTAAAAACGATTACTGATGACACAACCATTGATGATGCGAAAGAACTTATGTTGCGCTACGGACATAACGGCTTGCCCATCGTCAATCAGAAGGAAGAGATTGTGGGAATTATATCAAGACGAGACATTGATAAAGCGACTCGTCACGGTCTAGGACATGCCCCGGTCAAAGGGTATATGAGTCCAAAACCGATTACTGTCTCACGAACGACGCCTTTTGAAAAAATGCAACAGCTAATGATTCAATATAATATTGGTCGCTTACCGGTAGTTGAGGAACAAAAAGTCGTAGGAATTGTTTCTCGCACTGATATTATTGAAGAAATGCACCGTTTTACGTCAGAAGAAAAAGAAGGAACAAAAAACATTCGCAAAGAAATGGAAAAATGGCTCACTCCTGAGACCTTAGCAGTGGTAAAAAAAGCAGGGGAACTTGCAACCAAAAAAAATGTTAAAGCCTATATGATCGGTGGTATTGTACGAGATCTGCTCTTAAATAGACCCAATGAAGATATTGATGTCGTCATCGAGGGAGATGCTATTTCTTTTGCAATAGATTTTGCGAAACAAATTGATGGAACTGTCCATCAACATGAGTCTTTTCGAACAGCGACAGTAGAAACAAAAGAAGGAATTTCTATTGACTTTACGACTTCTCGAACAGAATATTATGAAAAACCTGCAGCGCTTCCAACCGTTCTGTATTCAAACATAAAAGAAGATCTATCCCGACGAGATTTTACGTTAAACGCCATTGCAGCATCCATTTTACCGGACACTTTTGGGGATGTTCTCGATTATTTTCACGGCGTAGAAGATATTGAAAATAAACGATTACAAGTGCTTCATAATCTCAGTTTTATTGAGGATCCGACGAGAATTTTACGAGGCATTCGCTTTGAAGCACGCTACTCTTTCCGTATGTCACAAGAAACAGAAGCACTCATTGAGAACTCGCTTTCTTCCATTGCGAGCCTATCCAAAGAACGAATACAATCAGAGTTAAAAATCGTCTTTCAAGAAACTGATCCGATATGGAGCATGAATCGATTAAACGAGTTAGGGGTACTACCTTACTTTTTACCACATAGCGCTTGGAATGAAAGAACACGCGCAACGTTACAGTACTATCTGGAAAAGGAAAGAGTCACAGATGCGGAAGACGATTTCTTTTATATTATCTGCTCTTTATACGTCCACGATGACAAACGGTTGTCGCAATTAAAAAACATTCTTTTAACAAAGAAACATCGCAGAGTCGTCCAAGAATTAATGACGTTATATAAAAACAGCACTTCGTTCCACGTAAAAAGCGCTGGAGCTTTTCATGATATGTGTCATTCATATGTAGATATTACGTTAATTATGGCAGTGATTGCTTTCATGACCGGAGATAAAGAACAACAGAGAATAGGATCATTGTTGCGTCAATATCATATAAAAAGAAAAAACTTGCAGCGATTTGTTACAGGTGAAGATTTAAAAAAAGCAGGCATTCCCCCCGGCCCGCTCTATAAGCACATATTTTTTGAATTAGAAAAAGCAATCATTGATGAAAAAGTATACGATCAATCCTCTGCTTTTCATTATATTCATGAGCATTTGTTACAAAATAGTAAATAAAGAACGGTCGATAACACTTCTTCCTTCTTTATCCACTCTTCATCTGGTATAATCGATTACGGGTCCATTGAAGGGGGTCAAGCACGGATGGAAAAAAAGAAAAAATCATCCGTATATAAATATACGTTACTTATTTTTGTGTTATTTATTCTTGGAAGTGCTGTTTCTTTCGCATTCTTTGATGTTACGAATAAAAATAAAGTAGAAATGAAACATACAAATGACGAAGCAGAAACGAAAGATGACTACTTACCTCTCGTCGATCCAAAGCAAGAAACGGATTCACAGGAGGGATATGTGAACTTTTTAATCGTTGGAGTGGATGATGAAGCGTCTGGTGCACAGCGTACCGATACAATTATGATAGTACAAACGTACCCGAAAAAAGGAGAAGTAAAACTTGCCTCCATTATGCGAGATAGTTATGTCGAAATACCAGGACACCAAAATAATAAAATCAATGCTTCTTTTGCCTATGGAGGAATCGATCTTTTAATCGAGACGATTCAAGAAAACTTCGACATTCCTATTCACTACTATCTGACGATTGACTTTGACGGTTTTATTCAACTTGTTGATACATTGGCTCCTGAAGGCTTAGAAATAGAAGTGAAGAATGATATGTATTATCAAGATCATTCAGGAAATGTCAATATTCAGTTGCCTTCAGGAACAAAACGATTGGATGGAGAAGATACGTTGAATTATCTTCGCTTTCGAAGCGATAAAGAAAATGATTTTGGACGCATTGAACGTCAACAAGAAGTTATTCAATTATTACAAGATGAGATTATGTCTTTATCTACCGTTCTGAAAGTACCGGATCTTATCAATATTATTCAGCCGCGAGTGGAAACGAATTTGTCAACGAGTAACATGTTACGTCTTGCCAAAGATTATTTCCTTCAACCAATAGACGAAATCGAGACCCTTCGGATTCCTGTAGATGACGCTTATACAAATGAAAAATATAGTCATGCAGGAATGGTATTAGAGTTGGACATGGAAGAAAACAAAAATGCGCTTCATCACTTTTTTCACACAGAATCGGCTCCAACCGCTTCCGCGAATGAATGAAAAAAGACTGTTCCTTCTCTATTCCAAGAGAAGGTGACAGTCTTTTTTTATTCCGTGAATTTTTTAAAGATAATCGTTGCATTATGTCCCCCAAATCCAAGGGAGTTACTGAGTGCGACGTCAATATTTGCTTTGCGATGTTCATTAGGCACATAGTCTAAATCACAAGCTGGATCTGCTTCCTTATAATTCATGGTAGGCGGCGCAATATTTTCTGCAATTGCTTTTACTGTAAAGATCGCTTCTACTGCACCGGCTGCTCCTAATAAATGTCCAGTCATCGATTTGGTCGAACTCACCATTAAATTGTACGCATGTTCCCCAAACACTTTTTTAATCGCAATCGTTTCATATTCATCATTATATGGAGTACTTGTTCCGTGGGCATTAATGTATTGTACTTCTTCCGGTTGGAGATTTGCGTCTTGTAATGCTTGTTTCATCGCTCTCACTGCTCCTTCTCCTTCTGGTGCAGGAGCGGTTAAATGATAAGCATCTCCAGTTGCTCCGTACCCAACAATTTCAGCATAAATATTGGCTCCTCTTTTTTGGGCAGACTCTAACGATTCTAAAATCATGATGCCGCAACCTTCTCCCATCACGAAGCCATCGCGATTTTTATCAAAAGGACGAGAAGCGCTGTGCGGATCTTTATTTGTTGTGATTGCCTTCGCGGAAGCAAATCCCGCTACTGCCATATTCGTAATAGGAGCTTCTGTACCACCTGTAATGATAGCGTCTGCATCGCCCCGCTGAATGGCTTTAAAAGCATCACCAATGGAATTTGTACCAGATGCACAAGCAGTGACAGTACAAGAATTAATCCCTTTTGCCCCTGTCGTAATGGAAACTTGACCTGCTGCCATATCTGGAATCATCATCGGAACAAAAAACGGACTCACACGACGATATCCTCTTTTTTGGAAACGATGAAACTGTTCTTCATACGTTTCCATGCCACCAATGCCTGAACCAATCCAAACTCCAGTCCGATGAGCATTTTCTTCCGTAATTTCATATTTTGCATCCTCTAATGCCATTAATGCAGAAGCAACCGCAAATTGAGTAAAACGATCCATTTTGCGCGCTTCCGTTTTTTCTACAAAAGCAGTCGGATCAAAATCTTTTACTTCTCCCGCCACATGAACCGGGAATTGCTCTTTGTCTACGCGGGTCAATTCTCCAATTCCTAATTTACCTGCAACTGCATTTTCCCAAGAAGTATCTACGTGAAGACCTAACGGATTGACTGTACCGAGTCCTGTCACAACGACACGTTTTTTATCATTCATTTCCTTTCTCTCCTTTGTAAAATGCGAGTACCTCAAAAAGAATTAACGCCCCCAGCGCATTGCGGTAGCCCCCCAAACGAGGCCGGATCCAAATCCTACCATCACGATAAGATCTCCATCTTTTATTTTACCATTTTTTAATTGTTCTACCACCGCTATTGGGATGGAAGAAGATGAAGTGTTGCCGTATTTATTCACCGTTACGGCCATCTTCTCTTTTGGTAATTCGAGACGCTCGCGAGACGCTTCCATAATACGGATATTCGCTTGGTGTGGAACGAGGAAATCTACATCTTCTTTTGTTAACCCTGCTTTTTCCACCACCCGTATGCTCGATTCTCCCATTTGCCTTACTGCAAATTTAAATACTTCCCGGCCATTCATAATAATTTTTGGATCTTGGCGAATATGCATGGCTCCTGCACCATCTGCCCCTAATTCAAAGGATAAAAATCCTTTTCCTTCCGAAACCGGACCAAGTACAGCTGCACCTGCTCCGTCGCCAAACAACACCGCTGTGTTGCGATCATTCATGTCGATGACGCGACTTAACTGTTCTACTCCAACAACTAACACTTTTTCATACGTCCCCGTTTTAATAAAAGCATCCCCAGTTGACAATCCATAAATAAACCCTGCACAAGCCGCACTTATATCCATTGCAGCGGCATTTTTTGCTCCCAATCGTTCTTGAATCAGACAAGATACGGAAGGAAAAGGGTAATCCGGTGTAACTGTTGCCACTAATATTAAATCAATCTCTTCCGGTTCCACTCCTGCATCTTTTAATGCGTCTACAGAAGCGTAGTAAGCCATATCTGACGTTTTGACGCCTTCTTCTGAAAAAATTCGTCGCTCAATTCCTGTCCGCGTGCGAATCCACTCATCAGATGTATCTAACGTTTTCTCAAAGTCTTTATTGGTAATTTCTTTCCCTTCGACAAATCGACCAATTCCTAAAATTCCTGCATTTCTCATTCGTTTCTAATTCCTCCTCTTATACCAGGAAAGTTAACGGTTCATATTATGACCTGGTTGTAATTTTATACGAAAGTTTTCTTTCTGTCCAGATAAAAAAGAAAGAATAGGAAGACGATTTCTAGCATGAAATATAAAAAACGAACAAACCAGCAAGGTCTGTTTCTCTCGCTGGTTTGTCTCCATGATTTTATTTTATTGGATGACGGATGCAAGGATCGCTTTTTGGACGTGGAGGCGGTTTTCTGCTTCGTCATAAACTACCGAATGAGGGCCATCGATCACTTCTGCAGCTACTTCTTCCCCGCGATGAGCCGGAAGACAGTGTAAAAATAAATAATCATCTTTGGCGTGGGAACATAAATCATTAGTGATTTGATAGTTTTGAAATGCTTTCATTCTTTTTTCTTGTTCTTCTTCATATCCCATACTCGCCCAAACGTCGGTATACACAACATCGGCATCTGTTACTGTTTCCACAGGATCGTGAGTTAGGGTAAATGTCGCTCCGTTGTCTTCAGCAATCTTTTTCGCTCTTTCCCAAATTTTATCATCGGGTTCATAACCTTCTGGTGTCGCAATTGAAAAATCAAGTCCTAACTTCGCACATGCAATAAACAACGAATGAGCGACATTGTTCCCGTCCCCGACATAGGTTACTTTCAGATTGTCAAGGCTTCCTTTATGCTCTTCAATAGTCAACATATCCGCAAGGGCCTGGCAAGGATGATACGAATCCGTAAGCGCATTAATCACTGGAATAGAAGCATGTTCACTTAATTCTGCTACTTTTTCATGAGAATTTGTGCGAATCATGATGGCATCGAGAAAACGAGAAAGTACTTTTGCCGTATCTTTTATCGGCTCTCCTCTGCCTATTTGCATATCCCGAGGGCTTAAAAAGAGCGCGTGTCCTCCTAGTTGTGTCATCCCGACTTCAAAAGAAACCCTTGTCCGTGTTGACGCGTTTTCAAAAATCATTCCTAATGACTTTCCTTGAAGGAGTGGTTCATAAGGGTTTTTCTTCAAATATGCAGCAAAACGAAGCAGTCCTTTTATTTCTTCTGTGGAATAGTCAAATAATGTAAGCATGTCTCTTCCTGTAATAGGTACGAGAGAGGCTTTTTCTTTTTGATTCATTATTTCCTACACTCCTTCATGTATTGATTTCATTGTTGATAACCATTCTTCAAGCGACCGAGTTTGTACGCTTTCTTCCTTCAAAGCTTCAACGATAACAGATAATGTTTGCGGGTTTGTTACAATTGTTTTTCGTTGTTTTAATGCTTCTTGACGACGTTTCTTTCCTGTTTGAAATCCAACTTTTGGTAAGCTGATATATAAAACGGCCTCATCCCTTTGGATCCATGTTGAAAAAGGATATTCTTCTTCCGTAACAAGCGTATAACCGAGAGCACGTAATTCCTGAAGTGGTCTTTCTGTTTCCTTTTGTAAGGTGTTATCTATATCACAAAACACCGAACCAGTTTTCTTAAAGAGAAGAGGCGTGTGACTTTCAGACCAAGCAAAAGCTTTTTTTAACGCTTCTTCTTTATTTCTTCCGATTCCAATTAATTCTCCTGTAGATTTCATTTCCGCTTCTAAAATTGGATCCATCCCAGCTAATTTCTCGTTAGAAAAAACCGGTGCTTTTACGGTATAATACGGTGTTTCTTCTCCAAGACCAACTTTTCCGTTCTTCCATTCTTTTAACGATCTTCCCAGCCACATATGAACGGCCCCTTCGATTAAGTTCGTTCCAGTCACTTTGGATAAAATCGGTACAGTGCGAGAGGCACGAGGATTTACTTCAATCACATACAATTCCCCATCCATCCAGACGAATTGTATGTTGAAAATACCGGTAAAATCCATTCCTCTGGCAATTCGTTTCGTATATGCAACCACTTTATCTTTCATTTCTTTTGTTAAAGAAAAAGGAGGGGTGACCGCCATCGAGTCCCCAGAATGGACACCTGCTCGCTCGATATGTTCCATGATACCTGGAATCCATATATCTTTTCCGTCTGTGACAACGTCTACTTCCAATTCTATTCCGGGGAAAAATGCGTCAATTAAAATCGGATACGTGACCATATCGCTCTGTAAATAAGTCGTTAATTCTTCTTCATCGGTTAAAATGGCCATTCCTTGACCACCAATGACATAAGACGGGCGCAGTAACACCGGAAAGCCGATGGAGCGAGCTTTTTCTATGACGTCTTCTTCATTTTCCCCTGTCACACCGGGAATATGAGGTACGTTCACGTCTTTCATAAAGGCATAAAAACGACCGCGATCTTCCAATTGATCAATCGTATCAGCAGAGGTTCCTAACACGTTAAGGCCTGCTTTCTCCAATGCCTCAGTAAGAGAAATACCCGTCTGACCGCCTAGTTGCACGATAACGGCTTCCACTTGTTCTCGCTTTGCCACATGGAGAACATCTTCTGCTGTTAATGGTTCAAAATATAAATGGTCGGCCATATGAAAATCAGTACTTACTGTTTCTGGATTGTTATTGATAATGACTGCTTCATATCCGTGCTTTTGCACTTCTAATGCTCCGTGGACGGAACAATAATCAAATTCAATCCCTTGTCCGATGCGAATCGGTCCGGAACCGATAATTAATATTTTCGGTTTCCCTGTCTGCTCCTTTTTTTCACTCATTTGTTGCCAGCTGGAATAAAAATAAGGTGTTTTGGCATGATATTCAGCAGCAGACGTATCCACCATATGATAGGAGGGAAACAAATCCCATTCCTTTCGTTTCTCGTATATCGTGTGCGTGGAAATATTCCATTGAGAAGCGAGCCACTCATCACTGAATCCGGCTTTTTTCCATTGGAAAAGTTGCTCTTTCGTGACATTGTGCCATGTCGTCTCTTGAATGTCTTTTTCGAGCTGAACGAGCGTAAGAAAAGCATGTAAGAAATAACGATTCATTTTTGTTTTTTCATGCAAGACATCAATGGATATATCCCGACGTAACAACTCTAACAAAATAAAAAAGCGTTGGTCATCTTGTTGATCTAGAAGAGTAAATAACGTTTCAACTGACTTATTTCGAAGCGAAGGAAGAGATAATCCTTCTACCTTCAACTCCAATGAACGGACCGCTTTTTGAATCGCTGCTATGAAATTTCTTTCAATTGCCATTACTTCCCCTGTGGCTTTCATTTGGGTGCCGAGAGTGCGGTCGGCTTCCACAAACTTATCAAATGGCCATCGTGGAAATTTCACAACAAGATAATCTAAAGCCGGTTCAAAGCTTGCAAACGTATATCCTGTCATTGGGTTTTTTAATTCATGCAACAGATAACCGATGCTTAGTTTCGCTGCAATTCTAGCAATCGGGTAACCTGTTGCTTTGGAAGCAAGGGCCGAAGAACGACTCACACGCGGATTGACCTCAATAAAATAATATTGTTTACTATGTGGATCAAGCGCAAACTGAACATTGCAACCGCCAACGATCTTTAAAGCACGAACGACTTTCATTGCGGCAGTGCGCAGCATTTGATATTCTTCGTCGGTTAATGTCTGTGCTGGAGCAACGACGATGGAATCTCCGGTGTGAATACCGACTGGATCGATATTTTCCATGCTGCATATCGTAATGCACGTATCATTTTCATCCCGCATCACTTCAAATTCTATCTCTTTAAAGCCGGCAATGCTTTTTTCTATCAAACATTGATGGATAGGACTTGCATCAAGACCACCTTTCACAATGTAACGCAGCTCTTCTTCTGTATTGGCAATACCACCCCCGCCTCCACCAAGGGTATATGCGGGTCGAACAATAATCGGATAGCCGGTTGCGTTCGCAAACATTACAGCCTCTTCTACATTTTCAACAATTTCACTTTCTGGCACTGGCTCCCCTAATTCATGCATCAGTGCACGAAACAACTCCCGATCTTCTCCTTGCTGTATGGAAGTAATCGGTGTTCCTAAAAGTTGGACGTTATATTTTTGTAAAATATTATTTTTGTGAAGCGCAAATGCAAGGTTTAAACCCGTCTGGCCCCCTAAAGTCGCTAACAATCCATCTGGATTTTCTCTTTCGATAATTTTTTCGATCGATGCTACCGTGAGCGGTTCAAAATATACCTTATCTGCACATGATTCATCGGTCATGACTGTCGCTGGATTATTGTTTACTAAAATGACTTCCAATCCTTCTTCGCGTAAAGCAAGACAAGCTTGCGTCCCGGAGTAATCAAACTCCGCTGCTTGCCCGATAACGATAGGACCAGAGCCAATGACGAGGACTTTTTTCATGGATGTTTGTTTAGGCATATGTTTTTTCTCTCCCTCTCTTCTTCAAGTCGTCTAAACATTCTAGGAAGACGTGTTCACTGTCCGCATTCAGTTCAAACTGCACCGTCCGAACCGGAAAAGTTTCGTGAGAGAGTCCTTCAATGGAGCGATCATTAATATTTCGATATTGAACGTGAAAAAAGGTCGGAATGCTTTCTTCGATCACTTGGTAGCTATGATGTTGTTTTGTCATCATGACACGATTTGTAGTCGTACAAAGCACCGGTTGATTCATTCCGTGATGTCCAACATGCATTTTTTCTGTTTTTGCACCAAATGAAAGGGCAATCACTTGATGCCCAAGCCCCATCCCAAACGTCGGGAATGCCTTCGCTACTTGTTGATACGTCTCAAAAAACGGCGCTAATTGGAGAGGATTTCCTGGACCATTGGAAAAGAAAATAACATCTGGCGCTAACTGTTGAATCTGTTGCTTCGTATAATGATAAGGGACGATGGTGACACGATGCCCATGTTCCACCAATTTTTCTACGACAGCCGATGTATACCCAAAATCTATCATGACGATATGAGGACCGCTTTCTCCAAAAGCAACTGGCTTTGTAACACTAATCTCTTCAATGAAATCTTCTGTTTTTTCCTCGTCTTTCGAGGTGAAAGTAGACGTAAAACCGATATGCGCTTCTGTTTCACCTTGTTCGCGAATGGTTCGAACGAGAGCACGAGTATCTACTCCCGTAATCATTGGAATACTGGCCTTTTCTATCGCTTCCAGAAATGTTTCACGTGCTTCAGCATGATAAGCTTCTGTCACCGTTTCATGCACAACAATCCCTGCTGGTTTCACTCTTCTCTCTTCAACATCCGGTCCACGCCAACCACAAGTGCCAATGAGCGGGAACGTAAACACAACAATTTGTCCGTGAAAAGAAGGATGTGTAATGATTTCTTCATATCCTGTCATACCAGTATAAAAAACAATATTTCCCGTCACTTCTTTTTGATTTTTGTTTCCGATTTGTCCTTGGAATGTTGCTCCATTTTTTAGTGTTACAAATCCTTTCATCGTTCTTCCTCCTTCTTTTCTCTAGCCAGTTGTGAATTACGAAGAGAGCACCTCTTTGATTCGATGTATCGCTTCTTGTAATACTTCCCTCTCCGTCGTAAGAGGTGGGAGTAGGCGAATGACACTCGGTCCGGCCCCAATTGTTAATACGCCTTTTTCCTGCAAAGCTAAAATATAAGGAGCTGCTTCTTCTTTCAATTCAATTCCAATCATCAGCCCTTTTCCCCGGACATCTTTCACTAAAGGGACGGAAGAAAAGACTTTTTTACATTCTTCCAGGAAAGATTCACCTTTTCTTTTTATCTCATGAAGCCAACCCGGAGCGAGCATCGTCGTTAACGTTGCTTCTGCTGCTGCCATAGCGAGCGGATTTCCACCAAAAGTAGAACCATGTGTTCCTGGACCGAAAGCATCTTTTAGAAATGCTTTTCCAATCACCGCTCCCGTCGGAATTCCGTTTCCCAGTGACTTGGCCGTCGTAATGATATCCGGATGAAGGGGCGTCTGTTCATAAGCGAAAAATGTGCCGGTTCGTCCTAATCCAGTTTGAATTTCATCGATAATAAGAAGCGCACCCGTTTTCTCGATCATTTCTTGCACTGCTTGAAAAAAGCGTTCTTCTCCGGGGTAAATGCCACCTTCCCCTTGAACAACTTCCAACATAATCGCCGCTGTATCTTTATCTACCGCTTGTTTGACCGCTTCCACATCGTTATACGGAATATGTTCAAATCCGGACAGCATCGAGCCAAATCCTTCGTGAATTTTCGTTTGCCCTGTTGCTGCCATACTTCCGAAAGTTCGACCGTGGAAAGATTGTAAAAAGCTCACCACTTTATTTTTGCCACGATATTTTCGGGCAAGTTTAATTGCTGCTTCATTCGCTTCCGTTCCACTGTTGACAAAAAAGACATACTCTCCCGTGGAATTCTCCGTAAGAATTTGTGCAACCCGTTCTTGCCCTTCATATTGGAAAAAGTTTGACCCGTGCCATCCTTTTTGAAGTTGCTCTTCGACCGCTTTTAATACGTTCGGATGTTTATGTCCTAAATTGACAACTCCGATTCCTGACATCATATCGATATATTCATTTCCATGTTGATCAATCACTGTCGATCCGTTTGCTTCTTGAAAGACGATATCCCATCTTTTATAGGTGGGAAATAAATGACTCGTTTCCTCACTCATTATGCATCCTCCTGCGCAATAAACTCTTCTTTCATAATTGTTGTTCCAATGAGCGCTCCGTTTTCATCCGTATTTTTTCCGTTCCCATTGGCGATCGTTACTTTTTTTATATCCCCGGTTAAACTTTCCCGTGCGGCGTTCACTTTTGGAATCATCCCGCCGTAAATTGTTCCGTCTTCAATGTAAGTGTCGATCTCTGAAACGGATAACGTCTCTTGTAATTGTCCATCTACTAGCACTCCATCGACATCGGTGACAAATACGAGTTCTTCCGCCTGAAGTGCAGAGGCAATCGCTCCCGCTGCTTCATCCGCGTTAATATTTAGTTTTTCGCCTCGTTCATCTAACGCAATCGGAGCAATGACTGGGATGTACCCCATCTCTAGTAGTTCTCGTAAGAAAGAAACATTCACCGCTTTAATTTTTCCAACAAGCCCTAACGTTTCTCTTTCGATGGCGGTTGCTGTTAATAGTTTTGCATCAACTCCTGAGAGTCCGATAGCTTTCTCGTTTACTGATTGTATTTGAGCAACGATTTGTTTATTTACTTTTCCAGATAGGACCATTTCTACCGTTTCCAACACTTTGGGGGTCGTTTTTCTCCGTCCATCTACAAATTCCGTCTCGATTTGCAATGCTTGTAACATCCCATTAATGGCCGGACCACCCCCATGGACAATCACCGGATGTTTCCCATTTTCTTTCATTTTGCATATACTTTCAAAAAAAGACGGAGAAAGTTCATCGACAGTAGAACCTCCGCACTTCACGACTACGATATATTCCATTCTCTCTATCTTCCTTTCTACTTACGTACGATACCCGGCATTAATGCGCACATATTCATATGTCAAATCGCAGCCCCACGCTTTTCCATATCCTTCGCCGCAATGAAGATCAACATGAATGACGACATGGTCTCCTTCTAAGTACGCTTTCGCTTCTTCTTCCGAAAACTCCACCGGCTTACTTTGCTTTAACGTTTGAATCGGTCCGAGAAAAATATCCACCGTTTCTGGGTTGACCTCAATCTCGCTATATCCAAGGGCAACAATCACTCTTCCCCAGTTTGCATCGGTACCATAAATCGCTGTTTTAACAAGACTAGACCCTGCAATTTTTTTCGCAGCAATTCCAGCTTCTTCATTTGTTTTCGCGCCTCTGACATTCACTTCTACGAGTTTCGTAGCTCCTTCTCCATCCCGTGCGATTTTTTTCGCTAACTCTTCCGCAACATATTGTAATGCTTTTACAAATTTGTGCCATTCCGGGTGAGCGGGTCCGAGGGAATCATTTTCAGCATGACCACTTGCCATCACAATAACCATATCGTTCGTGGACGTATCTCCGTCCACGGTAATACAGTTGAACGTCTTATCCGTCACTTCCTTTAGTGCTTGTTGCAACACGTCAGGTTCAATGACCGCATCGGTTGTAATAAAACTAAGCATCGTCGCCATGTTCGGGTGAATCATCCCTGAACCTTTTGCTGTACCACCAATGGTCACTTCTTTTCCATCAATGATTGTTTTCACACAAGCATGTTTTTTTACGGTATCCGTCGTCATGATTGCTTCATTAAATGCATCCGCTGCATTGTCATCATTCGTTGGTTGCAGTTTTTGAATGCCCGGAAAAATCTTGTCTACCGCCATTCTTTCCCCAATGATTCCAGTGGAAGCAACCGCCACTTGATGAGGGGGAACTTGAAACGTTTCTGCTGCCGTCTCTCTCATTTTATAAGCGTCTTGTAGTCCGACTTCTCCCGTACAAGCATTGGCGTTTCCACTATTGACGACAATGGCGCGCAATTTTCCTTCCTCCGCAATGCTTTCCTTCGTCACTTGGAGAGGAGCAGCTTGGATTTTGTTCATCGTATAAACAGCGGCACTTGATGCAGGAACGTCACATAAAATGGCACCGAGATCATTTCGTTTCCGTTTCACTTTCGTATGAATACCTGTCGCCTGAAATCCTTTTGGGGTTAAAATACTGCCGCTTAAAACGGGATAAATACCATCTGTCTCCTCTTGATAATTCATCATGTCCTCTCCTTTTCTTTTATGGATAAACGGGTACCATATTAAGACCCGCAGTTTCTTCAAATCCAAACATGAAGTTCATATTTTGTATCGCTTGACCGGAAGCTCCCTTAACGAGATTGTCAATGACAGAAACAATGGTGATGCGGTTCGTTCTGTCATCAATCGACCAACCAATATCACAATAGTTCGTTCCATATACTTCTTTTGTAAATGGGAACGCTCCTTCACCTCGCAATCGGACAAACGGTTTGTGCGCGTATGCTTTTTCATATAGCGCTTTGATTTGTTCCTTTGTCCAACCATCCTGCACAGGAGCATACATCGTTGCCATAATTCCTCGCGTCATCGGTACGAGATGAGGTGTAAAAGTAATCGTTAATTCTTTTTCTCCCCATGCCATTAACTGTTGTTCAATTTCCGGGGTATGTTTATGTTCATTGACTTTATAAATTTTAAAGTTGTCGTTCATTTCACTAAAATGAGTGATTGGGGATAAAGAACGTCCCGCCCCCGTCGTTCCTGACTTCGCATCGATAATAATATGGTTGGTATCGATCGCATTGGCTTGCACGAGCGGAGCTAACCCTAGCAACGCAGCCGTTGGATAGCATCCTGGATTAGATAAAATCGATGTATGTTTAATTTCTTCTTCATGCCATTCTGATAAACCATAAACTGCTTGCGTAAGAAGCGCTTCTGAGGCGCTCTCTCGTCCATACCATTTTTCATAGACATCGCCATCTTTTAACCGAAGATCTCCCGATAAGTCAATTACTTTCGTCTCACCGGCAATCTTTTCTGTCCATTCAGAGGAAACCCCTGGTGGAGTGGAGAAAAAGACAGCGTCAAAAGTTTTTAATCGTTCTGCATCTATCTTTTCAAGCGTTAAATCTACTATTTCAATGAAATGCGAATAGTTATCTACCATACTTTTTCCTTCTTGAGAAGAAGAGAATACAGAAATTTCATCTATGTGTGGGTGGTGATATAACAAGCGAATCAACTCCACCCCGCCGTATCCTGTTGCGCCGACAATTGCTACTTTCATAAATTTGCACCTCATTTAATGTTTATACATTTGCTATTACGTCCTATTATAAATGTGAATATATATTAATGCAACTGTATTTTTATTTTTTCTTACACGAGCAATTATAAACATTTTCACGTTCATCCCTATTCAAACTTTTGCATGGATATACAACCTTCTTTCAAGAAAGGATAAAAAAAGAGATGGGACATAACTAGCCAAAAAAGTATGGTTCCAAGCACTAACATTTGCTTGGAACCATTTTTGTAAGGTTTTTTCCTTTTTTCTAATGATTGGGTTACTATTTCTAACGGTATATTTCTTTAAGTTTCCCACCAGAAGCGCATGCACAAGAAGTATAAATGAGCCTCCAATAATTCTATGTCAGCAGTATGATGTACGCGGATCGTAAGCAGGACGGCCGAATGCACCACAAGCACCCAATCGAAGCTTCCCTAGAACGAGATTCCCCATTTGTAACACGTCATGAGACCATTCAGTAGGAATCAGGAGTATCATTGCTAATAGCATATACATTTGCATCTAAAGACGAAACTTCATCGATATACTGTTACAACTGCCCGAGTTGCATGACGCAATGCCCTCAGCCGGAACTTGTGAAATGAAAGAAAATGGTTGGACGCTCTCCATCAAAAGGATGCACTTCTTCCGACGATTCATTATACAAGGTCACGCTAGTAGAATCGTTTCCACAAGCAGCAAGCAGACCAAGAAGGAAAAAGAGAGGGAGGAGAAGCCATTCTCTTGCATCTATGTTTATCATGTATCTTCTCCTTTCCTTATTCATTCATCAATTCTTTTATTTCCTCGATAAATGGATCCGTATCATTGTTTGTTCCATCGAATGAGCGAATCACTTGACCATTTGGATCCACGAGGAAAAAGCTCGTTGCATGAATGATATCCTCTTGTTCCGGAGCTTTTTCTACAATGGAACGGAACGATTCTTCGGAAAACTGTTTGATTTCTTCAAAACTATATCCGGTTAAAAAGTGCCAGTTCGAGAAATCTGCCCCATAATTTTCACCGTAAATTTTTAATTGTTCCGGATCATCAAACTCAGGGTCCACCGTAAAAGAGACAAACTGAATGTCTAATCCTTCTTCCGCAGCTTTCCCTTGCATATTCAACATATTTGGTGTCATTAAATTACAAACAGTTGGGCAGCGAGTAAATACCATATTTGCAAGCCAATACTTGCCTTTTAAATCTTCATTCGTCACTGTTTCATTGTCTTGATTCGTATAAGAGAACGGTTGAACATACATGTTCGCTTCCGTTACATCCTTACCTGCTTCTTCCTCTGATGCGCCAAGTTGATACATCCAACCGCAACCACTTACCAACGTGATGAAAAAAAGAAATGTCCCTACAAACAAATGACGTCGCATACTTCCCCCTACTTTCTCCATACAATAACAGAACATCTTTTTTAAGAACGACTATTGATCGTGTCGGTTGTCGGAACATCACTAATCGTCACTTCACCGTCTTGTAATTTTTCTTTCGCCATCCATTGTCTAAAGACATATCCAATTGTACTTGTATACGTTAACTCTTGAGCCACTTTCATAATGACTCCTCCAAGCTGCTGATCTGGTTGTGGATCTAAAAATGCAAATCCTCCACCTGCTTCCGCTAATATTTCCGGCGGGAGGGAGCTGCCCGGTGGCAAACAATAAGCCATCACTTGTTGCCATACGGCCGGGTTCATATACGTTTCATACATTGGGTTTCCGGCAAATATAATTAAGGCACAGGCTGGTGTAATCAAAATTCCGTTTCCGAAAATATAGATGATGCGTCGTAATTCCGGCAGTTGAAAGCTGGTTGGAAGTGGCGCTAACATATGCCACCACATTAAAAAAGCTGCCACAAATAGTACCATTAAATAAGCGCTATGACCAAAAGGCGACTGCATTAACGCATCGAATACGCGAGGGATGTGATAAATAGAAAATAATCCATTAAAAAACAACATCGCAAAAATGGGAAACATCACCACTTTGTATGTTCGCGGCGATTTCTTTTCCCACCGATGAATCCATGTTCGAAACACCCATTTCGGTGTTGCTAAAATAAAGAGAGGGACTGAGACAAAATAGGCAAAAATCATCTGGACCATATGTAATGTCATCGAAATATGGCCAGCGACATAAAGTGGACTTCCCCACCCGAGGTAAAGAGCGAGTAATGCCAAACCAAAATACACTTTTTGGCGGAAAGGTACGTCTTCCGCGCCTATAAATTTATGTCGCTGTTTTACGGAAACCCAATAATAAATATATATAACCACAAGTAAGACAATGATTAATTCAGGTGTCCATAACGCACGAAAAGAAAATGTAGAAAAAAACTCTGACATCGATGACACTCCTTTCCATCGTATTCCAAGTTCTATCCTTTCAATTCCACCGAAGCTGAAGTAAAATAGGAAAGGGATAGATTCTTATTATCATCTTATCATAATTTATTCTCAGAACGACCGCAAACAAGCGAAAGATTCCTTGAGAATTATTACAATATGTTGAACAAGAAAGACGAGGTTCTGCCAATGACAAAACATTTAATTGTACTGGATTTAGACGGAACTTTGTTAAAAAATAATAAGACGATTTCCTATCGAACGTTACAGACGCTCCGTCGCTTAAGAGAAAAAGGCCATTTGGTCGCCATTGCCACAGGCCGGTCTTATCGAGCAAGCAAAATGTATTATCAACAACTAGGGCTGGATACTCCCATTGTGAATTTTAACGGTGCTTTCGTTCATCACCCGCTACATTCATTTTTTCCCACGTACCATTCCCCTTTGGATTTAGAAGTGGCGAAAATGATTATTGATACATGCCAACGATTTCAAGTAAATAACATTTTAGCCGAAGTACTTGATGAAATATACGTGCATTCGTATGATGAAACTTTTACCGATCTTTTTGCCGTGAAAATCCGGCCAAATGCTTACGGAAATTTGAAACAGTTATTAACAGAAGACCCTACTTCCCTTTTAGTCTATCCTCAAGAAGAAACCGCAGAACAGTTGAGACAATTGATTTCAGGAAAACACGCGAAATGGGTAGAGCAACGTTCCTGGGGCGCTCCGTACTACATGATCGAAATCATTCGAAGCGGCAACAATAAAGCAAACGGATTACGGAAAGTGGCAAGCTACTGTAATATTGAAATGGAAAACATCATTGCTTTTGGGGACGAAAACAATGATTTAGAAATGTTAGCGGAAGTTGGAGAAGGAGTGGCAATGGCCAACGGTTCCAAAGAAGCAAAACAAGCTGCTGATGCGATCACTTTATCTAATGAAGAAGATGGCGTCGCTGTTTATTTAGAAGAAAAATTCAATTTACCCGCACCTACTACTTAATCCAGTGTCAAAATTAGTAAATGAAAGAAGGAGAAAAAATGAAGATATACGAAATTCCAAAAGATGCGAGTGAAGAATTGCAAAAGAAAGTAGCAGATCTTCTCATGGGACAGATGGAATCCATCGGTCGGGAAAATGCCTATGAATTATTAATGGAATCGATTCGTCTCACCTTAGAACCTCATTCCAGTGCTCATATTTTTGTAGCAGAAGAAAAAGGAGATATTCTCGGTGCCGCCTTTTTAAATATCGGTATCAGTTTGACCCATGGCGGCCGCTACATATGGTTAAACGACTTGTATGTCCATCAAGAACATCGTCAACAAGGGATTGCAAAGAAATTACTTTTAAAAATTATTTATTGGGCAGAACATAACGGAATTAAAGGGATTGAATTAGAAACCGGAATCAGCAATGCAGCCACAAAAGCTCTGTATAACTCCCTCGGCTTTTACGATGTCGTCTCGAAACGATACGGCTTTCGCTTTTAAAAGATACTAGGAATAAAGGAATGAGAGGTACATCAACGACTTAGAAAGGAGGGGGTGAGTGTGCAAGCATCCTCTACTTCTCCTGCGGAACAAACCTTTTCTCTCGGTTTAAAAGAAGGCATATCGGTCGCACTTGGATATTTTCCAGCTGCAGTAACGTTTGGATTTTTGGCACAAACGACAGGACTTACTAGTTTGGAAGCGGTCATGATGAGCTTACTTGTTTTTACGGGAGCAGCGCAATTCATGGCATTAAGTCTTTTATCAATCGGAACCGGTGCGTTAGAAATTATTTTTACGACATTTATTTTAAATATACGTCATTTTTTAATGAGTGCTTCCTTAAATGAAAAAGCAGAACGTGACCACCCTTTAAAAAAAGCAGGGTATGCCTTTGGATTAACGGATGAAGTATTTGCTGTGACGTCCACAAAAGAAGGAACAGTCACCACATCTTATATTTATGGAGTCTTTCTAATCTCTTATGCAAGTTGGGTAATGAACACTGGCGTTGGCTATGCGATCGGGGGATTTTTACCTGAAACAATTCAACAAAGCATGACCTTTGCATTATATGCGCTGTTTATTGCACTGCTTGCTCCTTCTTTAAAAAAACATCGCAAAGTATTTTTTCTCGCTGCAGTAGCGGCCGTGCTCAATAGTCTCTTTTCTTTATTTATGCAAGAAGGATGGTCGATCATTTTAGCGACCCTTCTGTCTGCTTGTGCTATCGAATATATGGAACCTACAAAGAAACAGCCGTCATAAGGAGGAAAAGTCGTGTCCACGGAAATGTTTTTATTAATCATCGGAATGGCCATTGCTACATATATTACGAGAATGCCAGGGCTCGTTTTCTTCAATGGCGTAAACGTGTCCCCTCGCCTTGAAGGTATTTTAAAAAATGTTCCATATGCCGCTCTCGGCGCTTTGATTTTTCCAGGTGCTCTTTTTATTCATGACAATATGTTGTTTGGCATTGTTGGGATTGTCTCCGCCTTTATTATTTCTTTTCTTGGAGGCAGTTTAATCGTGGTGGTACTTGGGTCGATTGCCATTCTTACTTTATTAAGCTTCACTCCTTTTTTTGGATAATTCGTTCATGATAAAAAGAGCTGTCCGGTTTGGGCAGCTCTTTTAATCTTCGGAAGAAGCTTCTCGTTGGCGGATATGTTCTTCATGTTGAAGAAAACGTACGAATGTCTCATATGATTTTGCGGGATACATTTGTAATTGTTTGACATAGCGCAGTTTTGTTTCTTCTGGTAACCGTTCACTATTAGCGACACGTTCTTTCATATAGACGAGGCTTGTATGTCGCATTTCTTTTCCTTTATGAAGGGATTCGCGAAAAAGTGCCATGCCAAAAGCACCTGCCAACGCAAACAAACCGATACCAATTGCCATGTCACTACTAAAAGAAGTCATTACAAACAAAAAATACAACCCGATGAAAGAGAAAGTAATTAACGGGACAGAAAAAGCTCCTAAAAAAATCGTTTTTCTCATTAAAGGAACGAGACGCATATTCAATTTTTCAAATTCCCGTTTAATGTAAAGGGGTTCTTCTCGTTTTGAAGATGTTGGAGTCATATAATTCTCCTCTCTCCTCATATTCATTTAATCATTTTGACGGAATAATCCGTATATCTCTGTCGTATTGACAATGTTCGTAAAAGCTTTCTCATCAATTTCTTGAATCACTTGTTGTAAGGCATACAATTCATAACGAGTTACAACTATCATTAACATTTCTTTATCTGTCGCATCATATCCCCCTTTTGCCGGAATTCTTGTAATTCCCCGGGTGATATGTTGATGGATTGCTTTCCTTAATTCTTCAGGTTTTTTTGTAACAATAAAAGCGGTTAATTTTACGTGACGGGTATGAATCGCATCGATCACACGGGAGCCTACATATAACGACACTAACGTGTAAAGAGCGCTTTCCCAATTAAACACAATGCCAGCCGTTAACACAATGGCCGCATTAAGAATAAAGAAATATTGGCCAACGGGACGGTCACTCATCCGCGCTAACACAAGGGCGATAATATCCAAACCACCGGCAGACGCCCCCCATTTTAACGCAATCGCGGCACCAAATGCAGTAATCACACCGCCAAAAACACCGTTTAAAAGAATATCGCTTGACAATTCATATACTGGAATCACTTCCAAGAAAAATGTCGTTAACGCAACATGCAAAAAACTGTAAAAAGTAAATAATTTTCCTACTTTCACCCAACCTAATATAGCGATGGGGATATTTAGAAGAAAGAGAAAGACACCCGTGGATAGCGGAAAAATAGCGGCTAATATTTGGGCGATACCGGTTGCGCCACTCGAAAATACATTAGCTGGTATTAAAAAGAAATTCAAACCGATAGCTAGAATGAACGCACCAGCGATAATAACACCGACTTTTTGAATTTCTTGAAATATCGTCGTCTGACTTGTAATCACGGGACGCCCCCCTCAATTGTGTTAAATATGTTTCGCGATCCAATCCGCCATTAGAAGCATCGCCTTTCTAGTTACTTTATGACTCGCTTCCTGATCGAGGTGATAAACGAGGGTTTCATCATCGTTCAAACGAGTTCTCGCTTTCAATTGTTGATAAAAGGAAAAGGAATCAATATAAGGCACCACATCGTCTTGACGACCGTGCCAAAAAAAGAGGGGACGATGATTTACTGCTTCAATATGTTGCGACAAATCAAAAGGGATGAGCTGTTTCACTTGGTTTTCTCTTTCTTCTTCTGAAAGCGGTAACGCTCCTTGCTGTTCTAATAGCGTAATTTGGCGCCTCGCAAATGTTTCCCAGGCAGGGTTCCCCATTAAAACAGCCGCTCCTTTCACCCATGGATACTTCACAAGCGTACCGCAAGTAATGATTCCTCCCATCGACGTACCTGCTAAAAAAATGCGACTATTTTGTAACAAATGTCGTTCTTCTAATGAGCGATAAATATCTTCAGTCTCCGCGACACTTTGTAAGACGATGGGCCAAAATTGAAACGTTAATTCTTTTTCCGAAAGACGTTGAGAACGACTTCCGTGGTGATGTGCTTCCGGAAGAATGACCCGTATATTTCGCTTGACTAACTGATAAGCGATATGCAAATTATGCTCCATTCCACTCGTAAAACCGTGCCAAAAAAGAACCGTCGGAAGAGGCTCATTTTCCTTGGCCGATTGAACGATATGTAAAGCGGGAATTCCGCTGAATGTCTCTTCCTTCAGAATGATCATGAAAAAACTCCTTTACATGGAACGACCTCATCTCCATTGTACTGAAATTCCAAGTAATAAGAAAGAAAAGGACATCATGAAAGATCGGTTTTACAATCAGGAGAAAGAGCTGCCATTCTCCAAGATAGAGAGACAACTCTTCTCGATGAGGGACGAATGGATTATCTTTCATTTTTCCCTTTTCAATGATGAATAAACCTACCTATCTTTCATATCCTTCCAATTGTCCTTGCCAAAGAGCAATTCGTTCAATTTCTTGTCCCTCGGCGATAAACCAAATACTTCCCCCCTTCACATGATAAATATAAATGTTTTTCCCATCCACTTCTGCTCTTACAAAATCAGCGCCGTACTGACGAACTGTATCATATAAAGAATCGCCCACACGAATTCCTTTTGAAATTTCATAATCCGAATCACTGACAAATATGTAGGTCAAGCGATTGTCAATGATTTCAAATTGTAATTCAGGAACTTCCCCAGCGCGTGTTTTGCCGAAACGATCAGTATATGTATATTCATTCATTTCTCCATAAAAACCAATGTAATCAGCGGGTTGCCCGTACCCTGTGTTCCAATGGACATCGAAGCGTTCATTTACTTGTTGCAAAGTGTCTCCAACAGATATACCGTGAACGGTTAAAAGCTCTGTCGTTTCTAGATGGAGTCGCCCCGGCTGATCCAACCATTCGGCTCGAATTCCTTCATTTTGTAAATATTTCACACGAACAACCTCGCGCTGATTGATTTGTTCGATGTAGCCTTTTTCTGCGAAATAATCATACGTTGATAACGATATTTTCTCTGCCAGATCGACATCCGTTTTCATTTTTTCATGAAAAGCTGCAATCGCAACCGAGACAGGTACGTAGAGATTGCCACCATGAAAAATAGGTTCTCCGGGATACTTCTGTTCTTGTCCGTCAATATAAATGACATGTTCCGTCGTTTCCCTTTCCTCAGATGAAAACTGTTTTACTTCGATTTCGTCATCAACAGATGTTGCCCCAAAGGAAGGGGTTTGTAATAGAAAAAAGATGAAAATAACAGCCACACTTCCAAATATTTTTTTCACCAAAACGCTCCTCTCCCATTCTGTTTTCTATCATTATTATATCTTAATTTTTTAATACTCGGTGAAAAAATTACTGATAGATTCATGGACAAATAAGTAGGAAAGACGGTGATTTGTTTCCGCGTCACACCGCCCACACTGATGCCAATTACCAAGATGAGACTCCGTGAACTCATTCTTTTCTGTTCTCTTTATCATGATTATTCTCTAGCGGAACAATAAAGGTGTTCGGTCCCGTTAGTTTGCTGCTTCCCCCTTTTGGTTCGACGCTTGCTTTGATGAGCTTCAATTCATTTATCTCCGGTCCTTTAAAAAGTACCCTTGTCACTCCATCCTGAACGGATAACAATTCCCCTTGAATATCGTTGTTTTCATAAATAATCCATAACTGATAATCTTTCTCTTGCAACGGAATGAAGCCGTCCACTTCCAAGAGCATTTCCTCGGTCACATCGTTCATCCATAAATTTCCCCGGATATGGTTGAAATCGGACACAGGGATGACCGCTACTTGCTTCGTCTCGGGATAGAAGCGTAAGTTTTCTTCCTCGATACGATCATTTTGCGCTACTTCCACCGTCGGATGGACATGGGGTTTTGTGTGAAACAATCCGAAAACAAGGAGCGAAGCAGCTATGAAGGCAGAAGCAAAAGCAACCGTTGTTTTTGCTTTTTTCTTCCGTTCTTTCGGTTTCATTGTCGCTGACGCCTGTTTCCATATGTTTTCTTTGAGTTCGGCGGAAGGCTGGAGATTTGTTTCTGTCTCCATGACAATCTGCCATTTAGCTAATTTTTCTCGGCAATGGGGACAAATGGCCAAATGTTTTTTTATGTGCTCCCGCTCTTCCTCTGATTCAATCTTTTCCATCGCCATATCGATGAGTTTCATTTCCGGGATATGTATCACTCTTTCCACCCCCGTTCCGCTTCCATCCATTTTACTAATGATTTTTGTTTCCGTAAGTTTCTTAAACCATAGCGGATGAAAGATTTCACCGAGCCTAACGGTTTTTTCATATGCTTTGTAATTTGCTGGTGGGTTTCCCCTTGAAAGTAGGCACGATATATCGCTTCCCGTTGTTTTTCTGGAAGGTGATTTAGCGCATCGATCAGGACATGTCTTTCCATTTCGTTTAAAAATATTAAATCGAGAGGGCTTTCCTTTTCAGGGACGAGCGCTTCTAATTTATTCATTAAAAGCGGTTTCTTTTTTCTCAGCCGATCTAAAGAGCGACTTTTCGTTTTTACGGCAAGCCATGCTTTCACGCTCCCTTTTTCCGGTTGATATTGAAACGATTTTTGCAATAATTCCAAGAATACTTCCTGACAAACGTCCTCCGCTTCTTCCTTGTTCCCGATAATTTGATAAGCGATATGGAGAATAAAACGAATATATTTTTCATAAAACAGCTCAAAGGACTGTTGAGAGCCTTGTTGGATTTCCTCTAATAAGCGAATATCTTCCAAATTCCCATCCATCGCCATCCCCCCTTTTCTAAAGAAATAGACGCATGACTGGGAAAATAGTTTCACCTCGAAAAAAATTTTCGAAAATAAATCTATTTCCCATGTTGCTTCGTACTATATTCGAAAAAGATAAAGGGGGAATAGGAATGTATAAAAAATTACTAACCACCACTCTTATTTTTCTTTTATCCTTCATGGTGGCAACACCAGCTGTTGCACAAGTTACCTTATATACGCCATACACGGGAATGGCGGTGACACCAGGAGAAACGATCCATTACACCGTCGATGTGATGAATCATGATGCGGGAGTAAAACACGTTACTTTTGACATGCAAGGTTTGCCCGAAGGATGGTCTTATCAAATCACTTCCGGCGGGAATGCTATTAAACAGTTATCCGTTCGCGATGAACAGCAAGTGAACTTGGAAGTCACAGTGCCGTTAGAAATTGAGCAGGACGACTACCGCTTTTCTTTGATTGCAACGGACCAACATGGAGAAAGCGCATCATTGCCGTTTCTTGTGACGCTGACGGAAGAAGGGACCTTTGCGACAGAATGGAATGTCGATCAATCAAATTTACAAGGACAGACGGACTCTTCCTTTTCCTACTCAGCAACACTTCGAAACCGAACGGCAGAAGAACAAAACTATGCCTTAACTGCCAATGCACCAGATGGATGGTCTGTCCAGTTTCAGTCAGGAGGCGATAATGTCACCTCGGTATCGGTGGAACCAAACAGTGAAGCAAATCTTACCATTGACGTCACTCCGCCGGAAAATGCCAGCGCCGATACATACGAAATCGGAGTAACGGCCAATGGTAGCGGAACAAAAGCAGAAACAACACTGGAAGCGGTCATTACCGGTGCTTATGACATGGTATTAACGACACCAAACGGAAATTTACATGCGGACATTACGTCCGGGGGAGATCGGATCATCGATTTGGTCGTGGAAAATACAGGAACCGCCCCACTTACTAATGTGGAATTATCCGCACAAACTCCACCAGATTGGGAAACGGATTTCGACAAAAACACCATTCCGGAAATTAAACCGGGGGAATCTGCCACCGTCAAAGCGACGTTAAAAGCGTCCGATGAAGCCATTGCAGGAGACTATGTAACAACCTTTACCGCCTCGGCATCAGAAACCAGTGCCGAAGCAGATTTCCGCATTTCTGTGGAAACATCCACTTTATGGGGAATTGTCGGGATTGCAATAATTTTAGCCGTCGTTTGGGGACTGTATTACATCATTAAAAAATACGGGAGGAGGTAGATCATGGCTCCACTGATTCAATTGGACGGCGTTAGCAAAAAATACGATGACCAGTATGCAGTGAAAAATCTATCCCTTTCCATCGAAAAAGGAGAAATTTTTGGCTTACTCGGTCCCAACGGAGCGGGAAAAACGACGACAATATTAATGATGCTTGGCTTGAGTGAACCGACTTCAGGCAAGATAAAAGTATGCGGCATCGATTCCGTACGCAAGCCGATTGAAGTGAAAAAACGAGTCGGGTATTTGCCGGATAATCTCGGCTTCTACCAACAGATGACGGGAATGGAAAACTTAATTTACACGGCAGAATTAAATCAAATCCCCCGAAAAGAGGCGGAAAAACGAGCAAACTATTTGCTGGAAAAGGTGAACCTCGCCCACGCCGCCGATAAAAAGACAGGGAAATATTCCCGAGGGATGAAGCAACGACTAGGCCTTGCCGACGTGTTAATGAAAAATCCCGAAGTCATCATTTTAGATGAACCGACGTTGGGGATTGATCCAGAAGGTGTACGAGAACTGCTAGCACTTATAAAATCGCTAAGCGTGGAAGAAAAAATTACCGTGCTCCTATCGTCCCATCATCTCCATCAAGTGCAGCAAATTTGTGACCGAGTCGGTATTTTCGTCCAAGGAGAACTGTTGGCGGAAGGAACGATCGATCATTTGGCAAAACAGTTGTTTCAAGAAGATTCCTTTCTTGTTCGGGTGAAAGCCTCCCCGATTAGCGAAACGTTGCTTTCTGAACTGGAAAAGTTGGAGTCTGTGACAAATGTAAAGAAAACGATGAATGGATTAGAAATTTATAGCTCGGAAAACATGGCAGCGACAATCAGCCGACTGATTGTAAATCACGGAGCAGACTTGTATCAGATCAACAACGAACATTACGGATTAGACGAGATCTACCATCGCTATTTTGAAGGGCGTGATCACGTTGAATCTCGCTAGTATTCGCGAAAAAGTGAAAATGATCCCGAAAAAAACAGAGGAAGCAGCGAGAGAAAAAGGAATTCCGACCGCCTTTTTCGTTCTCGTGCGGAAGGAATTCACCGACTATATCCGTAGCTGGAGAATTATCATTTTGCTTGCTATTATTTTGCTCGCTTGTTTCGGATCCCTTTATACGGCAATGACAACCATTTCTGAAGCCATTGACAATAGTGAGGCCGAGGAACTTGGTAATAACCTCTATTTATTCCTTCAATTGTTTACTGTATCCGACGGCACTTTGCCATCTTTTATTACCTTTGTTGGTTTTCTCGGACCACTTTTTGGTATTGCCCTTGGCTTTGATGCCATTAATTCAGAACGGAATAGAGGCACGTTAAGCCGACTCATGTCTCAACCGATTCCGCGCGATGATGTCATCAATGCTAAATTTGTAGCATCGCTATTACTCAATGTCGTGCTATTCTTTTCGTTAGGATTTATCGTGATGGGGCTCGGTATTCTGTTGCTTGGAATTCCACCGACCGTGGAAGAATTTTTGCGTATTTTTTATTTTTTGATCGTTTGTATCGTCTATATCGCCTTTTGGCTTAATTTAGGGGTTCTTTTTTCCGTCGTGTTCAAAAACGCTGCTACATCCGCATTATCAAGCATTGCCATCTGGCTTTTCTTTCAAATATTTTATGGAATGATCATCCAGCTTCTCTCTCGACCAATTTTAAATCCGGAGACAATTACCGATATCTCCGATGCGATTAGCCGGCAAGGAGTCGTTATTAATTTAATGCGGCTTTCACCAAGCTATTTATTTGAAGAGTCAACGACCATTCTGCTTTCTCCAAGTACCCGTAGCCTCGGGCCTTTAACGGTGGAACAGGCAACCGGTGCGGTGGCAGGACCGCTTCCTTTAAGCCAAAGTCTGTTGCTCATCTGGCCGCAACTCACCGGGTTAATTGCCGCAACCCTCGTTTGTTTTGCTATCGCATATATCATTTTTATGCGTCAAGAAATTCGTTCGAATTAAGAGAAATGACTCTGTGATGATGTCATTGCTAGACTTGTCCCACCTACTTTTTGATTAGAGGATGTTTTGAATCATTGTCCATCACCATTTTCTTCTGACTACGTCAAAAAGAAAACAAAACATTTTGACGGTTAGCGTCTTTTTTCATGGAACTGTCGGTGCAGTTCACGAACTTGTTCTGCAAGCTCAGGTACAGGCCCATCCACTACGGTATCACGAATCACTTCTTGAATAGGAAGATTCCGAACACGGGATGGCGAGAGTCCCATCTCGTTCATCCATTGGGCTAGCTGTACAGATGAGCTTGCATACACAATCCGCCCTAAACCAACCCACCCATGAGCGGCAGCACACATCGGACAATGTTCACCGGAAGTATAGACTGTCGCTTTCCTTCTTTCTTCACGTGTCATGTGAGCCGCTGCCCAACGTGCGATAGCAAATTCCGGGTGTCTTGTATCGTCACCACATGCAACGTGGTTATGGTCTTCAAATAGTACTTCCCCATCTGCTGAAACAAGGACAGAGCCAAATGGCTCGTCACCTTTCTCCAGCGCCGTTTTTGCTAACTCAACACAACGTCGAAGGTGCTTCAAATCCGTTTCATTAATCATCTTGGAAACCTCCTCCTCATGAATGATCTGTTTTCAAAAGAATAACGGTATGTAAAGTTATTTAAACTATACCATATTGCATTTTCTAGGAATGGCTCTTTGATGCATCGGAAAAAAGCAAAAACAGGAGATGTTTCTTTTCCCCTGTTTTACGAGCTTTTACCAATGAGAAGCCGAGCGATCACAAGTACGATCGCGACAATGAATAAAGTATGTATTAAACCACCTGCGATTCCAAAGAAAAAGCCAATTGCCCACAGGATGAATAAAATGATAGCGAGCCTCGTGAGCATGTTTTCCTCCTCCTTTACCCATGATAAAGAGAACAGGCGCAACCTGTTCTCTTTATTTGCGATATAAATCCTTTGCGTCTTGTACTAATTTCTCCATCCCTGTTTCTACTTCACTATCCCAAGCAAGCATACCGCCGGCAAAGTTTTTGACATGTTGAATGCCGTGATCTTTGAAGTATAGGGCAGTATGTTGGCTGCGATTGCCACTACGACACACTAAAATGTAATTTTTCTCTTTATCTATCTCATCAATTAATTCCGGGACTTCTCGCATCGGTAAAAGCGGCACTCCTGGAATATGCCCTTCCGTATATTCCGAAGGTTCTCTCACATCAATCACGATTGTTGCATCGGATTCATCTTTTAAAATATTTTTTAATTCTTCCACGTTAATCTGTTCCACACCTTCCCGTTCATACGCCATCATTCAAAACCCCTTTTTCTGTTAGTTTTCCTTTGGACTGTTCCTTAATTTTAGCAAGCGATACGAGTGACTGACAACTACTTTTAATACGGCATAAGTCGGCACTGCTAACAAGAGGCCTAGAAGACCTGCGAACCGACCGGCGACAACGAGTAGTAATATAATCGTTAAAGGATGAATATCCAATTTTCTTCCCATGACTTGCGGGGAAATGAAGTTACTTTCAATTTGTTGCACAATGACAACTACAATCACGACTAAAAGAGCCATAAAAGGAGAATCGAGTAAACCAACAATCACCCCTGGAAACGTTCCAATCCACGGTCCCACAAATGGAATCACGTTTGTAAACATAGCAATTGCCGCTAATAGCAAAGGATAATCTAAGTCGATAATCACATATCCAATAAAAACGCACACACCGACGAAAAAACTGACGATTAATTGACCTTGGATATAAGAACTAAGCGCTTCATTCATGTCAGCCAATATTTTACGCCCTTCTTTTTCTTGCTTCGCAGGAAGGAGTCGCAAAATAAATTCCGGAGCTTTTTCCCCTTCTTTTAACATGTAAAAGAGGATAAACGGAATGATAATAATAATAATAAACACATTTGTAATCATACCGACCACGTTGGCGATATTGCTTCCAATCCCAGAGAGTACCTCATTTAAATACTGTGTCGCATTTCTCGTCCACTCATTCCAATCTAATCCTTCCATTTCTTCAATAAAGCGATTAAACCATTCTTGGTTTTGTAGTGAAGTTAACAGATGACGCGTTTCATTCACAATCCCTGGTATACTATCTACTAAACTCATGAATTGCCGTTGTAGTGGTGGTCCAATCAGTATCATCAGTAAAACAAAAAGTCCTGCGGCAATGAGATAAAGTAACAGAATGGCAAGACCTCTTGGTAATTTCAAATATTTTGTCATTAATTTAACTACTGGATTAAATAAGTAGAAAAGAACTCCTGCAATGACAATCGGAGCGAAAAGGGATGAGACGAGTACGACAATCGGTGCAAAAATAAAATCAACGAGCGTTCCTAAATAAATAATGAGTAACACGAGAATGAGCCCATAACAAATACGAAAAAATTTTCCTTGAGGCATTTGATCACCACGTCTATCCAACATTTTCATTTTATTATATCACATCGTTTGATTTCACATATGTCATTTTCGTCGACATAGTGAAAAACAAAACCATCTTAATAGGACAATGATTGACAAAAAGCGCATGACACCAATACTTTTTTGTTTTGACAATAGTATTCTTTTCTGGTTAAATATAACTGAACTATGAGAATTAACTAATAAATAAAGGGGGCAATGAAATGAAGAAAAAATGGTTATTTATCCTTGCCATGCTATTTACCTTTGGACTTCTTTTAGCTGCATGTGGTGGCGGTGATGGCGATGAGGGTGCTGACACCGGAGAAGACACCACACCACAAGAGGATGCAGGAGGAGATTCTGACCAAGAAGGTGTTGCTGGTGAAGGGATGCTAGAATTACAACTTGGTACCGGTTCCACTGGAGGTACATATTATCCTCTAGGTCAGGAAATTGCGAACACATTGAACGCAAATGTAGACATTGAAGGTTTTGACGTGAGTGCGGTTTCATCCGATGCGTCTGTCGACAACTTAGCACAAATCTTCCGCGGTGAAATGCAACTTGGTATGGCCGTACACATTACTGCTCTCGAAGCATTGGAAGGTGCGGGAGATTTTAGCGGTCAAGTCATTGATAACTTTGGCTTTATGGGGCATATTTATCCAGAAGTGATGCAAATAGTAACGACAGCAGACACAGGAATTACTTCCATTGAAGAATTAGAAGGAAAACGCGTGAACCTCGGTCCTCCAGGAAGCGCTACAAACTCTGCAGCGAGATTGATTTTAGAAGCGCATGGTCTTGAAGATGGAGACTACGAAGCATTTGAAGAAGGATTTGGCGATGCAGCATCTCGACTCCAAGATGGTAACTTAGACGCAAACTTCGGACTTCTTGGTCTTCCTGCCGGTAATATTGAAGAACTTGCGACTCAAAGAGATGTTGTATTCTTGCCAATCGAAGGGGAAGCGCTTGAATACGTTCAAGAAAACAGTGATTACGGTCACATCGAAATTGAACCAGGTACCTATAGTTTCCTTGAAGAACCTGTAAGTACCGTCACTGCTTATGCAATTCTAGTCGGATCCCTCGATCAAGTAGATGAAGATACCGCTTATGAAATTACGAAACAACTATATGAAAATTCCGATAGCATTACCCATGAACAAGGTCAATTTATGACATTAGAAAACGTCTTAAACGGTTCGGAAGGAATTCCATTCCATCCAGGTTCGGAGCGCTACTTTGAAGAGCAAGGTCTTTTAAACGGCAATGGCGCGGATACAGAAACTGCGGATGAAGAAGAAACAGAAGAAGAAACGGACACTGAAACCGAAGAATAATTCGTATGAAAATACCGGGACTGGCACATACGCCGGTGTCGGTATTTTTTCGTTTTCACAAGACTTTTCTGAATGCTCTGTAATATAATAGAGATATAGAAATAAGACAAAACATCATTTTTTTGTTATGATAGTCTCGGTCATTTTCCCGTCCATTCCTCCTTTAGATTTTTGAATACATGATAAGGTGGTGACTATCTATGGAGAAAAACAATCCAGCAGATGAAAACCTTACGAATGAAGAAATCATTAAAAAGTACGACAAAGAATCGAATTACCGGACGAACTTAGGAAAGTGGGCATTTTTAGTGACTGTTATTGGGATTGCGCTCACCGTGTTCCATTTATTAACGGCAAGCAACCCTTATCGATCTGTGATTCAAGGGGCAATTCACCTAGCCGGGGGGTTATCTCTCATTTACTTACTTTACCCTTTTAAAAAATCAATGACCGGTCGACGAGGAATTCCATGGTACGACATTGTTTTGGCCTTTCTCGCGTTGTTCTCAAATTTTTACATTGTCGTTAATTACGACTCCTTGTTCCGTGGTTCCGTCGTTCTCGGCTATACGACATTTGATAAATTGGTGGCCGGGGTATTTATTATCCTCTTACTGGAGGCGACAAGAAGAGCCGTAGGGACACCAATTGTTGTCATCGCGCTATTCGCAATGGCGTACGGTTTATGGGGAAATCAAATTCCATTGTTTGGTCACGCTGGTTTTGATCTCGATCAATTGATTACACGACTCGTCTATTCCAGTGAAGCAATATTTGGTACTCCAATTCAAATTTCATCCACATACATTTTCTTGTTTTTGTTCTTTGGTGTGATGCTTGTAAGGACGAATATAGGTCACTTTTTCAATGACCTTGCCTTCGGATTAACCGGACGCTTTACCGGTGGAACAGCAAAAGCAGCAGTTGTTGCTTCCGGTTTACAAGGAATGGTAACAGGAAGCTCGGTTGCCAACACGGTCAGTTCCGGTTCCTTTACTATTCCAATGATGAAACGAGCTGGTTTTAAACCGGAGTTCGCAGGAGCAACGGAAGCAGCTGCTTCTACGGGCGGACAAATTATGCCACCGATTATGGGTGCTGCTGCATTTATCATGATTGAAACAATCGGCGTTCCATATAATGAAATCATTCTCGTTGCAATCATTCCAGCACTATTATATTTTTCCGGTGTTTTCCTTGGAACTCATTTTGAAGCCCGCAAGCAAAAAATTTATGGTCTACCAAAAGATCAATTGCCACAATGGAAAAAGTTGTTGAAGCGGATTGATTTATTGTTACCTCTTGTTGCTATTTTATTTATGCTATATAGCGGATATACGCCAACGACCGCGGCATTATGGGGAATTTTCGCTGCTTTTGTCATTAGCTTCTTTAGAAAAGACACGCGTCTATCCATTAAAGGAATGTTACAAACGTTAGAACAAGGTGCTCGCATCGCCTTACCGGTAATCGCTGCCTGCGCGACTGCTGGTATTATTGTTGGTATTGTCGTGTTTACCGGACTCGGAGGAAAAATCGCTAGTGGGATTATTCAACTTGCAGGCGGTAATTTCTTCTTAGTGCTCTTTTTCACAATGATTGCGTGCATCATTCTCGGTATGGGGTTACCAACAACCGCGAACTATGTGGTGACAGCTTCTCTTGCAGCTCCTGCCATTATTGAATTTGGCGTTCCAGTCATCGCTGCACACTTTTTCGTCTTTTACTTTGGCATTGTTGCAGATATTACTCCGCCAGTGTGTCTCGCCGCTTATGCCGGTGCCGGCATTGCCCGTGGAAGACCGATGAAAACCGGAGTCACGGCAGTTCAGCTAGCCATTGCAGCGTTCGTCATTCCATATATATTTGCAAGTAATCCTGTTCTTCTCCTACAAGATACAACAGCAGGCACATTAATACCTGCAATCATTACAGCACTGCTTGGAATGACAGCCATTAGCGCAGGAATGATTAACTATTTCGTTGTAAAAAATACAATCATTGAACGAATCTTGCTTTTCGGAGGAGGTGTTTTGCTCCTGATTCCGGATATCTTCATTTCTGTCGGTGGACTCGTTGTTTGTGCGCTCGTTTACGTGTTACAAAAAGTACGTGAAAAAAAAGAGTCGAATCATAACATGCCAGCCACCGAATCTTAAAGAATATGTAGGTAGCCGATTCTGCTTAAAAGAATCGGCTCCTTTTTGTTTAATCATGAAACACGTCAAAAGTTTCCCATAACTCTTCTAATTGTTGTAAACGTGTCTCTACCTTATCGTGTTCTAACCGAGTCACTGCGGTGATTAACGCACTGACGATACTTAAAGGTGCCGAAAATGAGTTTATAAATGAGTTGATTTCTGTCACGGCAAGTAACTTTCGATCTCCGTAAGCCACCAATGGAGACATCAGATGGTCGGTAATGACAAGCGTCTTAGCTCCTTGTTGTTTGGCATACTTTAACACTTCCACTGTTCGTTTCGTGTACCGAGAAAAACCAAATCCGATCACTAAATCATCTTTTGTAATATCTAATAAATGTTCCGACACCCCGTCTGCTTCCCGAATCATTTCTGTGTTTTGTAACACTAAATCGAGATAAAATTCCAAAAAAGAGCCTACACTGACCGCACTGCGATAAGCAATGATGTAAATGCGATTGGCTTGCACGATATCTTTTACTGCCCCTTCAAACTCTTTCGCATTCACTTGTTGAATTGTTTCTTTTAAGTTTTGGACATCATCCATCAACACTTCCGTAATGGCGTTTTCCGGCGCGTCTTCTTTGTCTGTGGTCCGTACAAACACTTCGGCAGAGGTCCATTTCCGCTTTAATGCTTCTTGTAAATGTCGCTGTAAATCCGGATAGCCTTCGTAGTCTAAAAACATGGCAAAACGAATGACCGTTGCTTCGCCAACTCCTGCATTTTTTGCTAATTTGGAAGCGGTCAAGAAAGGAGCTGTTTCCGGATTGTTAATGATGTAATTTGCAATTTTCTTTTGCGACTTGCTCATCTCATCTTGAAGTGCAATCATTCGTTTGTAAACATCACTTTCTAACATGGCAATCCTCATTTCTACATTTGTACTTTAGAAACGAGAACCTCCATACACTTCTTTGATGGCTTCTTCATATGCTGTAAGGGTGGTACGAATATCTTCTTCCGTGTGAGCGGTTGATACACTGTAACGATTCAATGGCTTCAAGTAAATGCCCCTTTTTAACAGTGCGAAATCTATTTCTTTTCTCGTCGCTAAATCGGATTTTTGGAGGTCTCGATAGTTTCGTATTTTTCCCTTTGGTGATAATACTACACTAAAGATAGACCCCATGCCAATCACTTTACCATTTACTTGATAGCGATCGAATATCTCTTGAATCCCTTGTTTTAGTTGGTTGGTCCGTTGTAATAAAACATCCATTTCTTTTTCTAAAATATCTAACACAGCCATTCCTGCTGCTAATATCATCGGGTGTCCGTTATACGTTCCGCTATGAAATAAGACATCTTGAGCCGTTTTGTTTTTACTTTGGCTCGCATCAAATACGTCGGAACCATGGCTCGGTGCACTTTGCATTAAAATATCTCTTTTTCCACCGACAACTCCGAATGGAAATCCTCCTCCAACCGCTTTTCCAAGGGCTGTTAAATCCGGTGTCACCCCGTAAATACTTTGCACTCCTCCGAGGCAAGTACGATAACCCGTTTTCACTTCATCAAAAATAAGTACCATATTTAATTCTTTCGTGATTTGTCGTAAACCTTTCATGAAGGACAGATCTGGCGGAATAAAGCCAGATTGAATCGGTTCAATCATCACCGCGCCTATTTCATCACGATGTTCCGTCAAAATCCGCTCACATGCTTTTAAATCGTTAAAAGGAAGAACGACTGTATTTCTTAAATGAGAAGGATGGATCCCTTTCGATTCGGGTAATGAGTTTGGTTCTCTCTCTTCCCCGGCTTCTTTCATAGATGGACTAACACTGACGAGCATCTGGTCATATCCTCCGTGATAATGCCCTTCAAACTTTGCCACTTTATGCTTTCCGGTGTAAGCAGCTGCCATACGCAATGCAAGCAATGTTGCTTCTGTTCCGGAATTGGTATAACGAAGAAGCTCCATACTTGGAAAATGAGTTTGAATTCTTTTTCCCATTTCTATTTCTAAAGCGTGCGGAGTACCGAATAACCAGGTTCCATGATTTTCTATATACTCCGTCATCGCTTTTTTCACTCTTTCATCACCATGACCGGTAACAAGTGCCCCATATCCCATGACATAATCAATATATTCTCGGTCATCCATGTCAATTACTTTCGATCCTCTTGCTTCTTTCATGGCTAGCGGATGAGGATCAAAATATTTGATGTTTGCCGTGACACCTCCAGGCATTACAGCATTCGCTGCTTCCATAAAATTTTTGGAACGGATGGAGTCCTTTTGGTAATCCAACATCGGATGACTCGACTTTTTAATTGCCATCTTTTTGTTCATTCTCCTTTTTGTTATGAAGTAAAAACTTCATTTTTATATTATATGATTTATTGATTTCATTATACTCATTTATAGTCTCATTGTGAAGGGATAATTTCATTATTTTTTTATTTTGAAATTTTTCATTCCAAATGTATGTCGTTTTGGAGAATTTTATGAAAAAAACGCTTCATTCACACTTATTAAAGAAAGTCAAATTTCATTTATCTCTTATTTATTTAATATAAAGAAATTTTTACTTCATTTTCTCGTCATAATTAATTTTTTCTTTCTTTTTTGACTATTTTCAATGTTTATTGTTATACTTCTACTAGTTGATTGCCTAAGCGTTCATTTCTATGAAAATATCACATAGAAAGGTGTGGAAAAGATTATGGCACTACCGAAGTACATTACCAAAATTGATGAAATTGAACACATTCCAGAAGCAGAAAAAGAAAAATTAAGAAAAATTACGGACAAATTTGTGTTTCGAGTGAATGAATATTATTTAAGCCTCATCAATTGGGACGATCCGAACGACCCCATTAAAAAACTAGTGATTCCAAATGAAGGAGAATTAGCGGAATACGGCCGTTGGGACGCATCCGATGAAGACACGAACTACGTTGTCCCTGGATGCCAACATAAATATAAAACGACAGCTTTGCTTATCTGTTCGGAAGTTTGTGGTGCATATTGCCGCTATTGTTTTAGAAAACGACTCTTCCGTAATGACGTGCGCGAAGCGATGTCGGATGTCGATCCAGGCTTAGAATATATTCGTAATCATCCAGAAATCAATAATGTGTTGCTCACGGGGGGCGATCCGCTCATCCTTGCTACGAAAAAACTTCGTTACATCATTGAAGAATTACGAAAAATTCCACATGTTAAAATTATTCGTATAGGTTCCAAATTACCGGTATTTAATCCGATGCGTATTTATGAAGACGAAGAGTTGCATCAATTAATTAGTGAATATTCTACACCGGAAAAGCGCATTTATATCATGGCACATGTAAACCACCCTCGGGAAATTACAGAACAAGCACGGAAAGCATTCCAGGCGCTTCATAACGCCGGAGCAATCGTTGTTAACCAAACACCGGTACTAAAAGGAATAAATGACAATCCGGATGATTTAGGACTTCTTTTAGATAAATTGTCATGGGCTGGTGTCACCCCGTATTACTTTTTCGTCAACCGTCCTGTTGCCGGAAACAATGATTTCGTTCTTACCTTAAAAGAAGTGTACGATATCGTAGAAAAAGCAAAAGCAAAAACAAGCGGTCTCGGGAAGCGCGTTCGTCTTTCCATGAGTCACACTTCTGGAAAAATTGAAATTTTGGCGATTGAAAACGGAAAAGCGTACTTAAAATATCATCAATCTCGGGATGGAAATTACGGGAAGTTTATGGTGTTAGATTGTCCAGATGATGCCGCATGGTTCGATGACTTGCCTGGAAACGAACAATATTGGGAAAAACCGGAGAAAAAAGTAGAAGAAGTAGTTTCCGTCAACGAGCTTCCGGATATGCCGCAAAAAAGAAGAAGATGGAGAACAAGAACCACTTCTCCAACTAAATAATGAACATAAAATAAACTCTCCAAGCAAGGAGTCCTTACTTGGAGAGTTTTTGTTTCAAGAAAAGTCTTTTGACGTATATCATTTGGACTATTTTTCTAGTAAAATGGACATATTGAAGCACAAAATACGGAGGACTTTGTACGATGCGATTTGTTTATTTTTCATTCTTTCTACTCTTTTTTCTGGTGAGTTGTACTTCCATAGACGAAGAAAATAACGATGATGAAGAGGCGTTCGTAACAGCATTTTCCAACTCTCTTTATCACATTACCTTCGAGGAGTTAGAGAAAGTTAGAAATGGATGGTATTTTCATTTCTCCATTGAATCAACGGATGAATCCCGCAATATTTCCCCTGAGACAATGTACATAGACTTTCCTGAGGAAATTACGTTTGAAAATGTTTCCTTAGAGAAACAAAATGAAACCCAAATCGAAAAAAATGAAAACGAACCACACATTCTTTATGTGAAACAGCTATATACAGGCTCTATTGGAGAAAATGTCACCTCCATTTCCGTTCCTGCAATCGTACATATTGAACAACCTGCTCGCATCGTTTATTTTTACAATATCGATGAAGACAGCTTACCGGTAGTAAGGGAAGAATTGCTATTAGAGAGTATAGTAATGAACGACGGTGAAATAACCATTCAAGCAACAGATATATTTGATATCCGACGCACGAGTTGGAGTCTTATGGTGAATGATGAACGCATTTATCCGGTGACGTCGTACACCACCCATCAATCACGCCATCATTATCAAGGAAAGATGGAATTTGCTGTTTTTCCCGAACCACCTCTGACATTGGTTGCAGAAAGATTACAAAGCCATGATGTCGAATGGGAATTGGACTTCCTGTTACCGATCAAGGAATGATACGTTCACTTATTTCCAAGGAAATAAAAAGCTATCTATCCTTTGGGGACAAGGAAAGATAGCTTTTTATCCTTAACCTAATACCGTTTTATCACTCATTAATTGTTCTCCGCGAATACGCTGGAATTCATCTAACAATTTTTCCACCGTTAATGTCGGTTTCTCTTTTTCATCTACATCTAAAATGATTTGTCCTTTATCCATCATAATTAAGCGATTCCCTAAATCTAACGCTTGTTGCATATTATGAGTAACCATTAAAGTGGTCAATCCAAACTTTTCCACCACATTCGCAGTAATTTCCGTAATTAGTTCAGCTCGAGAAGGATCGAGGGCAGCAGTATGTTCGTCTAATAATAAAATTTTTGGTTCCGTAAACGTTGCCATTAAGAGGGACAAAGCTTGTCGTTCTCCCCCGGATAACAGGCCGACTTTTGCTGTAAGGCGATCTTCCAGCCCTAGATTCAAGGTGCTTAAATGTTCTTTAAAAAGCTGCTTCCGTTTTTTATTTACTCCCGGTTTGAGGGTACGATTTTTATTACGAGACCAAGCCATCGCTAAATTTTCTTCAATCGTCATGGATGGAGCAGTTCCTGCCATCGGATCTTGAAAAACTCTTCCAATAAAACGGGAACGACGAAACTCTTGTAAATGTGTCACCGACTTATCATCAATAATCACATTTCCGGTATCAGGAAGAAGAGATCCCGAAACGACGTTCATTAATGTGGACTTTCCCGCACCGTTACTTCCAATAATCGTGAGAAAATCCCCGCGTTTTAAATTTAAATTCACATGTTGCAATGCTTTTTTCTCATCCAAAGTGCCTTCATTAAAGGTGAGAGATACACGATTAAGTTGCAACATTTTTCTTCTCCCCTTCCTCTGACGCTAGCACTTGCTCTAGTTCTATTCTCTTTCGCTTACGACGACGGCGTTCGCGATTGGACTCGATCACTTTCGGTGCGATTAACGCTGCAATGACAATGACGCTCGTAATCAATTTCATATCGCTCGTATCAAGAAAGTCAACGCGAAGTGCTAAAGAAACGACGATACGGTAAACAATGGCTCCTCCGACAACCGCAAGGGTAGTACGGGCGATTGTTTTCGTTCCAAACAACGCTTCCCCGATGATCACAGATGCAAGACCGATAATGATCATTCCAATACCCATTCCCGCATCCGCAAATCCACCATGTTGTGCAATTAAAGCACCGGAAAAAGCGACAAATGCATTGGAAATGCCAAGACCGAGAATAATTAAAATATCGGTGTTTGCGGAAAAGCTACGAATCATTTTCTGATTATCTCCCGTTGCTCGTAACGCTAGGCCTACTTCTGTTTTTAAAAAATAGTCTGTTAAAAATTTTACGATAAGCGTAATAATTAAAGCAAAAAAGAGTATGGCCCATGTGCGAGGATTGGCTTGAATACCAATGAAAGAAAGCATTTGATTAAATGGGGTGCTTAACCCTAAATTTTCCCAAAAGGATGTAATAGAAGTGAATAATGTTGATTCATTCAATAGAGGAATATTTGATCTTCCCATAATTCTTAAATTAATGGAGTAAAGAGCAATCATCATTAAAATACCTGAAAGTAACGGATTAATTTTTCCTTTCGTGTGCAACAAGCCTGTAAAACAGCCTGCAACAAAACCTGCAACAATTGCCACAACTGTCGCCATTAACGGCGAAGAACCGTTCACAATCATGACTGCTGCCACTGCAGCTCCCGTAACAAAACTACCGTCCACCGTCAAGTCTGGAAAGTTTAAAACACGAAAGGATAGAAAAACTCCTAGAGCCATCAGTGCGTAAATAAGCCCGGATTCAATGGCGCCAAAAAAGGACAAAAACATTCTATTACTCCCCCCTTTGTATTTCTCTTGATGTACCATGAATAAACAGAACTTACAAATATATACTTTAAAGCATTAAAGTTATGAAGTTTCGCACATGTTCATGGGGATTTTTGTAAAAAAGTGATAAAAGAAGCACTTGACCTGTTTTTCCTTTCATAAGGAAAAGACAGGTCAAGCAAGAAACACTTATTCGTTAATAAATTCTGCTTCTGCATCCCAATCTTCGTGGATGTCCACTCCTTGGGCTTCTGCAGCTTCTCTATTAATGATCAGTTGCATATCTTCAGGGTATTCAACCGGAATATCTGCAGGTGTCTTTTCTCCACTTAATATTTCTGCTGCCATTTCTCCCGTACGGTAACCAATGGTGTAATAATCAATTCCAAATGTCGCAAAGCCTCCTCTTTCCAAAGAATCCGGCTCACCGACGACAAGAGGCATTTCTTGGTTGTTCGCTACATCCACCACGGATTCTAACGCAGAAACAACCGTGTTATCTGTAATAATATAAATAAGATCAGCATCACCAATCAACGATTCCGTTGCTTGCTGTACTTCCGCGGAGTTAGAAACGCTCCGTGTAATGATCTCTAAGTCTGTGTCCGCTGCCGCTTCTTCTACTGCCTCTATTTGAGATACCGAGTTTTGCTCTCCGGAGTTATAAACCATTCCGACGCTCGATCCAGGAAAATACTCGGCGATGAAGTCCACTGTCAATTCAATAGCATCAGGGTGAAGGTCCATGACTCCTGTGACGAGATCACTTGGTGTATCAATGTCTTCAATTAAACCGGCAGATACTGCATCGGTCACAGATGTAAATACGATCGGAATATCTGTGGAAGCTTGTAAAGCTGCTTGAGCACTTGGAGTTGAGTTCGCAAAAATTAAATCAACGCCTTCAGCGACAAAGTTATTTGCAATAGTAGTTGTATTATTTTGATCATTTTGAGCATTTTGGAAATCATAGGTGACGTTTTCGCCTTCTACAAACCCTTGATCCGCCAACGCATCTTTAAATCCTTGATATGCCGCGTCCAACGATGGATGTTCAACAATTTGTGTTGCGCCAATCACATATTGTTCTTGGTCTGTTGCTTGTTCTTCTGTATCTGTCGTTTCTGTTTCAGTTGCTTCTGGTTCTGTCTCTGTGTCACCAGTGGTTTCTTCACTACCTCCACAGGCTGAGAGAATAGTCACAGATAAAACACCGGTGAGAAGCAAGTGTAGCCACCTTTTTTTCATGTCCTTTCCCCCTTTATTTGTTATCAAAGTTTCATATAGATACTTTTATCTTATCGGATTCCTAGGAGCTTGTAAACTAAATTTTAAAAAAGCTTGGAAGATACAGAGTTGAAAAATAGTTTTAAATGGGTAGAAAGGCTCATTCTTTTTCCATCCGCACTTTCAATCCAGGCAGTTTTTCGTCATTTTCCACTGCCTTTTTCCACTCTTTTTCATATGCTTGTTGGAAGGAAAACCTCGCCTCATTGGACCACCAACGATCGCCGGTCACAAAGGTATCATACGTATCTAAAAACAATGGTCCGTTCTCGATTTGAAAAGTAAGCTGGTACACTTCATCATCTATCTGCTCTTTCCGGACATATCCGTATTCATATAAACGCTCTATCACGACATAACGAGAAAAAGGAATGATAACTACTTGCTCTTTTTGTATCGTTTCTTCACGATGTTTTGTAATGATTTTCTCTCCAAACGAAGCGCGATCTGTAAATGTTTCTGATACAAATAAGTAAAAAACAATCATGCCAATTGCTACAAAGAAAGCAAGGATTCCTTCCAACTTTTTCGTCATTTTATTTTTGAATAATCGATAAAGTCCCCAACCAATCACAAAGGATAATCCTAAAATGAATAGCGACAAAAAAAGATAAAAAGCCCAAGGTGCAACAGTAACTACCATAAAAGTCATCCTTTACCCATTCGCAAATTTAATCACAACTATGATACCATACTTTAAAGAATCACATTTTATTTTCATGAAAGAAGGGATGACGTGATGGCTACTTTGGAATATTTTAACAAATTAGATCTTCGAATTGGAACCATCGTGCAAGCAGAACCTTTTCCGGAAGCAAAAAAACCTGCCATCAAGCTTTTTATTGATTTCGGTCCACTCGGAATCAAGCAATCTTCCGCTCAAATTACAAAAAGATACACTCCGGATGATCTGATTGATAAGCAAGTCGTTGCTGTTGTCAATTTTCCACCTATGAATATTGCCGGGTTTCGTTCAGACGTATTGGTGTTAGGTGGAGTGGTGGAAGAAGGAGATGTTACACTTCTATCAGCAGATGATCATGTACCAAGCGGCACACCGGTGAGATGACATAAAAAAACCCTTCTTTTAGCGAAGGGTTCTTTTTATCCTATTGAGCTGTTTGCTTCTCTTCTTCTTGGCGCTTATTATAATAATTAACACTAGTCAATGCACCTTCAGAAACCATTTTTGCGTCTTGCGGATCTTTTGGCATTCCGAGTTCACTTTCGGGTTTATTCCTTCTTCTTAAAGCCTTATCCAACAGTTTAGTTGAATACCCTTTTGGGTCATTCATCGCTTGTTTCACTTCTTGTTTTACGATGTCCCTATTTTCCTTCTTGGAGAGCAACACACCAGCAGCAACTGCACCTGCAGCACCAACAATCTTCGTTAATTTCCCCATGAAAATCCCCCTCGTTTTCATTATTCATCTATCCTAGCTATACCCGCTTCTTCCATTTTTAAACCAATTAAATCGGGGGATTTGTCTTGCATCAAAGGGAATGATCACTTCGCGTTCACGGCGATGTCTTCTCGAGCAAAACTTCGCACGACTTTTGTTTGTCGTTTTACGTCATAATAGACAAGAACGAGTTCCTCTTCTTCTATCATATTTCCTTTTTTCAAATAAGAATCCAATGAGAAATTTAATTTTTCAATGATAGTATGTTTTTTCCATTGATGTTTCATCATATCTTCCGGGAGTTGTAGTTCGTCACGATGGTTTTCTATCCATTCAAAAAGCTCTGTCAGTTCTTGTTTAGTGAATGTCGCTTCTTTCCACAAATTACGCGGTTTATGGTTGTGATGAAGTAAATAGTCGTACGTCATCAAACTTTCTACGACTCGCAATGATGACGGCGCTTCTTGTTGTAAAAATAAATAGAGACGGTTATATAAATCATCTAACTGATGACCAATTTTCCGCCACCCTTGTTCGTACCAGAAATCGCCAAAAGACTGGAAGAAATCGAATGGCGTCGGAAAAACGTGTGTGACGAGATATTCCACCGTATGATCCGTGCGATGATCGTTCCAATATTTGTCAAGGATCACTTCCACTCGTTTAATGCGAGCAATATCCGCAAAAGACATCACTTTGTTCGATAGCATTTCATACGGTGCATGGTCCATATATACGTAACCGAACTGTTTTGCATTGATTCTTAATCCGGTTCCTCTTAGCATTTTTAAAAAACCGAGCTGTAATTCTTCCGGTCTCATATCAAACACGTCGTTAAATGTTTTTTTGAATCGGTCATAATCTTCTTCCGGAAGACCTGCAATTAAGTCTAAATGTTGGACGACCTTTCCACCTTCTTTTACCATTCGAACGGTGCGCTCTAGCTTTTCCATGTTTTGGTGACGTTTCACTAATTTATTCGTTTCATCGTTTGTAGATTGTACTCCGATTTCAAATCGGAAAATACCCGGAGGTGCATTGTCATTTAAAAACTGTAGTAACTCTGGTGGCATAATGTCCGCGGTAATTTCAAACTGGAATTGACATCCTTGGTGATTATCAATTAAAAACTGAAAAATCTCTTTCGCATATTCCCGTTGAATATTAAAAGTACGGTCGACAAATTTAATCATTTTCGCACCATTTTCAATCAAGTACAATAAGTCCCTTTTCACTATTTCAATGTCAAAATAGCGGACACCGTACTCGATGGACGATAAGCAAAACTGACAACTAAAAGGACAGCCGCGACTCGTTTCAAAATAAGTAATCCGTTTAGACAAAGCTTCTTTATCTTCTTCAAATCGATAAGGACTAGGAAGAGTCGTCAAATCCAATTTTGGCCGTGGTGGATTGATGACAACTTCCCCATCTTTTCGGTGAGCTAGTCCTAATATGAGGTGGTACTCTTCGTTACTAGAGATTTCATCAAGCAACTGTTTAAACGTTTCTTCTCCTTCATTGCGAACGATAAAATCGACAAAAGGGATTCGCTCCATCCAATATTCCGTGTCGTATGTTACTTCCGGGCCACCAAATACGATTTTTAGCTCTGGCTTAATCTTTTTCAACATGGATGCTACAACAATCGTTTCTTCAATGTTCCAAATATAACAAGAAAAACCGATGACGTCGGGATTTTTTTCAAATAAATCGGTCACGATGTTCATCGCCGGGTCATGGATTGTATACTCTGCCATTTCAACATCATATTCAGGTTCCGCATATGCTTTTAAATAACGTAACGCTAAGCACGTATGGATATACTTTGCATTTAGCGTACTTACAACTACACGCATTCTCGGTGTCCTCCTTTATCACGAAAAAACATCTTCGTTTCATTATCTCAAATGGACGAATAAAAAGAAAGGAACGGACAATAAGCCGATATTATGTAAAAGAAATAAAAGAGACCGATTTGCACGTGAGAGATGATATAATAAGTTCATTACATAAAATATAAGAAGGAGGATCCTATTGGCGAACGTCATCTGTCCAATTTGCCATCATGCCAATCATTGTGAAGCAGGAGAGAACAAACAGTGCTGGTGTACGGAAGAGGAATTTCCTAAAAAAATTTTTGACCTCGTCCCGGAAGAAAGCCTTTATAAGCATTGCATTTGTAAAAATTGCTTAACAGAATTTAAAGAAAAAGAATTTTTAGAAAACAGCTAAACATATCACTTTTTTCAAGAAGTGGTTGAGACATAACTATATCATTCCGAACAAAATACGAATAATGACTATCGCTTCGGTAGAATACTTCGCTTTCCGCGGGCACGGCCTCCTCGCGGGAAACCACCGCTCTTAGGTCTTCCGACGGACAGGATGTGTGAGTAGCGGACGTTGCGACAGAACGTCGCGGTTTTAGTCCGCCTCCATTTTACCCTACGCATGGAGTCTACGTATTCTGCCTACGCTAGTATAGGTTAAAAAGGAAAGGAGCTGTCCAAAAAGTCATGATTGGTGACTTTTTGGACATTTTTTTGTTACCACTTCATCAAAAATTGCTTCTGGAAACGCCTCTTGACCGAATAGGCATGTTTCCAACACCAAATTGTTGATGGAAGTAAGTCGTGGATGGGTCATGCCATCGTTTCATCAAAGTATTGCTTGTGGAAGCAAGCCATGGATCGCTCATGCCACCGTTTCATTCAAAAATAGTTTGTGGAAACAAGCTATGAACGGATCATGGTACCGTTTCTGCGCTAAATGATTGTTCAAAGGAACTCTCAATTTATTTTTCAGAACTTATTAAACAGCCTCTTCTTTGTGATTAAAATACTTTTGTCTCATCCTCTTCTTTCGTTAAAATACACATTCTTTCATTTTTAAAAAAATAAGAAAACAAAACCCAAGGGATACTTTCTTCATCTTTTATCTACACTATACAAAAACATAACTCTTTCCTTACTCCTGATGATCTTTTTTCATGAAAAAGTTGCAAGAACAAAAATACCCCTTATAGTATATTTGTATACCTCAATGGGTATAAAACAGGTAGAAAGGAGGAAGGTTTTGGTTGAAGAAGCTGTACGTATTTCCACAGAAACATTTACTCATTAGTGTCCCGCTTACATTAATTCTCGGTTTTATCGTTGGTTCTCTCGTAGATACATCGGTACTGCGACCGACGATTCTTTTCGCAACAATCATTATGATATATGCAACAATGGTTGGCTTTAAATTTAAAGAACTAACCTCCTTTCAAGGTTCCAAAGGGTTAGGTTTGTCTTTGTTGCTTAATTTTATCGTTATTCCTCTCGTTGCTTACGGGATAGGCGTATTGTTTTTACGAGACTATCCACTGATGTTTGCAGGACTTGCGTTATCAGCGTTGCTTCCGACAAGTGGAATGACAATTTCGTGGACAGCAATTCAAAAAGGGAATGTCGCATTAGCAGTAAAGCTCACGGTCTTTGGACTCATCATTGGGTCATTGTTAACCCCATGGTATTTGCTTCTCATGGTCGGAGAATATGTGGAAGTGAATATTTTACGGACGTTTCAAACGATTTTAATGGTCGTTTTTGTTCCGATGATTCTCGGACATATTACGTTTAAAATACTCATGAAAAAATATTCCCAAGAGCAATTTCAAAAGAAAATTAAACCATCCTTTGGACCGTTAAGCATATGGGCGATGTTATATGTCGTGTTTGTCAGTGTCAGCACGCAAGCGTCAACTATTCTTGCAAACGTACAATTCATTATTGTCGCTCTTATCGTCTTAATTTTGTTTTACCTGTTGAACTTTGTCATTAGCACGATGACAGCGAAAGCGTTTCTGCCACGAAAAGATGGCATTGCATTAGTAAATGGTACTGTATTGCGCAATTTATCGATTGCCATTGGAATTGCTGCCACTTCTTTCGGAGCGGAAGCAGCTCTCCTCGTGACAATTGCTTTTATCGTGCAACAACAAAGTATTGCTTACTACAGTAAATTATCACTGAAATATTGGTTTAAACCAAAAACAGCAAATTTAACATAAAGGAGAAGATCATCATGAAAAATATGAAAGTGTTAGTTCGTACAGAAACAGATGGAATGACAACATTTGCGAAGGCTGGAAAACATGAGTTGATTATCGATGAAGGAAGTCAATTAGGTGGAAATGATAAAGGGGCCAACCCCATGCAAACCGTTCTCAGTGCCCTTGCCGGATGTGAAAACGTCACGGCGCACGTCATTGCAAAAGAAATGGAATTTGATTTACATGACATTTCTTTTCGTATCACGGGGGAATTTAATCCAAAAGGTTTCATGGGAGACCCAAATGTAAAGCCATATTTTGAATCAATTCACGTTTAAGCTACCGTTACAACATCTGAAACGGAAAGTCGCATCAAAGAATTGCAACGACAAGTCGAATCTCGTTGCCCAGTGTATACGTTAATAAAAGCAGCAGGCGTCACATTAAACGATACGTGGAAAAAAGCATAACAAAACTACAACCACGAGCATTGCTTAAGAAGTGATGCTCGTGGTTGTTTTGCTTATCTCTTCTTCTACTACCAGTTTCTTCTCTCTTTTTCGAAACACCATGCTTGATAAAAGAATGCTGCATTCATATAAAAAGATGAGCGGTATGATGACAAGTACGTCTGACAAAAAGTCCGGTGGAGTAATCATGACAGAAATAACGACGAGAAAAAAATACGCGTACTTCCGCCATTGTCTCAACCGAATTGGAGTGACAATCCCTAAACTAGTAAGGAACATCACTACCACCGGCAATTCAAACAAAAATCCAAAAGGAAGCGTCATATGTAATAAAAACTTAAAATATTTCTCTGTCGTAAAAAATGTCGTAAACATATCTTCTGAAAGAGAAAGCAAAAAATGCATGACAATCGGAAATAAAATAAAGTAGCCAAACAAAATACCAACGACAAAAAGCAAAGATAACAGAGGGATATATGCAGCGGTTACTTTCCGCTCTCTTTCTGTTAGTGCCGGACTGACATAACGCCACGTTTGGTAGGCCGCAACCGGAATCACACATATGATAGCGACGACCGTTGCAATCATAACATATACCCAAAGGATATCGGAAGGGCCTAAAACAGCCAATGGCATAGAAATATCTTTCACGAGCCAATGATAAATGTCATTGACAAAAAGAAATGAAACAAAAAGAAATGCAAGAAAAGCACCGACGGTAATGAATATCCGTTTTCGTAATTCGGTCAATTCCGCCACAACGTCCACATTGGATTCATCCATCTTCTTCTTCCTTTCTTCCAATGAATCGAGTAGGAGGAGGGGATGAACCTCCGTCCTCTCACACCACCGTACGTACGGTTCGCGTATACGGCGGTTCAATTAAGATGGGTAACGCAAGACTTCCTTCCGTGAATAGCTTATCTTCTTATGCCAGCAGTCACTCCACCCTCCAAGAGGTCTTCCACGGAATTCACCGTTTCCTTCCTCAAGTGAGGTACTCGCGTTTTCTGTGTTCATCATGACTGACTGAATGCAAAGGGCTATTCTCTCTTCATTGTTCCGTCCTTCCAAACCGTTCTAGACCGATTTGTACTATGACCTCTGCTGACTTCTGATGGTTCAGCTACTCCTCATGAAGTAGGTTATGAAGGGTACTTCACGTATCCATCAGACCTCCCTGGGTAAGGATGTCATCTTTCCTTCCATCTATCCGCTTCATTTACTCTGTATCACCTTTGGCATGTCTTGCAAACTCATCCAATGATACCTAGCCTTGTATGAAGTTCGTGTTCCTCGAGACCTAGTTTCGCGCCCGCTTCCTTCAGATTCCGCGTCGCCACGGACACCCTTGCGTTAAGCTAACCACTACTTCTGCCTTCGTGGCTCGGGACTCTCATCCTATAGATTACACCCATGCCAGGCGCACAATGAAGAAAAGATGCAAGCTATTCACTTACATCTTCTCTCTTTAATTTAAGAAACGGCGTCATCTTTTTCCTTTTTCTTCTCTTTTTTATAATCATCGCTCACAAGTTCACTGGCAGATTGCTTAAATTCTTTTAAAGTGGTACCAAAAGCTCGTCCGATTTCAGGTAATTTTGACGGTCCAAAAATAATCAAAGCAATGACTAAAATAAGAATTAAGCCTGGAATCCCAATATTAAACGGCATTTAGCTTTCTCTCCTTTTAAAATTCATATTTAAATCCCGTAATGGCAATTACCGCCGGTCGAGGCATATTGTCTCCTGCGCGATGAGGCCACATGCTCGTAGGATGATGAAAATCTTCCGTCATTTCTCCTGGATGCTGGACGGAGAGAAACAAGGTTGTTTCGTCTGGTGTAAACCACGGACCTGTCATTTCTGCTTCCACTGGAGCAGAAGCAAATTGATACGCTTCTCCGGCATGCTCTCCGACGGTAGGAATGACAAATACACCGTTGTTTGCAAATGGAGTGAACACATTTTTATTAAGAGAGCCAGAGGAGATATCTGTAACCGTCCATAAATTGGCGTCACTATCAAAACTTAAATTGTCCGGTGCACTAAACCCGCTTTGTGGACCTCCTGCAGCAAAAATTTCAAAATGGAATTCTAAAGATCCTAGATCATTATCTTTCTCAATAAAGCGAGTGACATGTCCATGAATGTTTCCGTGACGATCATTGTTTGTATGGGCAATGAAAATCGAACGATCAAATGGACTGATTTCCACATCTTCCGGACGATCTGTCGGCGTGCCACCAATTAACATTGCCGCTTCATGGGTATGGACACATACGTCGGCTTGAGTTTGAAACTTTTCTAGCAATTCGGCATTACCATCTGCTGCTTTTCGTACCTCTTCAATCGTTAATGGTAACCAGCGTCCTTGTTTCATATCCGCGACGTAAAGCGTTCCTTCTTCTAATAACTTTGAATTTTCTTTCCCGCGGGATTCGACATACTTGTCTTTACTTATGTATTTATACACACCGGCGTCTTTCTTGTCGTCCCCCATATATACAACAAGGCGACCATCTTTTGTCGTGCCTACTGCTGCGTTTTCGTGATTGAAACGTCCAAGCGCAGTATGTTTGCGAGGTTGAAAGTTCGGATCAAATGGATCTATTTCCACGACCCATCCATAATGAGTATCATCTAAACCTGCGTCAGCTGCTGTCTCTTCAAAGTTTTCTTCACAGGAGAGCACCGTGTTCCAAGGAGTTCTTCCCCCGGAACAATTTGCAAAGGTACCTTGTGCCATTTTTGCTCCGTTCACCGCTTCACTGCCTCTTGCAGGTCCTCTCAATTCAAAAGGAGTAAAACCATCTATGCGACGAGCATATTTGGAATCTGTGTTCATTTTCCAAACGCCTTCGCTGTCTCTTTCAATTTCAATAATCGAACCACCTTGAACTTCTAATATTTTTTTTATTTGTTCTTGGGAAAAAGCACCATTTTTCTTTGGACCAGACACAAACACTTCACTGCTATATTCATGATTTACCCAAAGAAGTCCATGTCTGTTTGATCCATTGATTGGCAAATACATGGTGAAATCGTTGTTAAAGCCAAATTTTTCTCCTTTGTTATTAATTACGTCTCCGTAAGCCGCAATGACATCATATTTGTACCCTTTTGGCAGGATGACTTCATCTTCTTTAGAAGGTTGAATCGGAGTGAAATTTAAACTAGCTACTCGTTTTTCTTTTCCAAATAAATGACTGCTTGCTTTAAATTCTGCGTTTTCTTGGGCGTTTACTGTGTCAGAAGATAATACACTTCCTAAACCGGTTGAAGCTACTGTCATTGCAGTGACACCCGTTCCTACGTACGTTAAAAATTTCCGGCGATTTTTGTTTACTTCCACAACGATCCCTCCAAATGGTGATGTACTTCTAAACACTTTTCATCTTAAAGAAAGATTGTTAATCTAGCGTGGAAAAGTTATTAATCCTTATTAAAGATTTGTAAAGTAAAGAAAATTGTAAAAGTAACCATAAAAAAGGAACCTATCGGATGCTATTACGATAGGTCCCTTCGTTTTTACCTTGTCTGTTGATAAGCTTCTTGTACTTTCGGAATGAGATCGTCCCATTCAGCGTCAGGTGTTTTATTGATTGTCACAAAATCACCATACCCGAAAATATTATCAACACCATCTAATTCAAGCAGTGCTTTGGCAAATGGATGGTCGGTACTATCTCCAGGTTTTAAAGAAGTACTCTCTTCAAAAAGTGTTTCATTCGCCGTAAACTTGATCGCATTCGGATTCGGAGTTTGACCTACTTTTAATTCCATTATAATCCCCCTATCAATCCGCATCTTTACTCATATTCTATCCTATCATTCACCAATTAAAAAGAAAAAATTTATGACTCTATAATGATGAACGCTTTTTACAAAACGGTTCTTGTTCAACAAAATAACACAAGATGTTACTTAGTCAGACATTGACTAATCAATTACTTATTATTTATACTTTTTACAGACTCCTTCGACAATGATTGCAATCAAAGGGGAGATGTTTATGGATCATCGCTCATTGCTTTTACTCGGACTACTGATGAACCAAAGTCAACACGGATACCAAATTCACGACTTCATCGAAACAAATTTACCATTTGTGACGGATATAAAAAAAGCAACAGCCTATGCGCACTTAGACAAATTAAGCAAAGACAAGTACATTGATGTAAAAGTTGAATACGATGGAAACAGACCTCCTCGGAAAGTGTATTCTATTAATGAAAAAGGAGTCGCTTATTTTAAAGAGTTACTTGCTTTTAATTTATCGACAGCGGATACCGTCTTTTATAAAGGGGATATTGGATTATTATTTCTTCATCATCTTCCTAAACAAGACGTCATTCGCTACTTACAACAAAGACGCGACAAAGTGAAAGAAGAAAAACATAAAGTAGACCAAACACCTATACATAGCAAAAGTACTGGGGTGAACATTGCCATGTTACATCAACAAACGATGCTTCAAGCCGAATTATCTTTTCTCGAACGAACGATGAACCAGTTAAAGAACGAAGTGGAGTGAACATCTTTTGACTACAAAAAAAGCGTTACCTGTTTTGTTTGCCGTGATGTTTTTCGTCATGGTCGGATTTGGAATTATTATTCCGGTCTTACCCTTTTATGCGGAAGAATTAGGAGCTTCTCCTTTCCAATTAGGATTATTAATGGCCGTGTACTCAATCATGCAATTTATTTTTGCTCCTATGTGGGGGAGACTGTCTGATCGCGTAGGAAGAAAACCACTCATGTTATTAGGTATTTTAGGACTTTCCTTTTCCTTTTTCTTCATGGCATTGGCCGAAGAATTATGGGTTTTATTTGCAGCACGAATTCTTGGTGGCTTTTTATCTTCTGCCAATATGCCTACCGTACAAGCATATGTTGCTGATATTACTTCAGAAGAAGACCGAGGAAAAGGAATGGGAATTGTCGGAGCAGCGGTGGGACTTGGCTTTGTATTTGGTCCGGCAATAGGTGGTATCTTTTCACAAATGAGTCTTGCGATGCCGTTTTATGTCGCCGGTTTTTCTTCTCTCGTCACATTTTTACTCGTTTTATTTGTCGTCAAAGAATCCCTGCCTCAAGGAGAACGTGGCCAAAACGTTGCGGCAGAAAAAATACCTTTTCTCCAATCATTTAAAAGCTCTTTAACCATTCTTTACTTTCTACAATTTTTTGTGTCCATTTCTCTTGCTGGATTGGAAGCAACTTTTGCTTATTTTGCCGCGGAACGAGCAGGATTAGGAACAGTGGAACTTGGCTACATCTTTATGATTATGGGATTTGCTGGCGCATTGGTGCAAGGTGGACTCGTCGGTCGCATGACGAAAAAATTTGGGGAAGGAATCGTCATTCAAATTGGAATTATTATGTCGGCTTTTGGATTTGGTCTCATACTGTTAGTCGACAACTTTCTGACTGCTGCCATCTTTTTAAGCCTCTTTGGCATCGGCAACGGCGTCATTCGTCCAAGCGTTTCTGCTCTCATTACAAAAACTGCAACAAAGGGGTATGGAAGGGCAACGGGAATGTTGTCTTCCTTTGATTCCCTCGGACGAATCATCGGTCCTCCTTTTGGTGGCTGGTTATTTTCCATCGCCGTGGGACTTCCGTATATTACCGGAATCGTTCTCTCTGCAGTAGCTTTTTTCTTGTATTACGTGTATTACATGCAGCAAAAAAAGAAAGTTCCTACCACCGCCACACACGCATTAAAATGAGAAAAGTAAGGACGGGTATTTGTCCTTACTTTTCTTTTCGGTAGACCTTCATTAATTCTTGCACCGCTTGGGCAAGAGGAATTTCTCCTGTTGTTACTTTCTTTTTCATTTCCGGGAGAGTCTTTTTAATTTGTTGATGTTCGTAAAATGACATTTTTAATTCATCTTCAATGAGACGATCCATCCACTCTGACAGTTGATTTGCGCGATTTTCTTCAAAATAACCGCTTTCTTTCATTTTTCGTTCATAATCTTTAATCACTTCCCATATCGTTGGCACGCCATCTCCTGTTAAGGCAGAAACAGTGTAAGCTTTTGTTTTCCAGCCAGGACTTGCTGGTTTTAGATAATGAAGCAAGCGGTTGAATTCAGCTTTAGCTGCTCGTGCTTTTTGGACGTTATCACCGTCTGCTTTATTGATAAAAATCGCATCGGCAATTTCCATGATTCCTTTTTTCATTCCTTGTAATTCATCTCCTGCACCGGTAAGCATAATGACAAGGAAAAAGTCGACCATCGAACGTACGGTAATTTCATTCTGTCCTACACCGACCGTTTCAACAATGATGACATCATAACCGGCTGCTTCACAGATAAGCATCGTCTCTCTACTTTTTCTCGCAACACCACCAAGGCTACCACCGGATGGAGAAGGCCGGACATAGGCATTCGGATGTCGCGAAAGCTTTTCCATTCTCGTTTTATCCCCGAGTATACTTCCTCGGCTAATTGCAGAGGAAGGATCGACTGCAAGTACCGCCACGCGATGATCTTGCTCACAAAGCATGGTGCCAAATGCTTCAATAAGGGTACTTTTCCCTGCCCCAGGTACGCCGGTAAAACCGATGCGAATTGATTTCCCCGTGTAAGGCATGAGGCGTCTCAACAATTCTTGTGCCATGTCAAAATGTTTCGGTGAATTGCTTTCCACTAATGTTATTGCCCGAGCAATCATGGCTCGGTCTTGATTTAACACACCATTGACGTAATCATCCACCGTTAACTTTTTTCTTTTTCGTGGTTTTGTTTCTTCACCCACGCGCGACTCCTCCTTTCCATTTTCTTTCTCTCCAAGAATTTGTCCGGTCGCATGTTGTTTTCACTTATGTTGTAAGAAAAGGCTGTCCTGCTTTTTTTGCAAGCCAGCCTTTCAACTTTTATTAATCATCTAAACGTCGGTTAATTTCTTCTAGTACTTTTTTTGCTGCAACTGGAATAACCGTTCCTGGCCCAAAAATAGCAGCGGCTCCTTTTTCTTTCAAGAAATCATAATCTTGAGCCGGAATGACGCCACCGACGATGGTGACAATATCTTCCCGACCGTGTTTCTTTAATTCTTCCACCACTTGAGGAAGCAATGTTTTGTGTCCTGCTGCTAAAGAACTCATTCCTAACACGTGGACGTCATTTTCCACTGCTTGCAGAGCTGCTTCTTCAGGTGTTTGGAAAAGCGGTCCAATGTCTACGTCAAACCCTAAGTCCGCAAAAGCAGTAGCAATCACTTTCGCCCCGCGATCGTGTCCGTCTTGTCCCATTTTCGCGACCATTATGCGCGGACGTCTTCCTTCTCTTTCCGCAAATTCATCGGTCATTTTCCGTACTTCTTCCATCATCTCTTCTTCTCCAAATTCTGAACTGTACACCCCACTAATGGAACGGGTGACTGCTTCATGTCTTCCACATACTTTTTCAATCGCATCGGAAATTTCTCCAAGACTTGCGCGAGCTCGAGCTGCTTCCACCGCTAAAGCGAGCAAGTTTCCTTCTCCACTTTCCGCTGCTTTCGTAATGGCGGAAAGCGTTTCCTTCACTTGATCTTCGTTCCGCTCTTGACGGAGCTTTTCTAATCGTTCCAGTTGGGCGTTTCGCACAGCGGTATTATCAATATCAAGAATGTCCAGTGGTTCTTCATGATCGACACGATATTTGTTCACTCCAACGACCGTTTCACGACCAGAGTCAATATGTGCTTGACGTCGAGCTGCCGCTTCTTCAATTCGCATCTTCGGAAGTCCCGCTTCAATTGCTTTCGTCATTCCCCCTATTTCATCGATTTCCTCGATATGTTTCCATGCTTTCGCAGCAAGTTCTGCGGTTAATTTTTCAACATAGTAAGACCCGCCCCATGGATCAACGACATTTGTAATGCCAGTCTCTTCTTGTAAGTATAGTTGCGTGTTTCGGGCAATTCGGGCGGAAAAATCTGTTGGAAGGGCTATAGCTTCGTCCAATGCATTCGTATGAAGAGACTGCGTATGTCCCATTGCTGCTGCCATCGCTTCAATGCAAGTCCGGACAACGTTATTATATGGATCTTGTTCGGTTAAACTCCAGCCGGACGTTTGAGAATGGGTGCGCAGTGCCATGGACTTTGGATTCTTTGGATGAAAAGGTTTCATTAAACGTGCCCACAACAGTCTTGCCGCACGCATTTTTGCAATTTCCATATAATGATCCATTCCAATCGCCCAGAAAAATGAAAGCCGTGGCGCGAATTGGTCGATATCAAGCCCTGCTTTTAAGCCGGTGCGAACATATTCTAAGCCGTCTGCGAGAGTGTAACCAAGTTCTAAGTCTGCAGTCGCTCCCGCTTCTTGCATATGATATCCCGAAATTGAAATGCTGTTAAATTTCGGCATATTTTCTGATGTATAAGCAAAAATATCGGCGATTATCCGCATAGACATTTCCGGCGGATAAATGTACGTATTCCGCACCATATATTCTTTTAAAATGTCATTTTGAATCGTTCCTGCGAGTTGTTCTTTTTTCACTCCTTGTTCTTCCGCTGCCACGATATAAAAGGCCATGACAGGAAGAACCGCCCCGTTCATCGTCATCGACACAGACATTTGATCGAGAGGAATACCATCAAACAATATTTTCATATCTAAAATGGAATCCACCGCAACCCCTGCTTTTCCAACGTCCCCGACCACCCGGGGATGATCGGAGTCGTAGCCGCGGTGGGTCGCAAGGTCAAAAGCAATAGAGAGTCCTTTTTGACCGGCAGCTAAGTTTCTACGGTAAAAAGCATTGGACTCTTCCGCAGTTGAATATCCCGCGTATTGACGTACCGTCCACGGTCGGGTGATATACATGCTTGGATACGGACCTCGTAAATACGGAGCAATTCCTGAGACATAGCCGGTATGTGGAAGGTCTTTCGTGTCATCAGACGTATATAGCGGTTCAACCGGAATCTTTTCCACGGTACGAGAAGTTAAAGTTTTTAAGCTTTTCCCGGTCTGTTTTTGGATATCTTTTTCCCACTTGTCTTGATTGGAAGTTACTTTGCCAGCGTCATAAGATATTTTCGTAAAATCGGGATGCCTCATTGTTCCACCGCTCCTTTCACACGTTGAAGCCAGTGTAAAGTTTCATAAACGTTCGAATGACGATGAATCGTACCATCTAAACCTTTTTCTTTCCATAAAGCCTCATCGAATAATTGTCCGGCAAGTAATACTGTTTTATCCGGCGCTTGTTTTTTTATACCTTCTACAATTGATAGACCGTATGTTTCATATGCTTCATCCCGGCCACATAAAACGATGATCGTTTCTTTGCTTTTCACCGCTTGTGCGATCGCTGTTTCCGCGTCATCAAAACCGTCCGTTTTTTCTATCTCAAAACCACCTGTCTGCAAAAATCCAGCCGCAAAATCAGCCCGGGCTTTATGGTGAGCAAGAGGACCTAATCCGACTAAAAGAGCGGATAAAGGCTCATTTTTCGTTTGTTTGAATTGTTCCGCTCGCTCACGAAGAGATTCAAATAACTCCGCTTCTCTAAATACTGGAAGCGATGTAATCGGTTCTTGTTCTTCTTTCCAGCTGCATGCTACCCGTTGTGAAAATAGTGTTGTATTCTCGGAAGCAAATTCTATTAGTTGAGCTGTTTTATTCTCGTTATCTTGCAGTTCATTATGAACAATGCGGGAAGCATTGTTTGCTTCGAAGTAACGAACAATTTCTTTTTCATCGCTTTCTGGTGTCACGGATACTGGTTTTTCATATATATCCGCATATTTATTTACACCTACGTAGACTCTTTCTTGATGCTCCACTTGCTCTTTTCTTTGTTTTCGAAGCGTTTCTAATTGTGTTTGAATTCGTCCTTCTCGAAGGGCTTTTTCAAAACCACCGTCCGCTTCAATGTCTTGAAATAATCTCCACGCTTTTTCCCCAAGTTCATGAGTAATGTTTTCTACATAGTAAGAACCGCCAGCTGGATCGATCGTGCGTCCGAGATGGGATTCTTCTTGCAAAATAATTTGCGTGTTCCGGGCAATTCGTCGCGAAAAAGAAGTTGGACGTTGAAACACTTCATCAAAAGGAGTAACTTCCACACTGTCAACTCCTCCTGCTGCTAATGAAAACGCTTCTGTTGTAGCTCGCAACATATTGACGTACGGGTCATATTTCGCTTTTGTCTTTTTCGAAGTGACGCCATACACAGTCATCGTGCGCTGTTCTTCATTGATGTCGTAAGCGGTTTGAACATGGGACCATAGCACTCTTAAAGCACGAAACTTGGCAATTTCCATAAAGAAGTTTGCCCCCGCCGGTAAATGGAACTGCATGTGGGAGATGGTTTTTTCTGGTTCAATTCCCCTCTCCGCTAACTCTTTAATATAAGTAACAGCGGTGGCGATGATATAGGCAAGCTCTTCCGTTGCACTGGCACCAGCAAGATGATACGGTTCGCTGGAGACGAGAATCGTTTTCACATCCACCTTTTCTTCATCGCACCAACGGATCACATCCGCCACGTGGTCAAAGCATGTGGACAAAGGAAGTGGAAGAGTGCCGTATTTCACCCAATATCCAAAAGGATCCGCAGCAACGCTTCCTTTGATAAACTTTGTCGCACCTTTCTTTTTCATCGCAGCCATCCACATGGAGAATAGTGGTAGTGGATCCGGACCGGTCTCTACATGAAAAGGATGAGCGTCCAAGTCGATTCCATCAAGTAACGTCAGTAAATCGTCTACGGAAGTAACAAGAACCCCTTGGTCTTTGATATTGTCTCGCGAAATTTCACGATGTTCCCAAAGCGCCTCGTTCCATTCAATTTTCACCGCATGTTGTCCCCGCTCCAGTCCTTCTTTGATGACTTGATTTGCAAGCGCTGGAACTCTTTCCGATACGGATTGGGAAATTTCCCACGGACGAGACGGAAGTTTTCCCGCTTCTGTCCCTCTCACATAAGGAGACTGTCCCGGCATCGTATGTTGATATGGAAGCTTGTCCCGATCTTCTTCTCGATATAAAGGCTTTAACGTAATTCCTTCCAACGTTTTTGTGAAGAGTGCTTCTTCAATAGAACGACCTTTTAGCGACTTTTCTGTCACTTTCTCCCATTCTTCTTGCGTAGGAACCGGAAAGTCACAAATTTCTTCTAACACTTGACGGATACCTTCTTCATGACTCATCAACTTCCCCTCCTTTATTACAAAGGTATGTTGCCGTGTTTTTTCTTCGGATTTTCTTTTTTCTTATTGCGAAGCATTTCTAACGCACTGCGTAAATATTTTCTCGTATCTCTCGGATCAATGACATCGTCTACCATCCCGTTGCTTGCCGCAACATACGGATTTGCAAAGCGCTCGCGATATTCTTGAATTTTTTCTTGACGCGTCTGTTCTGGATTGTCACTTTCATTGATTTCTTTCGCAAAGATAATGTTGGCAGCTCCTTCAGGTCCCATCACGGCAATTTCTGCATTTGGCCAGGCGTATACCATATCTGCGCCAATTGCCTTACTGTTTAAAGCAACATAAGCACCGCCAAAAGCCTTTCGTAAAATGACCGTAATTCTCGGTACCGTCGCTTCCGAATAAGCATATAAAATTTTTGCTCCGTGACGAATAATTCCTCCATGTTCTTGTTGCACGCCAGGGATAAATCCGCTCACATCTTCAAACGTAATTATCGGAATGTTGAAACAGTCACAAAAACGGATAAATCGTGCACATTTATCAGAAGAGTCAATATCTAGGCCACCTGCCATCATTTTCGGATTGTTCGCAACAATGCCGACGGTCTCGCCATCAATTCGCCCGAAACCGATGACAATATTTTTCGCAAATTTCGGTTGCACTTCCATAAAATCGCCGTCATCTAACACTCGTTTGACCACTTCGCGCACATCGTATACTTTCATCGCGTCAATTGGAACAATGTCCAGCATGTCATCAATTCTCTCTTCAAAATCAATGTTATTTTTTGGTTCTTTTCGTGGTGGTTTCTCCTCAAAGTTTTGTGGTAAATAAGAGATGAGGCGACGTACTTCATTTAATACATCTTCTTCCGTTGCCCCTGTAAAGTGAGCATTTCCGCTTTTCGTTGCATGGACTTTTGCTCCACCAAGGTCTTCTGCGTTGATTTTAGCGCCAGTGACCGTTTCAATCACTTTCGGTCCCGTAATAAACATCTTGCTTGTCTTTTCCACCATAAAAACGAAGTCAGTAATAGCTGGAGAATAAACCGCTCCCCCAGCAGATGGACCCATGATGACGGAAATTTGGGGCACAACACCAGAGTAAATGGAATTTCGGTAAAAGACGTGGCCATATCCATCCAATGAAAGAACCCCTTCTTGGATTCTTGCTCCGCCAGAGTCACTTAAACCGATTATTGGTGCGCCATTTTCTGCAGCGAGATCCATCACTTTCGCAATTTTTAACGCATGCATTTCTCCAAGGGCACCGCCGTAAACAGTAAAGTCTTGCGCAAACACAAAAACAAGACGGTCATCAATTTTTCCGTAGCCCGTGACCACACCTTCTCCCGGTGCTTCTTGGTCCGCATAGTCCATTCCCCGATTTTCAATAAATGGATTGACTTCAATAAACGTGCCTTCATCTAGAAGAATGTCAATTCTCTCTCTTGCCGTCAGCTTCCCCCGTTCGTGCTGGGCATCAATGCGATCTTGTCCACCGCCTAATTGGACTTTTTCCCGTCTGCGTTCCATTTCCTCTATTCGGTCAAATATATCACTCATCGGAAAAAGCCTCCCTTTCTTTATTTTTGACATTATGTTTGATTCATCCGAGGTTCAGTAGATCCTCCCACTGAACCCGGTATGTGTGATTTACGCTTGTTTGACACGGAAAAGCGGTTGTCCATATTCCACAAGTTCTTCGTTTTCTACAAGAATCTCGACAATTTCTCCAGACACTTCTGCTTCCAATTCGTTCATCAACTTCATTGCTTCTACGATACAAACGACCGTATCTTCTTCCACTTTATCCCCAACTTTGACGTAAGGATCTGCATCTGGCGCCGGGGCCCGATAAAATGTCCCGACCATTGGAGATGTAATCTCAACAATGGAGTCATCATCCGCTGGTGCTGGTGCTTTTGTTTCTTCTTTTCCTTCTGATTTGGTTGTGGATTCTACGGCAGGTGCTTCTTGAGCGGTTGGAGGTGCTGCATCAGGTACACTTGCTTCTTCTGCTACTGGCTGAACGACTGCTTGTCCAACAGCTCCTTGTTTTCTAATCGTTAATTTTTCTTTGTTTTCCCCTTTAATTTCTAGCTCTGCGACACTTGAATTGTCCAATGCCCGAATTAACTCTTTAATTTCATTCACTTTAAACATCGTTAAACACTCCTTTTTTCTTGACCGTTTAATTTTTTTGTTTTTAAAAAGAAACGTTGATACTTTGGATTCTTTAATGCTTCTTCTGTTAAAACGGAATGCATCACTAAATCAGCAAAAATTTCCGCAATTTCTTCTACGGAATATTTCCCATCCGCTTTGTACCATTTGTACGTCCAGTTAATCATTCCAAATATCGCCATGGATGTAATTGGAACCGGTAACTCTTCTCTAAACTCACCGCATCTTTTTCCTTCTTCTACAACAGAAAACATCATTTCTTTGTAAATATCCCGCTTTTTCTTAATGCTGTTAAAATACGTCGGTGACAAATAAATGCTTTCTTGGTAAAAAACCGTCACATGCGCTCGGTACATGTCAAACATTGTGACAAAAGAACGTACCGTTTCGTACAATTTTTCGGCAGGGGTATCGTACTTGGAATGGGCTTCTTTTGCTTTATCAATGACATACGTAATAAATGAATCGTGAATGGTATAAAGCAGTTCATCTTTTGATTTAAAGTTGTGGTAAAACCCACCTTTGGATGTGTTGCTATCTTTTACAATTTTGTCAACGGTGACTGCGTGAAAGCCGTGCTCCTCAAACAGTCGTAATGCGGATTCAGTAATCCTATCTTTTGTGGATTTGGCCGGCACATCTATCACCTGCTTTCACTAGCTACTAGTCCTCTTCTAACACATTGTACATTTCTAAAAACTTCGTGTTAAAGTCGCCATCTTGAAACTTTTCATGATCCATTAATTTCAGATGGAATGGAATCGTCGTATCGACGCCTTCAATGACAAATTCCTGTAATGCTCGTTTCATCCGCGTAATCGCTTCCTTACGGGTGTTTCCGCGAACAATCAATTTTGCCACCATTGAATCGTAGTGGGGTGTAATCGAGTAACCCGGATACACGGCGCTATCAATGCGCACTCCAAGTCCTCCAGGCGGTAAGTACATATCAATTTTCCCAGGGGAAGGCATGAAGTTTTTGAGTGGATTTTCGGCGTTAATTCGGCACTCAATCGCCCATCCGTTAATTTCAATATCTTCTTGGGATACAGAGAGCTTTTCCCCTGCGGCAGCGCGAATTTGTTCCTTAATGAGGTCCATTCCCGTTACTTCTTCAGTTACCGGGTGTTCCACTTGAATTCGCGTGTTCATTTCCATGAAGTAGAAATTTTTATGTTTATCCAATAAAAACTCCACCGTACCAGCGCCACAATAGTTCACTGCTTTTGCCGCCTGTATCGCTGCTTGTCCCATTGCTTCCCGTGTTTTTTCATCAAGTGCCGGGGATGGAGCTTCTTCCACAAGCTTTTGGTGACGACGTTGAATGGAGCAGTCCCTCTCTCCGAAATGAACGACATTTCCGTGGGCATCTGCCATAATTTGAATTTCGACGTGACGAGGTTCTTCAACAAATTTCTCCATATAGACGCCCGCATCACCAAAGGCTGTCTCTGCTTCTCGTTGTGCCATTTTAATCGCTTTTTTCAAATCTTCCGGGTCTTCTGCCACCCGCATGCCTTTTCCACCACCTCCGGCTGTCGCTTTGACGATGACCGGATAACCAATTTCATCCGCTCGCTTTAATGCTTCTTCTTCTTTTTCAATGATGCCATCTGTACCGGGAACGATAGGTACCCCTGCTTTTTCCATCGTCTCTCGGGCAACGGCTTTTGCTCCCATTTTATTAATTGCTTCGGGAGACGGTCCAATGAAAGTAAGATCGTGATCAGCACACATTTCGGCAAATTCTGCATTTTCCGCCAAAAAGCCATATCCTGGATGAATCGCTTCGGCTCCCGTTTTTAATGCTGTCGACACAAGATTGTTTTTATTTAAATAACTTTCGGCTGATGAATAAGGACCAATACAATAAGCTTCATCTGCCATCATGACATGAAGTGCTTCTTTATCCGCTTCGGAATAAACTGCAACGGTTTCAATTCCGAGTTCACGGCAAGCACGAATGATGCGCACCGCAATCTCCCCACGGTTTGCAATCAATACTCTTTTAAACATGATGTAGCACCTTCTCTCGTTTAAAATTCTTACATCAAGAATACATGGAATGCTTCATAATTACTGCAACACCTAGACCGACTAGTCAGTCTGGCCGTAATCCGATTGTAAGAAAATTTCTATCATTTGTCAAGTTTGTTCGCAAAGAAAAACTTTTCTTCTTATACCGTTTCCTATCCCTTTTCTCTTATACACCGGCAACGATTGAAACAATGTGAAAAGTCTCCAACAGTCATATGTGTACCATTGGAGACTTTAAATCCATTTATTTATTCGGGTAATTCTGGGATGTCGATTTCTGGTACGTCGCCACTAATGGCATGCAAATAAGCAACTAAAGCTTCCTTTTCTTCCTCCGTAAGACCTAGCGGCTGAATGAATTCGGATTGATTTACATGTCCATCACCGCCGCGGTCGTAATAGTCGACTACTTCTTCTATCGTGTCGAATCTACCATCATGCATGTACGGCGCCGTGGCTGCAATGCCGCGCAAGCCCATCGTGCGGAATTTCCCCATGTCTTCTTCCTCTTGCGTCACGTCATATCTTCCAGGGTCATCACTGTCTATTCCGACATGATGGTAATTATTGTCGGTAAAGTTTGGTCCGGAATGACATGTTAAACAGTTCCCTTTTGTCACGAAAATTTCCATTCCAAATTTTTCTTGTTCCGTCAAAGCATCATTATCTCCAGCGATGAAACGATCGTGTTTCGTGTCATCTAAAATAATCGTTCTTTCAAATGCTGCAATTGCTTTGGCAATATTTTCCGCATTGATTTTTCCATCGAACACTTCGTCAAACATCGGTTGATATCCTTCAATTCCTTCCACTGTTTCTACTAATCCATCTAATGTTTGATTCATTTCCATTGGATTTTGAATCGGTCCAAGGGCTTGTTCTTCTAGGCTATTCGCTCTTCCATCCCAAAATAATTCATCATAGTACGCCGTGTTGATGACACTCGGCGTATGTCTATCTAACAAAACTCCTTCAAATCCTTTAGATTTTGCCTTATTATCCGCATACCCGGCTCCAGGCGCATGACATGATAAACAACTTAATGTTTGGTCTCCAGAAAGACGATGGTCAACAAATAACGTTTTTCCAAGCTCCACTTTCTCCTCTGTCATCGGATTATCTTTAGGAACCGGCACAGGACCTAGTGGTTCAAAATATCCTCGTAACTCACTATCCGTTAATGTACGTGGGGACGATGCTGGAATGCTTTCTTTTGCTTCCTGCTGCTCTTGATTTAATTCACCATCTACAGCTGCTTCTTCCCCATTACACCCCGTCATCAACGAGAGTATGAAAAGGAAGAAAAGAACAACTCCCCCTCGTCGTAACATGCTTCTCTCCATCCTCTATTCACTCCCCCATATACGAATATTCGAATCACTCATGACCATATACCTATACATTTTCTCTATCAGATCAATTAGTGATTCTAAATTCATTATAAAGTAATCGTTTTATGTATAATGATGGAAAAAAATGAATACTTTACAACATTTGTCGAATTTTTTCGAAATGGATGGTTGTATAAAAAAATCTCCAACTGCATCACGAAAGACACGGTTGGAGATGATTTTTTTATGACGTGATAGCTGACGGATTTTCCTTGCCATCTCTCTTGAGAAGAAGCTCCCCATTATCGTTTAAATGACCATACACGTTGCGTGTGTTTTCCGTAAAAATGTAGCTTTGTTTTCCAACTTTGATGACGGTATCTTCCATTGCAAGCTGTATTTGAATGGCTGCATTTTCCGGAACTTCAATGATTGATTTTACTCCGGTTTTAGAGCCTACCATTCCAATTTCTACTCCTTTTCGAGCAAAGATCGTTCCGCCTACAAAAGAACGGGGGATACGCACCTGCCCTCCTGCTTGAATCGTTGTATGGGAACAACCTTTTCCGGTTACTAATACATCTCCGCTACTTGCAATCGTACTATGCAAAGCGGAAGAAAAAGTCACATCTCCTCCTTGATGAGCATGTGTTTGTCTGGTGGATTGGAGCCATTTCATTTGTTTCAACAAAAGACTTAATTCTTCTTTCGTTTGTACCCCTCGTTCATGTAAAATGATGAACGACCGATACAACCTTTGAGCAACATAGAGCCATTCTTCATGAATGACACTTTTTTCTCGTTCTACTTGTTCAATAAATTGTTTTACTTTTGGAAGGAAAGTTTGGAATCGTTTTTCGATGAGTAAAGAGAGAAGTGATTTGAATTCGGCAGGATCATGAATCTTTAGCTTAGTAGAGGATGCTTCATATAGTTGATGGATGGAGTAGATGATTTGTTGCATTTTTTGATTGAGTAAGGCAAGTTGTTGAATTAATTCTTTTTCCTTAAAATAGTGACTGCCTACAATCACTTTACTTTGAACAATGCTATTTTTTACAAGAAGTGCATTTCCAGCTGTTGCTGCGGCATGCCATATATTTCCATGAACATGCAAATCTCCATACGCTTTTACGACCATTGTCTCTTCAATGTTTCCTAACACTTCTACGTCTCCAACAAAATCAATGTTACCGCTTTCCATGTTGACATTTCCTTGTTGCGTAAACTGAGGAAGTACAGATAGACGAACGATTCTTCCGCTTTCTTCTACTTGAGGTCTTCCTCTTTGTGTTGATTTACATAAAGAGGGTTCCTTTTCCTCCTCGATCACACCTTCTCCCAACTTTAAAATCACAGGTTTTCCGTGGCGTGGCATGACCTCTTCTCCATACACATTTCGACCTTTTTGTCCTTCAATTGGTGGTATTACTTTGGCAATGACGGTGTTTTTATCGACATTGGGAATTTCTCGTGAATAGCGAAAATCAATCGTACCATCTTCTAATTGCTTCCCAACAACATGTTTCTTTTTTACATCTACATAGTACACAATTTTCCCATCGGTTCCGTGTACCACTTCTTTTCCTTGGGCAATGGTGTACGTTCCTGGCGTTTCAGCGGCAAGCGCCCTTTCTATTTCTTCTCGTTGGATTCCGTAAGCAATTTGTTTTTCTGTTAATGCTTGATAAATATCCTCTAAAGTGACGGTTTGTCTCTGTTCTTTCTTTTCTTCTAATTCTAAAACGAACGTCTCAGCCGGCTCTGTATCTTTTAATACGTAATGAAGAATGTAACCGGGGGTGATGTGCAATTGTACGCGTTGCTTGTCTTCTGTCACTTCGATGGACCAATTCGTCTTCTTTTCGGTGGTAGGCAAAATAAAAGTGATATCGTCTTCCTCTTTCATCACGAACCCTTCTTGCTTTTCGACTCCGTTATGAAATAATCGCGCATCCGGATGGGGGTAGATGACGGGGCCATTTTCACCGTTTTTTACATAAATATGATTATCTTTCGCCCAAGCTAGACCAGTATTATTTCTTGCTTTTCCCGTTTCTTCTTTTGTAGACGGTTTAGCATAAGGTCGCACGTGAATGACCGTCATTTTTTTCTGAAAGCCGAAAAAAGAAAACTTTTCCTCTGATGTAATTTTTTCAATTACGAGGTTTTCTCGACTCGTTTGCAGCGTTTTTTCCGCTTTTTGAAAAGCTTCTTCGGCATTTTTACCTGTAAATTTCATCTGATCACCTCCTCGTGAGGGTCAATATTCCCTTCAATTGATGACATAGTGAGGTGCTTATATTATATAGGTCTACTCATTTTATAGCAAGAATTGTCTCTTTTTTTCGACAATTATACGGACTATTTAGTGAACAAAAGGACTGCTTCATGCAGCCCTCCGTGATTATTGTTGGTTCATTTCTTCTTTTATTACGAATCGTCTTGCTTGCTCCTTAATGTCTTCCATGTCCCGCATCATGCGTTCATATTTTTCTTTTCCTATGCGATACGCTTTTTCTTCTCTTTTTTTCATGCGATCTTTTGCTGCTTGTGGGTAGGTCTTGATGGTTTCCATCCGGTTGGATAGATTCTCTCGGACTTCTTTACCGCCTGTTGGTGCAGTAAGCAACACTGCCATAAAAGAAACGAAAAATCCGGTAATAATACCTGTAAAAAGGCAAGTACTACGATTCATTCACATCTTTTCCTTTCTTTATATCTTTCAATGTTTGGCGCTTTTGATACATAAAATAGACAAAAGAAAGAAGCCCGTAAATTCCGCTTAAATCTTTTTCCTTCGTTACTTCTTTGCCTTTCTCAGATGACTTCTTTATCGTATTTGTTACATCGACAAGAGAAGACGATAATTTTCTCGACGCTTCCCCTGCATCCGCAATCATGTAAAAAATTGGATTCAATGCATGTAACTTTTCATTTAAATCAAGAATCGTTTCATTGCTATTATGGATAACTACTTCCGTCTCTTTTAACATGCCATCCAATTGTTCTGGCAGTTTTTCAATCGTTTTGTTTGTGTTTTCGAGTATGTTGCTTAAGCGATTCAATACGTTAATAATAAATACTGTCAAAACTGCAAAGGCAATGGCAATGATAAGTATACTAATTCCAATCAAATCCACTCAAACCATCCTCCATTCTCTCATATGTGCCTAATCTATATTTCGACTTTTACTTCTTAATTCCTTTCTTGTTCGATCACATCTAACAGATTGCCAATATACTCTCCAATAATCGGCAACGTGACGAACTGCGAAAGGAGGAATAACAATAGTGCGATAATCATAGCAGTTCCTACTGTCATGCCTAATCCGCGCGCAACTCCTGCGATGATATTCGTTTTAATAACTTCCTTTGGATTGGTATAATGATAAGCTAAGTCTTTCATACGGGACTGGGTTGTCATTGTCTCTAGACGGTCAACAATTTTTTCTAGCTGTTTTACTTCTTCATTCGACATTGGACGACGCTTTTTCTCTAGACGCCTTCGTTCGAGTTCATCTCGTCTTGCCATGGAACCCTCTCCCTCATTGCAACCTGATTTCGTTGTTATTGTATACCCAACCTTTCCTTTCATTAAACGGAGAAACAACAAAGAAACGGTCGCAAGAGAAGTACTTTAGCGATTATCAATTGTTTCAGGATACATATCGTGATACAGCAAACGTTTCTCTGCCATCTCTTCATATTTCGTATTCGGTCTCCCGTAATTAACATACGGATCGATGGATATCCCTCCCCGCGGGGTAAATTTTCCCCATACTTCAATATAACGAGGATCCATCAATTCCACGAGATCATTCAAAATGACATTCACTGCATCTTCATGAAAGCCACCATGGTTGCGAAAGCTAAATAAATATAACTTTAACGATTTACTTTCCACCATTTTTTTATCGGGAATGTAACTAATGTATAGCGTCGCAAAGTCTGGTTGTCCCGTTTTAGGGCATAGGGTCGTGAATTCGGGACAATTAAATTTTACAAAGTAATCTCGGTTCGGATGATTATTATCGAAGGTTTCTAATAGTTGCGGATTGTATTCAAACGTGTATGTTGTCTTTTCACTGCCGAGATGGGTAAGCCGTTCAACGTCTTTTCTATCAGACATATTCTACACTCCTTGTTTATTCCCCCAAAGCAGCGTATGAAGTTGTGGGAGAACTTTTACATTTCGTAACTCTTTTGATTGCATCACTTGCTCCACTAACCACTCATATTTTCTCAGTAAATGAGATAATAACCACTCCGTATCATCTTGTTTCGTTTCGTCATTCCCCGTTTGTAAAAAAAGTGGTACATGAGGGTAACGTGCATGCACTTTCTTCGCGTAACGGAGATCGTGCTTATCAAAAATCACTACTTTTAAACTTACCCTCCTCTGCGATCGTTCTGTTAACCGTTGAATATACAGATCAAGCTTTTTCCAATCCGTTGTCATGTTAGAGCTTGGCGGTTTTGGAGAAATCGTCACGTCATCAATCATCATCATCCATTCTTGCCAGATGGAACCTTGCGTCTCCACTGCCGTTTTCATCCCTTTTTCTTTAAGTAGTGTAATCAACGCTTCTAACTGGGAGTAAAGTGCCGGATTCCCTCCAGAGATTGTGACGTGGCAAAACGTATCTTTTCCTTTTTCTTCTAATTTCTGCAAAATTTCTTCTGCAGTAAGTAACGTGGCACGTTGCGATCCATCCCACGTAAAAGATGAATCACACCATGCACACCGATAATCACAACCACCAACTCGGACAAACATCGTCTTTTGGCCGATCACCATTCCTTCTCCTTGTACGGTGGGACCGAATATTTCCAACACAGGTATCTTTTTCATGAGTGAAAATCCTCTTTCTTCGGTCGATAGACGACATAACTGGTCGGCGTTTCACGGACGAGCACTTGCACACAACGGGGCTGATTCGGCTCTTTATCTAATTCTTGTTGGACTAACTTCCAAATCGTGCGAGCCACTACTTCCGTCGTTGGAAAATAGTTAGGGTCCTCTTTATTTGCAAAAAGAGGATCTTCATTCAGCAGGTGGTGATCGAAACGACTGTGTACAATTTCCTTTAAACGCTGAAAATTAATGAGAAAACCGGTCTCATTTAACGTATCTCCCGCAATGGTTATGTTGATGACATACGTATGACCATGCATATTGGCACATTTTCCTGCCTCCTTCGCAGGAATGAAGTGCGCCGCAGAAAGATGCATGTCTTTATTTAGTTCATAGCGAAAGTCATGGGGTACTTGTGGATAAAACTGATGAAGCATTATTTTTCCCATCCCTTTTCTAACATGTATTGTTCATACCCTTGTCTCCGCAAACGGCACGCTGGACATTCCCCACAACCGTCCCCACGAATGCCGTTGTAACAAGTGAGGGTTTTTTCTTTCACATAGGAGAGCTTTCCCAATTGATCCGCTAACTCCCACGTTTCTTTCTTATCTCGCCACATCAAAGGTGTATGAAGGACGAGATTTTTATCAAGCGCTAAATTAATCGAGACGTTTAATGACTTGACAAAGCTATCACGACAGTCTGGATAGCCACTATAATCCGTTTCGGACACACCAGTCACGATATGTTTCGCTCCATGTTGAGAAGCGTAAATAGCTGCAAAAGAGAAAAACAATAAGTTTCTCCCTTCCACAAATGTGTTCGGCATCTCTTCGCCATCTTGTATTTCCATTTCTTCTCTCGTTAATGCGTTCGGTGCAAGTTGATTTAACAAACTCATATCTAAAATCGCATGTTGTACTCCAACTTCCTGTGCGATTTCTTTTGCCACTTCTATTTCTTCACGATGCCGCTGTCCGTAATCAAAAGTCACCGCTCGTACTTCTTGAAATTTTTTTAATGCCCAAAACAAACACGTTGTACTATCTTGTCCGCCACTAAAAACAACCACTGCTTTTTCTTTTGCCAAACTCAAGACCAATACCTCTTTTCTATCTGAAACTATCACGAGTCTTCCTCAGTATAAAGAGCAGTTTTATTATAACATGTCCGTTCTCTCTTCGCTTCCTTCACCGCTCTTATCAAAAAAGCCGTCCAAAAAGAACGACTTTTCGGACAGCTTTTGTATAAAACATTATCGGATCGCTTCTTTCCAATGAAAAAAAACCGGTTCTTTGAGACGATGTTGAATCGTAAGGAAATGCATCCAAGTTAACAAAACAACCCCCGCGTTCATCCCAATAATAATTCCATCCATTTGAAGCGACGGAAGCGAACCTAAAACAAACATACATACATAGGAAAAGAACGTTGACCAAACAGCATGGTAAAAGGCATCTTTGATTAGCCCGAGTCCAATGAGAAACGCTTGCATCGGAATGACAAAAAAATGAAAGAAAAAGTAGGGAACGAGCAATTGTAAATAAAGACTTGCTAACGATTCATCGAAAAATAAAGCGGTTAACGGATCAGCAAAAGAATAAAAAAGGATAGCAGCAGGTGTTGCATACACCATTGTTCCTTTCATCGCATTCCAAAATAAACGCTTCAGCTGTGGGATATTTTTTTGGGCATAAAGGCGCGAAACGGCAGGGATAAACACGATTAACAATACGTGCGCAATAAAAGCAGGAAAAAAACCAATGGCAAAAGCGACCCCAGCGAGCTCCCCGTACTGGGATACCGCAATCTCTTCTTCCACACCAGCTTGCATAAGAGCAAATTTAATTAAAAAAGGCTTCACCGCAAAAGAAGCGGCATGAAAAACACGAAGACCAGTCGTCGGAAGAGAAACGGAAAACAACCGGCGAAACACCGTATCGTTTTCGATCGTTTCACTCATTTCCTTTTTCATTCCCTTTATATCTTTCCACAAAAAAAGCGATAAAAACGTAAGTACAACTGCTTCTGTTGCAATGAGCGTACTAATACTAAGAAGAATAGCAACTTCCCCTGAAACACGTAGCAATTGAAACAAAAGGATGAGAAGGACGAGTTGAACGGCTCTTCGTAAAAAGTTCGCTCCGGCAATCATCGTCATTTTACTTACACCCATAAAATATCCTCTTGCGACAGAAGAAAAGGAGATGATTGGAATCAATATAAACAAGAGAAATGGCAAAGCCTCATGATAAGAATTAAATACTGGAATTAACGGAAATAGAAGGATTGCCCCCACCATGCAAAAGAGTGTAAAAGCTGTGACGAAACGAATCACATGTTGCAGTAAACTTAAATGATAGCTCTCCTTCGTCTCCGCAATCATTTTCGACAAAGAGACCGGGATTTCAAAACTGGCAATAACGACGAGAAACATAATCGTCGGAAGAAGAGACATATACATGCCAAGTCCCTCTTCCCCTAATTCCCGGGCCAGCATCATTTGAATGAGAAACTCCAAACATTCTCCTAAAAAAGCAGCGATGAGCAACACAACGATATTTCCCCACATGCGACCGCGCATCCCTGTCCCCCCTCGTCCTACATTGATTGTATGACGAACAAATAAAAGAAATGCGGAGGCAATCGATTAGCGCGAATAGCGATGGAGGGGCGGTGCAAAAAGTTGCTTTTTGGCTTCTTCAGCAATCCAAAACGCTCGAGCGCCTAGATTTCGGAGCCAGACATAATAGCGGAGGCAACCGATTAGGGGCGTTGGCGATGAACGAGTGGTGAAGATAAACAATAAAAAAGAGAGAAAGCCGATTAGCTGCGACAAGCGATGAAGGAAACAGAAGGCCCTCTGATCTGAGCCTTGCAATTCCGAGGCTACACGAAAAACGGAATCTTGAAAGTCATGCGACCACTCAATAATTTTTATTGAAAATTAGCGGTCGTATGAAATCATCGTGCGACACTTATTTTCCCTTTCTTAGAAGTAACATGTCGTATGAAACATAAAATAAGCGTTTCTCTCCCATTGATTACCACTTTTACTTGCTATACGACACTTTTTCATGATTTTGATGCAAATAGACGTCCCATGAACTGTTCATGCGACGATTCAATTTTCTTTTTTGCCAAAAACACGTCGTATGAAGCGATATTTCACCTTTTGATCGCCTGATTTTTCCCATTTCTTCTTTCAGCGACATATTTACCGAGCTTATGCGAGATTAGATGTTCCATGAAAAGGTCATGCGACGTCTATTTTTTCTTTCCGAGCAAAAATTGGTCGTATGACCCGAGACCCTAAGCATAAAACACGTAATTTTTCTCATCCACCTCCATCATACGACACTTTTTCCCCGTTTCACACTGAAATCAGTCAGACAGGATTCGAGTTCGTATCCTTTTTTCAATTACCTGTTCCTCTACTTATTTTCAAGTCAGCCGTGAAACGACAGAAACCACTATTATTTTTACTTTTGCATCCTTCTAAACTACTCAAGCGGCTGGATTTCGAAACTATGGGAAAGGAAGGCGGAAACAATCGGTTATGGCTAAGCCGGGGAAGATAGAATCAAAACCAAAAAAACCATCAGCTCCTTCTTTTGAATCAAAGAAAGCTGATGGTTCACTTTCATTATTTTGTATCAAAGTCAAGCTCAATCTCATACCCTTGTTCTGAAATAACTTTTCCATTTTTATATTCTCCGATTAGCATGTTGTATTCTTCTGTTAACTCCTGAAACTGTTCTAGGTCCTTTTTGTCTAATGCTTCATCAATCATGCGTTGCAACCGCTCTTTGTTAAATTGAAAAACCGCATATTCCATTGTCATCTGTGCATACAGAGATTGAAGTACTTGGCGGGATGGACGCCTTCCATGCTTTTTAGACTTAATTTTTTTCATAAAGTGCTGTTCATGAGTAGGATGTAACATTTTCGTCGAACCCCCTGTCCTTTTACCGGTATCGTCCGGTTGACTTTTTCATATCTCGGCGGGCGACGCGCGTATGAAGTAACTGGCCCGGGCGATCACGTCTTGTTTTGGTTTACAGACTACATACCCGCATGCCTTCTTCTTTAAACGCCTTTTTCTTTTTCTCCTCTTCCCCAATCAACGCCTAAACCCTCATCTCTGCACGCGGATAAAATAGTTTTACGCTTCTTATGAAACGTGTTGTAATAACATACTATGTGCAAAAATGAAAGTCATGCGGGCGATTCTCCTTTTTTAAGAAAATTGTGTCAATAATATAGCTGCGTCTCCCCTCCGAGAGCGCTGTACGAGTTGATGTTCCCCTTTTTTAAAATAAGATAAAAAGGATAATGACTATGATGTATGCGCTTACTTTATAGTATAACGCATATTGCGAATTTTTTAAAATAATTGATTTATATTTTTACATTCCAAATAACTCCATTTGAAAATAAGAACATACGATCGTATAATAAAAAAGCGAAGGAATCCGTTTTAGGTGCGAAAGCTATCATGCGCCCTTTTACAGAATTCATATGAAAAGATGATACTCCTTTTAACTCGAACATCAGTCGACACTGAGTGAAATTTTCACGCGAAAAAGTTCTATGAATGGTTCATGGATAGCGTTTTGGAGAGAAAACTTGGAGTCACTGCGCTTATTGTTAGACAACGAAAACAGCTCTAGGAGGGATCCGAATGTCCATCACGGAAGAAGATCATATGATGATTCATTATTTTATTTTACTCCCTCTCGTCAAAACAGTATTAGAAAAAGATCGGCAACTAATTGCCAATAGTAGCATGAAAATAAAAGAGCCTTATTTCCAACTTATTGAGTCAGCATTGCAACGTTTACACCGAGATATGCGTGCTATTAAACAGTTTATGCAAAAACATCGCATTCAGGTCCTCTTTCAAGAAAATGATGGCACATTTTCACGTTATTCTTACACGTGTCGCGGGTATGAAGGTAAAAGCAGTTACTTAAATGCCAACTTAAAACGACAAGCAAAACGTGCGATAGACGTCTATTTTACTGGCAGCTCTCCTCTTCAACACGACCACGTCTTCCATTCATGATAGAATCTCCAATTGACAAAATTTTGCTATCAGAGTACATTACAATTATCTTTGGTAATGAAAAGCAGGGGGAGATGGCTGTGAAAAAACAATGTGCAGTCATTGGATTAGGCCGTTTTGGTGTCAGTGTAAGTTCAGAGTTATATAAGCTAGGACATGATGTCCTTGCGATTGATATCAATGAGGAAAAAGTGAACGAAGCTGTGCATCATTCCACATACAGTGTCGTTGCCGATGGAACAGACGAAAAAGAGTTGCGAAACCTTGGAATTGCTAACTTTGATCACGTTATCGTCGCCATCGGAGATAATTTACAAGCGAGTATCCTTTGCACGTTACTATTAAAAGAGATGAAAGTACCTTCTGTCTGGACGAAAGCGCAAAATCACTATCACCATAAAGTATTAGAAAAAATCGGAGCAGACAAAATTATTCATCCCGAACACGATATGGCAAATAGGATTGCACAACATTTAATTTCTGATAAAGTGATGGATTATATTGAGCTTTCAGACGAATACTCTATTGTAGAGATCGCTTCTTCCCCTTCTATGGATGGAAAAACGTTAGCTGAACTAGATATTCGTGCAAAATTTGGCATTACGATTTTAGGTATCAAAAGAAAAAAAGACATCAACATTTCTCCATTAGCTGACGATACAATACGTGAAGGTGACATATTAATCGTGATAGGTCATAGAAAAGACTTGAAACGCTTTGAACAACATGCTTAAAAAAAGAATGTACTACATTTTTTACTACATCCATTAGAGGAGTGACATTTGTTGAAGAAAGATTCTTACGAATACGAAACAGAAAAACCTGGTACTGTGTTTATCGTCTCAACGATTATTGTCTTCCTTTTTGTCGTCTGGGGATTTATCCGTCCAGATCAACTAGCAAAAGTCGCCAATGCCGGACTTGATTTTATGATTGAAACATTTGGCTGGTATTACATGATAGTGGCATCATTATTTGTATTATTTGTCATTTTTTTAGCAGTCAGTCCGTATGGAAAACTCCGCTTAGGAAAACCGGATGATCGTCCGGAGTTCTCCTTCTATTCATGGATCGCCATGCTCTTTGCTGCTGGTATAGGAGTCGGTTTCGTTTTTTGGGGAGTGGCGGAACCTGTTCTTTATTATGAAGATACCCCCCTTGGACAAACGGTGTCCTCTGATACAGAAGCAGCACGACTTGCATTAAATTACGGGATTTTCCATTGGGCCATTCATCCATGGGCCATCTTTTCCTTAGCTGCACTTGCGCTAGGTTACGTGCAATTTCGGAAAGATCAACCGGCGCTTATTAGCTCAGCGTTTTATCCATTATTCGGAAATAGCGTGCGAGGAAAATTAGGACAAGTGATTGATATTTTAGCCGTTCTCGCAACTTCAACAGGAGTTGCAACGACATTTGGCTTAAGTGCCATGCAAATTAGTGGTGGACTTTCCCATTTAACGGGTCTTCCTAATACTACCGCTACCCAGCTCATCATTATTGCCATTGTCGCCGTGTTATTTATGATTTCTACAGCTTCAGGATTAGATAAAGGGATTCGCTATCTTAGCAATATTAATTTAACCATCGCAGCGATTCTTTTACTATTTGTTCTCTTTGTAGGACCTACTGTGTCCCTTTTGGAAAATTTCACAAGTTCCCTTGGAGGCTATGTGTCCAATCTCATTCCGATGAGTTTAACGATGACACCATTTTCTGACAATTCTTGGCTTGGTACAAATACGATCTTTTATTGGGCTTGGCACATTTCTTGGGCTCCTTTTATGGGATTATTTATCGCACGTATTTCTCGGGGACGTACGATACGACAATTTGTCGCAGGGGCGTTGCTTCTTCCCGCTTTCTTAGCAGTGCTATGGTTTAGCGTCTTCGGAGGAGCTGCCCTTCATCTCGAAATAACAGGAATCGCACCAATTGTGGAAATTGTTCATGATACCGTCGAACTGGCATTATTTGTAACACTGGAACAATATCCACTTGCTTTCATTACCTGTGGAATTGCGGTCATACTTATTGTCATTTTTTTCATTACTTCCGCTGACTCCGCATCCTATACACTCGGTGCGATGACTTCGAAAGGAAGTTTACATCCAAATCTCTTTTCCAAATTAACATGGGGGATATTAATCGCAGGCACGGCAGCTGTGTTGTTGTTATCCAACGGTCTCGAAGCTTTACAGACCGCTTCGATTATAGCTGCTTTACCGTTTTCTTTTATCATGATTATGATGATTATCTCTATGGTAAAAATGTTTGAAGGAGATAGAAAAAAACTACAACAACAACAAATAGAAAAGCGACGAGAAGCCTTCAAAGAAGAAGTACGAGAAGAAATATTTGAAGAATTAGAAGAAGCAATTGACGATTTTGACAGAGAAGCAATCGAAAATAAAACAACCGATGAAAATACAAATAAAAACTCTTAACTAAAAGGAACTGTCCAAAAAGTCTTCAATGGTGACTTTTTGGACAGTTTTTTAGAAAAAGGATAGATGTAGGAAGTTGTTGCTATTAATTGCTTATGCTCTAGCTTGCGGCAATACTCCGTGGGCGAATATACCACCCTCACACCCAATTGGAAACAAACCATACAAGTCTCATGGCGACTTTTCAGCATAAAACTGATTGTGGAAGCAAGTCATGACCCGTGCATGACCCGTGCATGACACTGCTTCAGGGGATACTTTCTTTTGGTTACATGCCATGAAGTCTTATGGCATCGTTTCAGCTCTAACTCTTTGCTCGAATCAACCCATAACCGGTTCTTGGCATCACTTCAACACCAAATTGCTTTTGGAAACCAGCCATAGGTCGCTCATGACTTATGAATCGGTGCTAAGATGTGCGAAAGACAGCGCAAAAATTAGATGAAGGACCAACATAAAGCGATTGTACAAGTTTCTTATCTTATAAAGAAGCTGCTGGACCGAAAAATTCAAAATGAACGCGTTCGGATGGGATGTTCAATTCTTCGGTGAGTATTTGATTCGTCGCTTTTAAAAATGGAACGGGACCGCAGAAATAATATTCCGCTTCTTCACTTGGGAGAAGGGATTGCAACCATTCCGCATCAATCCGACCTTCTTTTTGTACGTATGGATCCTTTTTATCTTCTTCTGTGACACGATCATAACAAACATGGTAAGAAACCGTGTCTTTTTCATTTGCTACTTTGGAAGTATAGTCATGAAATGCATGTAAGTGACGGTTTTGTGCTGCTTGGATAAACGTCACCGGATGATCTTCTTCAATGAGCGTATTAAACATGCTCATAAGCGGAGTTAAACCGACTCCACCACTGATTAAAACAACTGGTTTATTATTCGTTTGAAGGACGAAATCACCAGCAGGAGCGGTTAACTCTAAAATATCTCCTTCATTCATTTTTTCATGCAAGAAAGTAGATACTACTCCAGGTGGATATTCTTCACTTCCGTCTTCTCGTTTTACGCTAATTCTGAAATAATCTTTTCCGGGTGCATCGGACAAAGAATATTGACGAAGATGTAAGTATTCTTCTCCTGGTATTTCTGCTTTTACCGTCACGTATTGTCCCGGTTGAAATTGTGGCAATTCTTTTCCATCGGTAGGACGAAGGTAAAAGGAAGTGATGACGTCGCTTTCTTTTACTTTCTTATCAATGACAAATGGTCGGAAGCCATACCATCCTCCCTCCATTTTAGCTGCTTCTTCATACATTTCTTGTTCCACATCAATAAATACTTGTGCAATGACACCGTAAGCTTCTTCCCACGCATTGATTACTTCATCTGTCGCCGCTTCTCCAAGCACTTCTTTCATTGCTCCAAGTAAATTTTCCCCAACGATTGGGTATTGTTCCGGTTTTACCTGTAAACTACGGTGCTTGTGAGCGATTTGTTTCACTACTGGCAAAATATTTTCTAGTTGTTCAATATTTTTCGCTGCAGCCAAAACAGAATTAGCAAGGGCTTGTGGTTGACGCCCAATTTTTTGGTGCGTATGGTTAAAAATATTTAATAATTCCGGGTTATTGCTGAACATTCGCTTGTAAAAATGCTTCGTAATTTCCGTTCCTCGTTCTTCTAAAATCGGAGCAGTTGCTTTCACAATTTCAATGACTTGAGGGTCTAATGTCGTTTTACTTTTGCTCATGATTACTCCTCCTTCAATGACTATTAAATAAGTATTTGTTTTACATGTTTTATTCTAGCATAAAAAAACTTTTAATATATATGTAAAATGCATATTAAAGTGTCAATTTCGTGAATTTATGATAAAATAAATGCAAATAATGATGAAGGAGTACCCGTATGCAACTTACTTTATATACAGACTATTCCCTTCGAGTGCTCATTTATTTAGAGACAGTCCCTTCTAATCAATTAACGAGCATTAAAGAAATTGCGAACGCGTATCAAATTTCTTATCACCATTTAACAAAAGTGGGACATGAACTAGCGAAGTTGGGATTGATTGAGTCCATTAAAGGAAGAAACGGGGGGATTCGTTTAGCAAAAAAGCCACATGAAATTAATATCGGTTGGGTCGTTCGTCATACGGAAGATAATTTAACTTTAGTAGAATGTTTCGATGAAAACAGTAACCAATGTGTGCTAAGCGGACATTGTCGTTTAAAAGGAATACTTCATGAAGCGTTACAAGCATATTTACATGTGTTAGATAAGTACACGCTCGCTGATCTTACTTCCAATCGTTCCATGCTTCAAGAATTACTCTTATCCTCCCAACCTCCAGTGGAATAGAGAAAACAGGGCAGTTACCCGCCCTGTTTTCTTTGATCAATCGTTCGGTAACGAAAAGTAACTGATTTACCGTCTTCAATTGAATGTATATGAATCAAAGAATGAGAACTTTGATGATTACTGATTCGTTGAAAGGCGATTGCTTCGGCCATATTTAATAATGTCGTTCGCTCTTTTTCAAATACATACAACACACGCGTATTGCAGCGTCGGATCATCGGGACGGTAAAAGCTTTCTCATCTCTCACATGTTTTCGATATTGAAACCAGCCGCTCCACTGTCCCGCTTCCTTTTCAAGAAATGGCAGCAATCCACTGGATATATGAACGAGCCATAAATAATACTCCGTTCGATTTCGAAACCATTGCGGAGATAATGTCAACCACCGGGATTTTAACAACTCAATGAGTACATCTTGGCTTCGCTCTTGTAGTGGATAAGACATCGCTTTGAAAATGACGTCATTTAACGTATCTTGCACGGCTCGTTTCCATTCTTTCACGTGGCATCCGTTCATTCGTACAAACTGATGTTCATCTTTATAAAAAAATCCGAAATGCTCGTTCATATTTCCATCCTCCTTTCCTTTCTACTTTCCATTGTACGTCTCAAGGGGAAAGATTGTAAACGCTTATTTTTGAAAAATATGACAACAACATGGTTGGGACATAACTAAATCATTCCAATCAAAATACGAACAATGATTACCGCTTCGGCAGAATACTTCGCTTTCCGCGGGCACGGCCTCAGCCTCCTCGCGGGAAACCACCGCTCTTAGGTCTTCCGACGCACAGGATGTGTGAGTAGCGGACGTTGCGACAGGACGTCGGGATTTTATTCCGCCTCCATTTACCCTACGCCGGAGTCTCCGTATTCTGCCTATGCTAAAACCACTCTAAAAAGGAAAATCCGAGCTAATGGATAGTTCGGATTTTTTATGATTCATATATTTTTGTCCCAACCTCATTTATAAATACTGTAATAAAGAAGTTGCCACGGTAAAATAAATAAGCAAGCTAATCACATCATTCAAAGTGGTAATAAAAGGACCGGAAGCAATGGCTGGATCCAGCTTCAATTTATCTATCACAAGAGGAACAATGGTGCCAATCACACTCGCCATCCCGAGGGATAAAATGATGGAAACACCTACGATGATGCCGATAAGCATTTCTTGATAAATAAGCGCTAAAAGAACCATGATGACAATGCCAGCCATCAAACCAATTAACAGTCCGGTGGAAAATTCTCGCAGAAATGTCTTTCCCCATCCTTTTTTTTCGAGCGTTCCTGTTGCCAACGCACGAACAGAAACAGCGAGAGATTGGGTTCCGGTATTTCCTGCCGAACCCATTATCATCGGAATAAACGCCGCTAGCAAGACAACTGCTTCTAATGTTTCTTCAAATTGACCGATGACTTCAGCCGTTAAAAGCCCAAAAAACATTAATAAAATAATCCATGGTGCCCGCTTTCTTGCTGCTTGGAAAGAAGTTAATGAGACATCCGTCGAACCGCGTGAAGCAGTGATTTCTCCAAAGTCTTCCGTTGTTTCTTCTTCTAATACGTCAATCACATCATCCACTGTCACAATCCCAACAAGTAAATTGTGATCAGTTACAACGGGTGCGGCTAAAAAGTCATACTTTTGAATGATTTGCGCCACTTCTTCCTGGTCCGTTTTCACATGGACAGAAACGACTTGCGTACTCATAATATCTTCAATTTTTTCATCGCTATGAGATGTGATTAAATCCCGAATGGAAGTAACACCAACGAGCAGCCCTTTTCGATCTACAACGTACAAATAATAAATTGTCTCTGCGGCAGGTCCTTCCCGCCGCAATTGTTCAATCACTTCTTCTACCGTATCCGTTTTTTTAATCGCGATGAACTCCTTTGTCATAATGGCGCCGGCTGTTTCTTCTTCGTACGTTAGCAGCTCTCGTACGTCTTCAGCCTCTTCTTTATTCATCGCTTGCAAAATTTTTGTTCGACTATTCTCTTTCACTTCAGAAAGAAAGTCCGCCACGTTATCAGCAAACATATGATTAAACATTTCAGCAGCATACAATTCATGCAACTCTAAAACGATCGTCTTTTGTTCTTCAATCTCCAATCCCTCAAATATTTCTGCAAATTCATCCGGGCTTATATATTCATAAACACGCATTCGTTCCTCCGTTTGTAAACGAAGAAATACATCCGTTTGATCCATCGGATGAAGCTCCAGAAATAGATGACGGAATGTGTCTACATCTTGTTGTTGTAAAGAAAGAATGATTTGTTCAATATACTCTTCTCGTGTTTGTTCATTTAATTTCACCATCGGTTACTCCTCCTGCCAAAAAAATAATCCTCTCACCCGATACATCGTTTTAGTTTTTCTCATTGGTTCATGTATTCCTTTTTTCGTGAAATTCTCATTCCTTCGAGATGTTGCTATTTTCTCCAACTCGCTCACCTTTCCTTATTTTTTCAGAATACGAACTATATTTTACCTGTTTGCTATATCAGTAGCAAGGCATTCTTTGTATCCATGACAACATCTTGACGACGATCCGGTTTCACTTGCTAAATAAAAGGAAATTCTCTAAAGTAAAATGGGTGGCTATTTTTGAGAAAGGAAGATAGTACATGGAGAAAAAACATATTTACAAATCTCCAAAACCGATCTCCATTGTCGTCATGGTGTTCGCAAGCATTACAATTCTGTTTTCCATCGCCTCCATCGTTGCAAGCACGATAGAAAAAAATATTTACGAAAATTATGATGGGAATGCCACAGTAGAGCAACTGACGGAAGAAGATTTTTCTACCATCTCTTCGATTGTGTTAAACATCGATATACCTAGCATTTTATTTTTTATTGCTGCCATTGCTCTATACCTCGTATGGATTTATCGTATTCATGCAAACGGTATCGCGCTACAATTAGAAAAAGTAAGAAACTATCCCGGTTGGGCCGTCACTTTTTATCTCCTCCCACTCATTAACATGATCGTCCCGCTGCTTTCTCTTCTTCAAATCGATAAGTCGAGCGCAAAGTTAGTATCAGAAAGAGAAAAATCACCTCAAAAACGGAAACATGCCATCATTTTCATTTGGTGGATTCTCTTTTGGACATCTTATTTTGTCTCGCTCGCAGGAAGCTTCGGTGGAGATGAAACCATTCAATCGATGAAAGAACAAGTCCCTTTCATGATCGCCTCAGAAATCATGTATATCGTATCAGGTCTCTTCTTTTTGTATGTCATACACTACTTAACAAACATACAAGTTAGAATTGCCTCCCATCAAAAAAAATAGCAAAAAAGAAAACCGCTCCGTTATTTCTCTTCGAAGGAAGCGGTTTTCTTATCACTCATTCTTTTTCATCAACAAAGACAAAAAGCCGTTGTAAACTGCATGGGCAGTGATTGGTGCCCAAAGTGCTTCTGTCCATAAAAACAATCCCCCTAAACCGAGCCCCATGATAAAAATGATGACGTGAATCAACACACTCCCTTTATATTGCGGGATGTGCAATGCCATGAAAATAGCCGAGACAATCACTAATGAAAAAACAGGGGAAAAATAGGAAACAAGCACTCCAAGCATTGCTCCTCGAAACAAAATTTCTTCTGATAGCCCAGCACCAAGCGCAATGGTCACAATGCCGTATCTTTTCTTTAGAATCTGAATAATAAGCTCGGTATATTCATTTTTTGGAAGCTGGATCCACTTCATTTTATATAGGAAGACAACGATTACTGCAAACAATATTCCTATGATACATCCACTGAAGACTTGATCGAGCAATCCATCTATCTTCCATAACGATCGAATATATTCTATCCGATTTCCACCGTAAAAAATGACGATCATGAGAAAACCAATGAGGACAAATATTCCAAAACTTTCCCAAACACTTTTTAATGGAATATCTTGAGGGAATTTATTCGAATTTTCCACGCACGCGACACTCCTTTTCATAGAGATCCAACAAGAAAACCTCCGTTTTACTTCATCGTACGAACGGAGGTATAGGAAAAGTCTTATTTCTTAGGAAGGAGCTATTTCTTCCATGTAACCTTGAATATGTTCTTCTGTCATGCCGCCTTCAATCACACGAACCACTTCTCCATTTTTATCGATAAGGAAAGTGGAAGGTAGTGGGCCTACCCCATAATAATCAACTACACTCCGATTCGGATCTCTTAAAATCGGAAAAGACAAGTCATGACGGTTAACGAAACGTTCCGTGACCAGCTCCGATTCTCCTACGTTCACAGCCAAGATCTCTACTCCTCGGTCTTTAAACACTTGGTATTGATTGTCCATATAGGGCATTTCTTTTTCGCAAGGCGGGCAATACGTTCCCCAGAAATTTAAAAAGACGCCTTGCCCACGATAATCTTCTAATTCTACCTTTTCCCCTTCCAACGTTGTTAAAACAAAATTAGGCGCAATATCTCCTTCTTGAATGAGTGTTTTTTCCTCTGCAATGAAGTTTGCATAAAGAACATATCCAAGTAAAATCGCAATGGCTCCTAAAATCGAAGAACGCATCATGAACCGCTTCCGCTTTTTATTCGGTAATATTTGCATGATGTTTCACCCCCTATATGCTTCCATTATACTGAAAGAAATAGACTTTCTCCCATTCAAAATATAGCAAAACATTGAAAGTTGAGATTGTTTATATTTGAGCGACTGCCTTTTCTATTGGTATGTCCCCTCCAATGACATCAAAAGATTTCCGATACGTATTCGGATTGTCCAGGACGGACAGAAGGACATGAGCTACGTCCGCTCTCGTAATCTCACCAGTTTCTTCAATTGTTTCTTGAATATGAACGTGACCCGTTGGCGCATCATTTGTCAAAATTCCCGGACGGATGATAGTGTAATCAAGACCGCTATCTCTTAAATAGTCATCTGCTACCATTTTTGCAACGAGATAATGTCGAATTGATTCGGGGCCTTTTTCCGGCGTTTTCGCTCGCATGGAACTGATCATACAAAAACGGTGAATGCCATGTTTTTTCGCAGCATCCACAGACTTCATCGCTCCCCACAAGTCAACGAGCAAAGTCTTGTCTCCACCTGTGTGACCACCGGATCCCGCAGCGAATATCACGGCATCTACCTCGGTAAATGCATGGTGAATATCTTTTTCCAAATCAGCAATGACTACTTCACTTGCACCTAGTTGAAGTAAGTCCTCTTTTTGTTCTTCCTTTCGAATCATCGCTTTCACTTGAATCTCTTTTTTCTCTTGGCTTGCTTTTTTCACAAATTCTCTCGCTATTTTTCCATTGGCACCAATTAATAGAACGTTCATTCTCATCACCTCATTTTTTTCATTTCTTCCTTCATTTTAACGGTTTTTACGTAGAATGAAAAATAATACAACGATTCTCTCCTCCTTTTCATCCCATTCCCCTCATATAGAAAGTGAAAGGGGGGATGACGATGGCTGAAATGATGAACAGTCGTCTCACATTAGAATTGGATGGAGGAGTCAACGAACATGGAGAAACCGTGTTCAAATATAAACACTTTAACAATGTAAAAGTGAATGCGGAAGATGCCTCGCTCAGAGAAGTTGCCTATGCGTTAAGTACCTTACAAGAGCGCCCACTTTTAATGGTACGTCGTGTCAATGAATACGATATTTCTTAATAAGCTAAAAGGAGGAAACTTTCATGAGCAAACGATTAGAACTACGTTTTCAAAACGAAGAAGGACGAAATGTGACCATTGCGTTAGATGAACCGGTGGAACCGACCGATGAAGAACAAATCTCCCAAGTGATGGACACGCTTCTTGAAGAGAATGTGTTCATATCGAATGGAGGAGATTTAACAAAAAAACGAGATGCCCGTATCGTAGAGCGGACGGTCACAACGGTTTATGAAAATTAAAACAAATGGGGCTTGCAGAAACGGCAAGCCCATTTTCACTTCATCTGAAAGGAGGATACGTCCACGATGGAATCTTGGTTAACGATTATAGGGGACCACGGAATGACAGCAGCTATCGCATTTTATTTACTTCACCGAGTCGAAAAAAAATTAGATCTGCTCATTCAAGTGGTCCAAACAGGGCATACTTTTTCCTATTCAAAAGGCACCTCCGCTTCAAAAGAAACTTCTTCTCCTTCCCGTTTTTCTTCATAACTCATCATCCGTTTTTCTAGGTGTGCTTCCATGGTCCAACAAGGACGCGTTGCACACCTTTTTAAATTTACTTTCGTCTTTCTCACTTCAAATGCACGCTTCATTGCCTGTTTTACGCACCGTTCGACTTGTGACACTGTTGTTTTGGACCTGATAGATTTCCTTCATTTCTATTCGTCTCGATACAAGGTATAATCAACAATGAAAAGGAGGAAAAAGTCATGCAACCAGCTCCGATCACAACAACGGAACGAATCATTACGCTCGATATATTAAGAGGGTTTGCTTTGTTAGGAATCATATTAGCAAACATCTTGTCTTTTAAGTCACCTTTATTACAAACTCAATCAACCGTTGAGTCAATCGCCACTTCCCCAGAAGGAGCAGACGCCGTTGGAGCTTTTTTATTAGAGTGGCTTGTCATCGGTAAATTTTACCCATTGTTTTCTTTTTTATTTGGACTCGGTTTCTTTATTTTATATGACAGATTACAAAGGCGCCAAGCACCGGCGAAAAAGTTATACATACGTAGGTTACTGTTTTTATTCATTCTCGGACTTCTACATCTAATTTTTCTTTGGTCCGGTGATATTCTTCATACGTATGCAATTGCCGGCTTTTTTCTATTGCTCTTTGTCGGACGACAACCGAAAAACGTTCTTTATTGGTCCATCGGCTTCATTTCTTTGTCAGCATTTTTCTATTTTTTCTTCATCAGTCTCGGTAATTTCGTCGTGTTTTATCTTGATGATCCGAATATGACAAAAGCTACAAACGAGCTGGTTCAACTCGCTTTTTCTGTTTACGGAACGGGAACGTACGGGGAACTATTATCGTTTCGCCTCTCTCATGAAATTCCGATCATTGCTAGTAACGTAACTTTTGTTCTTTTTCCCATCATCGGTTTATTTTTACTCGGGATGTTTGTCGGGATGAAAGGATATCTTCATCATTCAAGCAAACATCTTTCGTTCTGGAAAAAACTATTTATTGTATCTCTTTTCTTCGGTGGAGGTCTTTCTTTTGTTTACGCGTGTCTCACCCAAGGTTATAGTCCTCTTCCGGCTTGGATTGCTTCGGGAATGGCAGAAGGACTGAATATGATCGCTGGACCATTGTTGATGCTTTCGTATGTGTCTTCTTTCGTCCTTTTCTTCCACAATAGAAAAACCGGACGCATCTCCAAACAGTTGGCACGGGTTGGTCGCATGGCGCTTACTAACTACATTATCCAAACAATCATCTGCTTTTTCCTATTTTATGGGGTTGGATTTGGATGGTTTGGTCAAGTAAGCATCGTCGAAAGTATGGGGATTGCAGTCCTGATCTTTCTTGTCCAAGTGCTTGTCAGTTCACTATATCTTCGTTATTTTCAACAAGGGCCGCTCGAAAAAATTTGGCGTGCCTGGATGTATCGAACTTGATAACAAAGACGGGCTGATTTCCCGTCTTTTTCTTTTTATTCGATTTGGTTCATTTCATTCATCATCATGTCATACGTCATCGGACCCAAGCTAATATATTGAATGGTTCCTTCTGAATCAATCAAATAAGACATCGGAATCGGCTGCACACCATATTTGTCCGCCACATTCGATTCTTCATCAATCAAAATTGGAAAAGTAAGCTCAAAGTCTTCCACAAAACGTTCCACTTGTTCTATATTTGGCTCCGTTTCAAATAAATTGATAGCCAAAACAATCACATCATCCTCTTTGTACAACGTTTGCATATCCGGCATTTCCGCTCGACAAGGAGGGCACCAAGAAGCCCAGAAGTTGAGAAAAATTTTCTCCCCTTTAAAGTCAGACAAGCTTATTTCTTCACCGGAAAGCGTTCGCAGAGTGAAAGGAGGTGCTTGTTCCCCCACTTGTGGCATATTACTTACATCTCTCTCTTCTAATTCTACGCCACTATCTACCATCTCCATCTCCCTCATCATTTCTTCCGTTTTTTGTTCATTGTACGTATTCCAAAAAGCCCAACCTAACATTCCTACTAAAATGACACCGACAATAGCAATTCTCATTTTCCGCCTCCGTTTGTTTTTATGTATTTCGTCTTTGAACAAATAAATGGATACCACTGCTTAACAAGACGAAGAGCAGTAACAATATAAACCAGTTCATCGACACGTAAATAAATAACATTTTTATGGAGTGAGAGAGCAAACTGACTACGATCATACTCCCGCTATATATAAATAGAAGAACATAAAACTGCAACCAAGGTGGCGTTCTCTTCCGCAATGCAATATAAAGAAAAAACAAGACGAGATATACGGTCATCACGATCAAGGATGAAAGGGAAGACGTAGCGGTTACAGCAATATACATCCGGTAGAAAAAGTCAGTGAATATGTAAAGAAAGAAAAAATAAAGCATCATGATGTACCAAGCCGTTTGATTGTTTTTTAATTTAAAAGACATATACAAAACTACAGCAAACCAAGCAAGTCCCCAGTCAACGGATGTCCCGGGTCTGGCAAGGATAGAAAGGGGATCACGAAATGCACTGTTTATTTCGTAAATAAACGGGGCTAGCTGGTACACAATGATTAACATAGATAAAGCATGGACACGTAAATCATTCCTTAACTTCTTATCCAATGGGGGAAAATCATACGTATAATGAAGAATAACGACGGCAAGAAGATAAGCGAACAAAATGACAATCCATTCTTTCTGAATCATGAAAGAGCCGATTTGCCACATTCCGCTCATTTCACACACACCTTTTCTTTCTATGATAATCACATTTTGTGAAGTTTTTATGAAGAAAAAAAGAAAAGAGGATGAAACAAAACTTCAGTAATCGCTAAAATCTTGGTAAGGTTCTCTTTTGTATATTTAAAAATGAAAATGATGAAAAACGACACTTTTTTCGTGCAATCCGAACAACAGTGGTAGTAAGAGGATTAGGTGATTCAAAGCCTTTTTTGTTTCATGCGACGAATGATGCTTAAAAAAAGAAGATGAATCGTTCCATGAACGTTTCATGCGACGCTTCATTTTGTCAAACACCGGTCAAATGGTCATATGGTAGTTAAAATTGGAAGAAATTAGGATGGAAACAGGTCGCAACACGTTTCATACGACCTTTTATTAATGCAATGAAGTGTCGTATCAAAGATTCATACGACGAAATATCACACAAAATTCCTACTGAATGGTCTCATGACGGATAAGTAGCAATTGGGGGATTGCGTTGCATTCGGCCGTCCTACTTACTATCCGCGTACATCATATGATAGACATAGAATCTTATACTTCTTGTGTTAGAGACACAGAGAAATGCGCTTTTCGTGGGAAACTTAAGGAAATATACCGTTAGAAATAGTAACCCAACCAAAGAAGAAAGGAAAAAACCCTACAAAAATGGTTCCAAGCAAATTTCAGCACTTGGAACCATTCTTTTTTTCAGTCTCTTTTATCATGACTGTTCTCTGCGAAAATACATAAATATCATATTCAACGCAATACTTATGATTTTCAAAAATGTAAAGATGTCCTCATGCATCATTGGCGGTGAAATATCTGTTTGTACTCCTGTTTTTGCGGCTCAGTTGATATAGAACAAGAGATCCTGCTCCCAAATGTTTGAATGGCACTCCAACCGAGCGCATCAAGGGTGTTGTCCCCCATCATTGAGTCGACGATAGAATGAGCTGTTGTTGTGTCCATCGCGGAGTGATCTCATTTCATTTATATTATCAGTAGCAATAGCCATATTTATCGTAACACTTTTCGAATAGAATCCATGACACGATCTTCTTGGAAGGGCTTCACGATAAAATCTTTTGCTCCTGCTTGAATTGCATCCAACACCATTGCTTGTTGCCCCATGGCAGAGCACATCAGCACTTTTGCGTCTGGGTCTGCTGCAATAATTTCTTTCAACGCCTCAATTCCATTTTTTTCCGGCATTGTAATATCCATTGTCACTAAATCCGGGTTTAATTCTTTATACAGCCTTACCGCTTCATCGCCGGTTGTTGCTTCTCCAACTACTTTTAAGCCATTTTTCTCTAAAATCTCTTTTAACATCATGCGCATAAAGGCCGCGTCATCTACAACCAATACGGAAGCCATCTTTCCACCTCACATTTTGTCAGTCTTTCACTTTCGGAAGTATCTTCTCTAAATGGAGCAACGTAAAGAGACGGTCCCCCATTTTTACCACACCTCGTAAATACTCTTCCTTCACGCCCCCTACTACTTCTGGAGTTGGTTCAATATCCGTTGAGGAAATATCGATGACATCATTGGCTCCATCGACAATAAAACCAATCTCATCTCCATCTTTATTCAATACGAGAATACGGGTATTTTCTTCATAATCAATTTCCTCCAGTTGAAATCTGCTGCGTAAATCTACTACAGGGATAATGACTCCACGTAAATTCATGACCCCTTTTATGTATGAAGGTACGCCAGGTATTCTCGTGATCTTTTGCATTTTTTCAATGGAAGTAACATAATCTACTTCGATTGCATATTCTTCGTCTTTCAGTTGAAAAACAATAACTTTTAAATCTTTTTTCTCCGCTACCGTCATGCGTACACCCCCATTATTTTATTAACTCATTCGTATCCACAATCAATGCCACTTGTCCATCTCCCAAAATCGTCGCACCTGAAATGGCAAATACGTTTGTTAAATAGTTTCCAAGTGATTTCAATACGATATCATGCTGTCCAATTAACGAATCGACGACAAGCCCTGCTACTTTTTCTCCTTTATGAACAATGACAAGGGAATAAAAATCTTGTTCCTCATTTTTTAAAGGAGCATCAAAAATTTCATCGAGAAATACTAGGGGTACGACTTTCCCGCGGAAATCAATGACCTTTTGATTATGAGCGTTATAAACGTCCTTTTTCTCTACAATCGCTGTCTCTACAATCGCAGTTAATGGAATCGCATATTTCTCCTGCGCTACTTCCACTAACATGACATCGATAATTGATAAGGTTAATGGCAGCTGAATGGAAAAGAGCGAACCTTTTCCTAATTCAGAGTCAACTGTGACAACACCACCTAAAGATTCAAACGTCGTTCGTACGACGTCCAGACCAACTCCGCGACCAGAAACATCGGTCACTTTTTCCGCCGTACTAAAACCAGATGCAAAAAGAAGGGAATATATTTGTTGATCGGTCATTTTTTCTAAATCTTCGTCTGTTACGACACCATTTTCAAGCGCCTTGTTCATAATTTTTTCTTTATCGATTCCTGCACCGTCATCTTCAATTTCAATAAATACGTGATTTCCACTATGAAACGCACGTAATTTAACAATTCCCTCTTCCGGCTTCCCTTTTGCCACTCGTTCGTCCGGTGTTTCAATGCCATGGTCCAAAGAGTTACGGATTAAGTGAACGAGCGGGTCACCAATTTCATCGATAATCGTACGATCCAATTCCGTGTCTGCACCGATGATTTCCAACTTTACTTTTTTATTTAACTCGCGCGAAAGACTTCTTACCATCCGTGGGAAACGATTAAAAACTTGTTCAACCGGCATCATGCGCATATTTAAAATAATCTCTTGTAAATCGCCGGTAATGCGAGACATTCGCTCCACCGTTTCTTGCAGTTCATTGTTATTTAATTCACTGGATATCTGCTCTAATCTTCCGCGGTCAATCACCAGTTCCTCAAACAAATTCATCAACACATCTAATCGATCGATGTTGACACGAATCGTTTTATTTAACTCCATTCCTTTTTGCTTTTTATTGGAGGAAGATTTTTCTTTAGGAGAGGAAGATTGCTGGGAAGGCTTTTTCTCTTTTTTCCCCTTTGTTCCCTTTTCCTCTTTTTGTTGTGCCTCTTGATGTTCTTTCTCTTCTAATGCTAATTTTTTTTGTTTCTCTTGTTTTACATTTACTTCTTCAATTTTTACCGAAGCGATTTCAGAAATTTTTTCAATACGTTTTTGAATATCAGTTTTTGATTCGTGTGTAAGCAGGGTCACAACAAATGATAGCTCAAACTTCTCATTTTCTAAATCCTCTGCTGAAGGAGTCGATTTGATGATCTCCCCCGCTTCTTCCAATGTTTCAAACACCATAAAGACACGAACGCCTTTTAGCATCGTTTTCTCGTCTAAAGTCACCAAAATTTTAAACGCTTTATATCCTTGTTCCTCGGACTGAGATAGCACAGTTAATTCATATTCATCAAAGGTTTCTTCTATTTCATCACTCGTTTCCGTCGTTGGCGCCGCAGTAGCAGTGGCAGCGACTTCTTCTCCTGCATCTTCCGTCTCGATTCCTTGTAGTGACTCCAATTGTTTCGTTATTTCTTGGATATCTCGACTTCCATCTCCCCCGCTTGCAATATCCGTAACCATTTCTTCAATATCATCGACCGCATCAAAAATGATATCCATTACTTCTGGGGTTACTTCCAGCTCGCCATTACGAATCAAATCTAATACATTTTCCATATTGTGGGTCAAGTTCGCGAGATCTTCAAACCCCATGGTAGCCCCCATCCCTTTTAACGTGTGGGCAGAACGAAAAATTTCACTTACAATATCCATATTGTCTGGTTCATTTTCTAATTTTAATAGATTGTCATTTATTGCTTGCAAATGTTCTTCACTTTCATCGATAAATACCTCTAAATATTCAGATTGACTCAATTTTCTAACCCCCTGGGTCTATAAAGCTTTGTATACAAACAAAGCGAGACAAAAACTCACATTTATGAATAGTATCCTACGTCTATACTACTACCTATGATACTACTAAATGTTGAATCTTGGAAGAGGCATGGAGTTTCTTCCACAAATTTTCCTTTTTCCAGTAAGGAGCATTTCGATATAGAAACCTTCCATTTTTATGTAAACAAACTCATTTATTTTTTAAAACATTTCCATATCTATACCATCAACGGATGAATCTCTAGAGCAAATGGCGATAACGTATGAATGAATTCTCAAAATATTTTATCTTGGCAGAAGCAAAAAAGAAAGAGGCTCCTTCCATCGAAGGCCCCTTCCTTAATTTAAATCTAAATGTTGACCGTTTTTTTCATAAATGACCCACTCGGCAATATTGGTTGCATGATCGGCCACTCTTTCGACGTATCGTCCAATAAAAGCAAGTTGTATCGCTTGTTCCATTGCTACGTCTTTTGTGGAAGTAAACAACATTTTAATAAATTGTTTATATTTTTTGTCCACAACATCATCGATACTTGCTACTTGTTGCGCATGAAGCAAATCCCCTTCATGATAAGCTTCCATTGCCTCTTTTACCATTTGGAGCGCAATATCTGCCATTTCATTTAACATCATTAACTCCAGTTCATTGGCACCTTGGATGAGCCGTTTGGTTGCTTTTAGAATGTCAACTGTCAAATCTCCAATCCGCTCCAAGTCGCTCGCCACTTTTAACGCAACGATTGTCATTCTTAAATCCGTAGCGACCGGCTGTTGCCTTGCAATCATTAATGTTACTTGATCGTGAATGGAGAGTTCCATTTCATTAATTTTCTCATCTTTTTGTAACAAAGGGGCAATGGCGTCCCGATGATTTTTTCTTAATATATCAATGGATTGAGAGAAGGTCTCCATCACTTCTTCTCCCATGTGGAGTACTTCTTTTTTTAACTCCGCTAATTGGAGTTCATACGCTCCTCTTACGCTCAATGGAAATCCTCCCTCATCTTTTTACCCAAATCGTCCCGAAATGTAATCTTCTGTCCGTTCGTCATGCGGTTTAGAAAATATGGTAGAGGTATCATCATATTCGATTAATTCGCCGTTTAAGAAAAAGGCGGTTTTATCTGAAATTCGAGCTGCTTGTTGCATATTGTGGGTAACAATGACGATACTGTAATCTTTTTTAAGTTCTTGTACGAGTTCTTCAATTTTCAAAGTAGAAATCGGGTCTAAAGCTGAGGTAGGCTCGTCCATTAAAATGACGTCCGGCTCGATGGCAAGACAACGCGCAATACAGAGACGCTGTTGTTGCCCCCCCGACAGTCCGTAAGCATTTTCTTTTAAGCGGTCCTTTACTTCATCCCATAATGCTGCTCTTCTTAAACTTTTCTCTGCAATTTCTAGGAGCGTTTTTTTATCGCGAATTCCATGAATTTTTGGTCCGTACACCACATTTTCAAAAATTGATTTCGGAAAAGGATTCGGTTTTTGGAAAACCATTCCTACTTTCGTACGCAATTCTTCTACTTTATATTTGCGATGGAAAATATCTTTGTCTCTATAATAAATACTTCCGGAAGTTTTCACAGAAGGAACAAGTTCCGTCATCCGGTTTAACGTCTTAATAAACGTAGATTTCCCGCAACCGGATGGTCCAATAATGGCCGTTACTTCATTTTCGTAAATTGGCATCGTGACATTCATTAATGCGTGAACATCTCCATACCATAAATTTAATTGATCCACGTTGTAGACTACTTTTTGTTCTTTCGGTTCTATCTTTTTTACGACCTCTAATGATTCTTTCGTCTTTACTAGCATGCGTGCGGCTCCTTTCTCAAACCGTTGTCCGCTAATTTACAAACTACTAGAATTATAAAGTGTCATTATTAAGCGAGTGTCGTCCTTATGTAAAGATTGTGTAAAGATCAGCCGAAAGTACAATCAATCGTAGATCCAATTCTTATCCATTCATAGCGTTTTTTAAGCGACATCACCCATCTGGATTGCACTCATAGATGGCTCATGAAATGCACACATCAAGCGAAAGTTAGAGAGTGATACTCCAGCCGGACGTTGCAATATCAACTTTTACATCCAGACATTCTTCTTTTGCTTCTTTTATTAATTTTTGATGATTCCCAAAGTGTGGTAGGTGCGTAAGTAACAGCTGAGGAACCTTTGCCATGTGAGCAAGCCTCCCTGCGTCACTGCTATTCATATGCCCCGCCGGTGTCGCATCTTGTCCTTTATACATGCTGCATTCTGCAATCATTAAGGATGAACCGAACGCCGCTTCTGCAAGAGACGGTGAAAAACTCGTATCCGCCGTGTAAAAAATGGAAGTGTTTTTTGTTGCTATTTTCATGGCATAACAAGGAACGGGGTGAATCGTCGGATAAAATGTAAAAGTAAAAGGACCGATGACAAGCGGCGCGTGAGAGGAATACGGGATTGCTGTCACGACATCTTTATAAGAAAGTCTTTGAAACCCTTCTTCATCATCACGGTGACCATATATCGTAAAAGGCTTCACGGAAGAAGGATTCGTATATTTTTGTAATAACCGGAAGTAATGGAAGGCGCCAACGTCTGCGATATGATCTTGATGATAATGAGAAATGACAATTGCGTCAATGTCTTCCAGGGCTACGTAACGCTGCACTTGGGAAATGACACCGCTTCCACAATCGACTAAGATAGAATAACCATCTTCTTCTATTAAATAACCAGAGGTGGCACTCTCTTTTTCTGGATAAGCATGCCAATATCCAACCACTGTCACTTTCATCGAACTTCCTCCTTCAATCAAGTATAATGAGTACGAAAAAAACGCCCCGAAAAAGGGACGTTTTTATGATTACGCTTCTTTTGGATACACGCTTACTTGTTTACGTTTTTTACCGAGACGCTCAAATTTCACTACGCCATCAATTTTGGAAAAGAGGGTATCGTCACTCCCTTTTCCAACGTTTTCACCAGGATAAATGCGAGTACCACGTTGGCGTACGAGGATAGAGCCACCGGTTACGAATTGACCATCGCCGCGTTTTGTACCGAGCCGTTTCGCAATGGAGTCACGACCGTTCTTCGTACTCCCTACCCCTTTTTTCTGAGCGAAAAATTGAAGATTTAATTTCAACATCATCACTCACCTCCTATCGATCAAAAATTGTCATATGTTCACCGTACTCCTCTGCTATTGCTTGAAGAGACACGAGCATTCCTTCTAATAAAAGTTGGACATCTTCCTTCGTTCGCCCCGTTAAATTTGCCGGAACAACACAACGAAGGTAGCCTCCTTCTTCCGTCATATCGACTTCAAGCTCCACATCACACAGCGCATAAATAGCATTAACTGCTCCGAAAGAAACCGCTGAAGCGCCAGCACAAACAATATCATAGCCATATGGACCAGCTTCTGCATGTCCGGACATGGAAAAAGACGTAATTTCTCCATTCGCGGTACGGTTGACGTGAATATTTATCATCGAGCATACTCACTTACGCTTCAATTTTTTCAATCGTTACCTTTGTGTATGGCTGACGATGTCCCATTTTACGACGGTAGTTTTTTCTTCTTTTATACTTGAAAACAGTAATTTTCTTTTGACGGCCGTGCTCTTCCACTTTAGCAGTCACTTTTGCACCGTCTACGTAAGGAGCGCCCACTTTTGTGTTTTCTCCACCTACGAACACCACTTGGTCAAAAGTTACCGTATCTCCTGCATTTGCATCTAACTTTTCAACAGTAACCGATTGACCTTCTTCTACTTTTACTTGTTTTCCGCCAGTTTCAATGATTGCATACATGTTATGCACCTCCTATGACTCAGACTCGCCAATATAGGTGTCCAACAACGGAACTTCTTTACCTACATTTGTGCGGTTGTAGTTTGGGTGCGAACCAAACAACGAACAAAGAGATTGTAACATAGCCGTTGTGCTCTGTCAATGACGGGTCTCCACCCATTTTTTTGCGTTTTCTTTTTCACCCATATAGCGGAGGTGGATCGTTTCTATCTCTTCACTTGACTGAAAAAATAAAGCAAAAGGATATCTTTCTCTCCATTTGGCAAGCATATCTTGCCTTTCTTCATGGAGCCAATGAAATAGTCGCTTTGGGATGTGAAACACAAGGGCTTCATGCTCAACTTGTCGATATTCATGAATCATTCTTTCTAACTTGTGCATTAAAGCCTCCACGGACAAAATCTTTCCCGTCCCACCGCATGTCATACACGTGGTCAAATATGTTTCTGCTAAGCTTTTCCGCACTTTTTTGCGAGTCACTTCCACTAAGCCGAGACTGCTCATTTCTTTTATGGTCGTTCGGGTTCGATCTTTCGCCAACTCTTTTTCTAAATAAGCCACCACTTCTTTTTGATGCTCCATTCGTTTCATATCGATAAAATCGATTAAAATAATTCCGGAAATATTGCGCAAACGCAGCTGATAGGCAATTTCTTTCGCCGCTTCCATATTCGTTTTAAAAATCGTCTCCGCCACGTCATCTTTTCCGGTAAATCTCCCGGTGTTTACATCGATGACCGTTAACGCTTCCGTTTTCTCTATGAATAAGAACCCTCCATTTTTTAACCACACTTTCGGTTGCAGTGCTTTTTCAAGCTCTTTTTCCACTTGTTCCGCGTGAAAAATATTTTCCGTTCCTCGATACCATTCAATTTTCTTCACGTCTTTTTCTTCAAAACGAAACAAACGTTTTAAAAACTGAACATCGGCCACATTATCCACAACGATGCGATCAATGTCATCGATCGAGTAATCATGCAATAACCGTTCCATCATTCCTTTGTTTTCATAAATGACACTTGGTGTTTTCTTGTTTTTTGCTTGTTTTAAAATGTTTTCCCAGTCTTTTCGTAAATAGTCGATATCTTCGGCAATGACATGTTCCGGTACTGTTTCCGCACTTGTGCGCAAAATGAGGCCTTCTTCTTCCTTTAATAGATGTTTCACTTTTTCTCTCCATTTTTCCCGAACAGCTTCCGAAGACATTCGTTTGGAAATCCCGATATAGCCGCCATCTGGCATATATACGGTATATTTTCCAGGCAGAGACACTTGTTCTGTTAACCGAACCCCTTTCGTTCCAAATTCTTCTTTTGTTACTTGGACAATCATCTCTTGTCCTTCTTTAATAAAAGAAGAAATATTTTTCTTTCTTTGTTCTTCTCGAGCAGCACGTTGAAAACTTATGAGTTCACTTTTATGCAAAAAACCATTTCGTTCCCGCCCAATATCAATAAAAGCTGCATCCATTCCCGGTAATACGTCTGTTACTCTTCCTTTGTAAATACTCCCAACGACTTGATGTTCTCCAAGTCTTTCCGTAAAAAATTCTATTGTTTTTCCATTTTCCTTAATGGCTCCACGGCGCTCCGTTGTTGATGTATTAAAAATAAACTCCACATCGCTTCCTCCTCTCATGCCAACAAACAATTAATGTTGGAGGATTTCTTTCCATCGCATATGTTTGTTTCTTTTTTTCAAGATTGTCTCAAGAATAAACGATTCAGACAATCGTTGTCCATTTTCTTTAAAATAAAATTGCGTCGGGGCAGTTTTTCGAATCTGTTTTATCGTGTCATACGGGGAAGAGAGTAAAGAAATACATTCGGTATATTGGCAAGGAAGAAAGGGAGAGGTGTCTAACCATTTTGCTCTTGCTAACAAAAACCTAAAAAAACGATATGGTTGATGTTTTTTTTCCTGATAATGAACAAATATAAAAAAAATAAATAAAATCCATCCTTGTACATGCATCGGAATAAACACAACGAGTGCCACTCCTGCCAAACATAAAAAAAGAAATGACAAGTTCCAACATTGTTTTTGCGCCGTGTAAAAAGACCGACAAGATTGTAATATACAAAACAGCAACTTCCCACCATCCAGCGGCCAAATTGGAAGAAGATTAAATAATAAAAGGGTGAGATTGTATTTTATCCATAATTCATGGTCTGCGCTACTCCAGAAAGAAGCGGATAAGAGAAGATAAGAACATGCAATCAAAGGAAGATGCATAAGCGGACCGCTTAATGTCACCATTATTTCTTCTTTCAGCGGACGGTTTCCGTTTTCTTCTGTTTCCATCACGCCGCCAAAAGGAAGAAGTTCAATTTTTCGTATGCGCCAGCGAAAAAAAAGCGCTGCAAAAGCATGGCCTATTTCATGCAAAAAAACGATGAGAAACAACAACAATACTTCATAAAAATAACCGGTAAGAAGCGCCGCTCCCGCCACGATCCAAAAAAGAGGATGAAAACGAACGAGACGAAATTGATTAATCAAATCTCATCACACCGACCGGATCCACGTACTTCCCTTCTTCCATGAGCGCCAAAGAGAATCGGATGTTTCCGGTTTCCTCTTCGCTTCCTTTTCCAAGCACCGTCCCGGGAGCGATGTGATCATATAATTTCACATCAATGGATTCCATGAGCCCGTACCATGCCTCTCCACCATCATAATGATCAATTCCAACCGCTAAATCCCACTCTTCGTGTGGACCGGCATGAATCACTACACCACCTTTTAACGCCACGACCGCATCGTCTTCTCCGGTTTCAAATATAATTCCTTTTCCATTTTCAGAAAACGATTCTGTCACTGTCGCATTCACAGGAATGGACATTCCTGTCGAAGAGTCTGAAGAGGTGACTTCCCTTTCCATCGAAGTTTCAAATGGTAAAAATGCAAGGGGACTGCCAAAATGCTCTTCATACCACTTGGTCGCCGTCGCAAAGGAAAATTCTTCTTCAAAAGCAGTTTCGATATATCCTCTCGCTCCTTCCAAAGCCGGATGAGGGGATTGAAACAAAATAAGAACTAATAGAAATAATGTGGCGGCGAGAAAGCTTTGGATGACCAAACCACCACCGCTTTTTTGCTTGTCCGCTTTTCTTCCTTCCTTTTCTTGCTGTTGCCATACATAAAACTCGGGTTCATGATACGGTGCATCCGGATGATGGGGATAATAATGATAAGATGGAGGAGATGCTTCCTGTTTTCTACGTTCCCTTTGATACGTATCATATCGTCTTTTTCGTTTTTGATATAATTTTTTGCGAACTTTTTGAATGTCTTTTGACACAATACGACGCCCCCCTTCACGTACTAGCTTCCTAGAGGATGTATATGAAAGAGGGACAAGAAAGTATGACTACATTTTGTCTCTTGAAAAAGAGGAAGCGAACAGTGGGTCTTACTAAAAAATGATGGCTCCCTTTTTCATGCGGGACTTATTGATCTTACTTAAGATGTCCGTGCCCCCGTCTCGATTTCGATGACCTTTGATCTTTCCAACTGCTTGATACATGCTAGAAGAGTCGACTCTTTATTGAGAAACTCTACGGAAGAAGGCATCCAATCGGTTTTCGTATATCTCAACACAAGTAAACTTCAAAAAAGCGTTTCATTCAAAACTCGAAGGAAAATCAGCCCGTTTCTGGAATAAACAGAAAGATGACCCCTCCCTAGGTCATCTTTTGTCCGATTATTTCGTCAATTTTTCGCTGTTTATGATTTTTTCTTTTTTCTCTTCGAACTCGTGCTTTTTCATACATAATTGTAATTTCAGTCGTATACTTGCGCCAATCTTTCTCTTCTCGGGCATCATTGACTTTTTCTTTTAATTGCAACAATCTTTCTTTTTCTTCTTTCGATAAATAGTCATAATCGACCGTCATCATCATCCCTCCTGACAAATGAATGTGATTTACGAGACCTCTTCGACAGACAGCAGCACCATTTATCCATTTTTCTATCTTATCCTAAAAAGAAAACACGTATGCAAGTTCTCGTGATCCACACGCTTAGAATAGGAAATCATCACCATGAATTGGGAATAACTGACAATGACAGCGAGAGAAATGGGACAGGGAAGAAAAGAGTGTATATAAAAGAGGTATATGCCTTGCGTTTCTTTCATTGTATCATGAAGAACAAAGAAGGAAAATAAGTCTGCTTGTTAAGTGTACGTGAAGTTTTTTAACGTATGTTTTTCGCCAACATAAAAAACTACCTCCTTGAAGCGTGTAAACACCTTGGAGGTAGTAATAATTATGAAGAAGATTTTAAACCGAACATGCTTTTTAATTTAGCAAAAAAACCTTTTTTCTCTTCCAAGGCCATCAATGGTACCGATTCTCCTAAAATACGGCGCGCAATATTCCGGTATCCAATCGAGGCGTGACTGTCTGGGTCCATCACTATCGGTTGGCCTTGGTGCGCTGCTTTTAACACATTTTCATCATCTAAAATAATCCCTAATAAATCAATCGCAAGTAATTGGACGATATCATCGACGTCTAACACGTCCCCTTCTTGTGCCAGTTTTGTCCGGACGCGATTGACAATTAATTTCGGGGATCCTATCTTTTCTTGCTCCAGTAATCCGACAATACGATCTGCATCTCGCACTGACGATGTATCTGGTGTTGTGACAACGATCGCTTGGTCTGCTCCCGCTATTGCATTTTTAAATCCTTGTTCAATTCCGGCAGGACAGTCAATGAATATGTAATCATATTCTGGTTTTAACTCTTCAACAATCGCCTTCATTTGTTCCGATGTCAGTGCTGATTTATCTTCCGTTTGAGCAGCAGGAAGTAAATGAAGGCATTCGAAGCGTTTATCGCGAATAAGGGCTTGCTCTACGCGACACCTTCCTTCAGCTGCGTCCACGAGATCATAAATGATGCGATTCTCCAGACCCATCACGACGTCTAAATTGCGCAATCCGATATCCGTATCTATCAGACAGACATGTTTTCCTTGTAAAGCAAGGGCAGTACCAATATTTGCAGAAGTAGTTGTTTTCCCGACGCCACCTTTTCCTGACGTAATTACGATAGCCTCTCCCATGCATATCCTCCTTCCTAGCGAAAAACAGCGAAGCTCATTCGCTTCTTCAACTCGTACGACGAATAGATGGATAACGATGAAAATATCTTGCTTTTTCAAATGCTACTTCTTGTTGTTCTTCGTGTATGTATGCATATACAGGTTCATCAAACAAAGGTTCATCGGCATTTTCTTCTCTTTCATGGCGCTCCGGGGCATAAAAATAAACATCCGCAATGGAAATTTGTTTCGGCGTCATGACGGAAGCTGAGACAACTGCTTTTTGATACCCATCAATCCCCGCTCGCGCAATCCCTTTAAGCGTTCCTAAAACATAAATATTACCGGTTGCTTCAATCACTCCCCCAGGGTTTACATCTCCAAGTAACAACACGTCTCCTTTGACGGATATGACTTGACCCGAGCGAATAATTTGTTTCATCGTAGTAAGGGATGACTCTTCCAATTCTTTCTTTACGTCTTCGCGACTCATTACTTCACTGTGAAAAGAACCAACTCGAATCGTCTTCGTATCTTCAATAATCATACGAATATCTTCTTCTTGATCCTTGTTAAAATAGCGATAACCACCATCGACATTGACGACGACTTCCGGACCGTTTCCAAACAGATGCTGATCCCGGGTCATTTTCTCTTTTAATTCTGACTTCAAATCATCAAAGGAACATTGATCGTCTAAAAGAATCGTTAACCCATCCTTCGTTCCTTTAATTGTGACTAAGCTTTTGGAGGATCCCGTTTTCATGCCTTTCACCTCTTCGTGATGCAAATGTCCGACTATCCATCTTTCTATATCCATTCCACAAAAAATAAGATAAATCCTTCTATTTTTTAAAGAAACGGGAAGCGTTCGACAACAGGATCATCGTTGTTCTAACTCTTCATACGTCTCTAACTTTTGGAATAATAACCTTGCTGGATACAAAAGCACGATGGCCACCACTCCATTTAGTATCCAAGACGGAAGAAGACGCATCACAAAAAATTGTTCAAAATAAATATCTGTATAATCAATTAAATAATATAACCCATATGTCAGCCACTCAAAAATAAAGATTGCACAGAAAACAATTAGCATTTGCCACCAATTACTGTGACGAACCGCCGGTATCGTAAAGGAACTAATATAAGCCGTTAAGCCAAAACTGAACATGTACACACCAATTAATTCATTATAGACAAAATCATATAACACACCGACGAGGACGCCAAACATAATCCCTGAGCCAGCTCCACGATAAATCGCAATCAAAACAACCGCAATTAATGTAAAACGTGGAACGAGAACTACCCCATTATCCAGGTGAAAAGGAATGAAAATTTGAAACCATGTACCTTCTATGATGAATAACAGAAAAAGTAGGAAAGGAAGAACAAAACGAATCATGATGTACCTCCGTCCTCTTCCTCTTCATCCTCTTTTTCCGGAAGTAATAATTCATCAAGATTGGCACTCGTTCTTTCAATGACATTTACTTGTTCGATGTGATAAAAATCCGCAGCCGGTTTTACAAGGGCATTGTACGTTAAGCCAAACTCATCCGGTTCAATCTCAACAATTTCCCCAATGGCAAGACCACGTGGGAATATTCCTCCAAGCCCCGAGGTCATCACCAGTTGCCCTTCTTCTATCGTGCGAGATGATTCAATTTTTCTTAACATGAGTCCTTCTCGTTCCTCGTCCCAACCTTCTATAAAGGCATACACCGGCTCGTCATTGGTGACAACCATTGCAGATACCCGGTTTGTCCGACTACTATCAGACAAGAGCTGCACCGTCGAAGTGAATTCAGAAACAGAATCAATTTTACCAATAAGCCCTTCGGAAGTAACGACCGCCATATTTTTTTCAATTCCGTTTCTCTCGCCCACATTTAAGCCGATTGTTTCCGTCCAATGATCAGGCGAACGATGGATGACAAGGGCAGTTCGCATCACATAATCAGACAAGCTTTCTTCTACCTCAATCATGCTTTTTAACGTTTTATTCTCTTCCTTTACACTCGCAAGCTCTGCCGAAATCGCCGCATATTCATCAAGACGGGATTTTAATAATTTGTTTTCTTCATATACATTCAGTAAATCCTCAATGTCCTCAAAGAAACCCGCGACAACATGTGCGGGCCGACTAAAAATCGATTGCACAATTCCGGAAGTATCTCGGACGAACTTTTCCGGAAAAGTAATCGCATCCCTTTCTCTCATTGAAAAGCCTAGGAGCGCTACGAGCACGATAATACTCACCATCAATAAAATGAGACGTTTATTGGAAAAAAAATGTGGCATAATATCGACCTACTATTGGACATTCCGGCTAGATCGAGCAGTTATCCCTGCTTTTGAACGAAACAGATGCAAATTCTCGAGCGCTCGACCTGTTCCCAGTGCCACACAATCGAGCGGGTTTTCTGCTGTTAAAACGGGCATGTTCGTCTCATCGCTCAATACTTTATCCATATGCCGCAAAAGCGCTCCGCCACCTGTTAACACAATGCCTCGATCCATAATATCCGCCGCAAGTTCTGGTGGTGTTTTTTCGAGTGTATTCTTTACCGTTTCAATAATCGTATCCACGGTGTCTTTTAAAGCTCCGGTAATCTCTTGTGAAGATACGGAAATCGTTTTCGGTAAACCACTGATTAAATCCCGACCTCTAATTTCCAATTCTCCGACATCATCTGATTCATCAGCGGAGCCAATTTCCATTTTTAAAGTTTCAGCGGTCCGCTCCCCGATCATAAGACTATATGTCTTTTTAATATATTGAATAATGGCATCATCCATTTCATCACCGGCAACGCGAATGGATTGACTCGTGACAATTCCGCCGAGAGAAATAACAGCAACTTCCGTTGTCCCCCCGCCGATATCAACTACCATACTTCCGGTCGGTTCCCATACTGGCAAATCAGCCCCAATGGCTGCAGCAAAAGGTTCTTCGATCGTGTACGCTTCTTTTGCTCCTGCTTGTCTTGTTGCATCTTCTACTGCCCGCTTTTCCACCGCGGTAATTCCCGACGGAACACACACCATCACATTTGGTTTGCGGGTAAAAATCGCGCGGGATTTTTGCGCCTGTTGAATAAAATGTTTCATCATCGTTGCGGTTGTCTCAAAATCGGCGATGACCCCATCTTTCATCGGACGGACGGCAATAATATTTCCTGGTGTTCTTCCGATCATATTTTTTGCATCATTTCCAACGGCTTCAATGGTACCGGTGTCTGTTCGCATAGCAACAACCGATGGCTCCCGTACGACGACACCTTTTCCCTTCACGTATACGAGCGTATTCGCCGTACCCAAGTCAATTCCCAAGTCTTTTGAAAAACCACCAAACATCTATGTATCTCCCTTCATCCTTCAATTGTCCATCCTAATCTATCGTTTACTTCTATTATCTATATTTTTTATCGTCATTCTTATTTTTTCTTGCCAAATGTCACATATACATACTTAAACTATATTATACTGAAAAACAATTGAAAAACATAGCCTTCCACTTATTTTAATTCATTCCATCTTGCGCCTCTTGAGTTTCATCATGATATGGAACTTTGTCATTATAAAGAAAATCACTCGATTCTTCAAGGGAAGAAAGACGCTTTTTCTGTTTACATGTATCCTTTTTCTTTCAAACTTAAAAACTTGTGATCGCCAATAATAACATGATCAAGGACTTCAATTCCCAGTATTCGTCCACATTCAGATAATCTTTTCGTAACTTCAATATCTTCTGGACTCGGTGAAGGATCTCCGGAAGGGTGATTATGAAGGCATATGACGGAGGCAGCGGAACGGCGGAGCGCTTCTTTGAACAATTCTCTCGGATGAACGATGCTGGAATTGAGGCTTCCGATGAAAAGTGTTTGTCGGTGAATCACTTCATTTTTAACATTCAGACACAAAACGACAAAATGTTCCTGCGTATAAAAACGCATTTCTTCCATCACAAAAGCTGCGACATCTTCCGGAGAACGGATGGCATAGCGTTCCCTTTCTCGAAAGGTATAAATACGACGCCCTAGTTCTAAAGCAGCCTGTAATTCGGAAGCTTTCGCTTGTCCGATTCCTTTCAATGTCAGCAATTCTTCGATGGTTGCTTCTTTTAATAAGCGCAATCCATCAAAATGCAACAGTACTCGTTGCGCAATCTCCAAAACAGACTCATCTTTCGTTCCCGTTCGTAATAAAATCGCCAGCAGTTCTTGATTGGATAATTGCTGAGGCCCTTCTCGGATCATTTTTTCCCGTGGACGTTCGCTTACCGGAAAATCTTTTAACATCAATGATTGGGACATTTTTTTCCTCCTTCACTTTTGCGAAGATGTAAAAGAAGGAACGATAGAGAAGTGATGGAGCTCTCGGTATACACGGGATAATGGTAAACCGACAACATTGTAATAGTCCCCTTCTATTTTCCTCACAAACAGCGCACCGAATCCTTGAATGCCATAACTTCCGGCTTTATCATACGGCTCTTCAGTTTCCAAGTAACTAGCAATGAGAGAGGGAGAGAGAGGATAAAAATGAACCGTTGTTTTTTCTATCCATACTTTTTCTTTTTGAGAAGAGCAAATGGCCACAGCCGTGTACACGTCGTGACGACTTCCTGACAATCGCTCTAACATTTCTTTAGCTTCCATTGAATGAGAGGGCTTACCAAGGATTTGGTTTTCTTTTACAACAACTGTGTCGGCGGAAAGAACGACACGATCCGGGAAACGTTCGTACACGTTTTTTCCTTTTTTATAAGCCAGCTGTTTCACTGCATCAGGAGAAAAATGTGAGGATCGGAAGGTTTCTTCTACATGTGAAGGTTGTACGTCAAAGGAATATCCCGCACGTAAGAGAAGTTCTTTTCGTCTTGGTGACGTTGAAGCTAATATGAAAGAAGGCATGAAGAGGAGACCACCTTTCCAATAATATTTATGTATTATTGTACTAGGTGTATCCTCATATTACCAAATCCGGATGGAAGAAACAACGGTATTTCATTCAGCTGAAGTGGATCACTTTCTACAGAATACGTCGCTAATGATTTCAAAAGTCCGTTAAGCTTCTAAGCTTTTAAATTTGGCGAAGTTCGACAGGTCAATAATAGATTTTTTATATCCATAAGATTCTATTCTTCTTTTTCTGCTGCGATTTCATATACCGTTTCTTCAAAATGAAGGATTGCTTCCATGATCCATTCTTTCGTTACGCTTGACATGTCATTCTCTGACGTGATTTGTTTTTCTATTTCGATAAGAGCATTTCTTAGATTATTTAAAGAGGAGTTTTCTTTTTCGGCCCATTGTGCTGTGTCTTCAATGATTGTTTGCAACGTTTCTATCCCTCTTTCTTCCTCTCGTTCATTCGTCAAATGAATAATTATCTCTTCAATCTCTTTTAGCAACGCTTTCGTTTCGTCTTCATCCACCGACTGTATGCGTGAAATTGTCCGCGTTTTTTCGTAGACATCTATTCCTTCTTCTTCATAGAATTGAAGATTTTCCTGCGAACTTTCTTGGTCAAAAGTCATGTTTGTAAATAAATAATAGTAGTCACCGTCATGCGTAAGCAGAGCTGGGTATCCTTGATTTCGTAATCTATCCTGCATTTCCGTTCCTTTTTCCTGTGAAGTAAACGCACCGGCTTGAATAATATAAAGGGTGTGCGTATCAGCGAAGTCGGCAAGTACTGCTACATTCTCTTCTTCATAACCGGCATTTACGGGTGGTTCACTTTCCGTAAACAAATGCATCGTGAAAAAGCCAAATAATAAACCGACGGCTGTTGCTCCTCCTGTGATAGATAAAAAAGAAAGAAAGAGAGGACGCTTTCTTTGCTTTTGATTGTCCAAAAACGTAGCTGATTTCCTTTTTTTCTCTATTATTTTTTTTAATTGATGAGTGGATGTGTGCTCCGTAGAGGTGTGGTTGATGGGCTTGTCTTCTTTTTCTCGGTCCATCTCTTTTCCATTCAATTTAAAAGAGACACGGTGCTTGTCTTCTTTCACAATCTCCCTCCTCCAAACCTAGTCGTACAAGTACCGTAGCATAAGAAGTATGAAAAAGAACGAGACTCTTGTCGCCTCGTTCGTGAAAAGTTTGTCTGCTTATGTAAGGAAACTAAGATACCACGCAACTATTTCTTCCCCAAAAAATAACGTGAGGACACTCCCGATTGCAATTGCTGGACCAAAGGGCATCGGTGACTTTCGCTTTACTTTTCCAATGAGCAGTCCAATTCCACCGATCACTGCCCCAACAAAAACAGAGAAAAAGAAAGCGAGTAACACGTCTTGCCAACCAAAATACATGCCTAGAACCGCAAACAGCTTAATGTCCCCTCCCCCCATTCCTCCTTTACTGACAATGGCGATGATGAGCAATAGAGAAAAGCCAACCGCAGCTCCAACAAACACATCCCACCAAGGATGAAGAGGAGCGATTGTCAATCGGAACAGAAAAATGATCGTACCGAAAAATAAAAGAATTTTATTGGGAATGAGCATCGTAGATAAGTCACTTACCGTGATAATGACAAGTAATGAAACGAAAATCCAAGCTACTATGACTTCTGTCGACCAACCGAAGACAAGCCATACGCCAACATATAAACAGGCTGTCACCAGCTCAATCGTTGGGTACAGGGGAGAAACTCGCGCTTCGCATGTTCTGCATTTCCCGCGTAAAAAAATATAAGATACAACAGGGATTAAATCTATGCCAGTTAAAGTGCGCTTACAAGACGGACAGTGTGAACGAGGGGCAATGATAGATTGTCCATTCGGCACTCGGAGACCGACAACATTAAAAAATGAACCGAAGACAAGACCGATGAGAAAAACATACATGACAATCAATCCATCTATCATTTTTTCGTTCCTTTCTTATTGCGTAGTTAGTGAGTGGTTTAGCCCCTCTTTTTATGAATGAGTAACAACAACCGTCAACTGCAATAATTCCTCTCCATTTTCATTGACAGCCGTTAACGTTGCTTTTCCTTCTTCTAAAAAAGTAACTCGGCCGTCTTGTTCTATTTGAGCTACTGCTTCATTAGAAGTGGTCCATGTTTCGTTTTGATGTAGTGAAAATCGGTAAGGAATGTTGGTCACATACGTACCGGTAAAACGAGGACCGAAATTTTCAGTTTCCAATTCATTTACCGTAAAGGGAGACGTAGCGTTTGAAAAGGAGTTCACTTTGATTTCTACTTTTCCATCTAAATGAAAAAAGTCGACGATGTGTTGTCTCATATAATCAGGTCGTCGCTCTGCAAAACGTTCCATCAGACGAATTTCTTTTTCCCATTCTTCCATCGAAGCCGGTGCTTCCCATTTTTCAATGAGATCTGGCATCGCCGGTTCGATGGTTGCTTTCATCTCACGAATGAGCGTTTTCGTCCGGTCTGGATCAAACACCGTGTTCATTCGATGGGTAAAACGAGCAACAAATTCATTTTTAAAATCTTCTTGTGCAAGCAATGAACGGAAAAGAAGTGTTGCCCATGGAGGATTCGGCCAAGGATCCCCGTTCGGATCCGCCGCCATCGCTAGCGTATTGTGTTCTTCCATTTCATGTAAATATTCGTCTTTTTCGCGATACATATTATAGCCAAAATCAAGGTCCACTAACAGCCAACGCCACTTCCCATCGCCATTTCGATTACGCCAATATAATTGATTATTTCCGGGCCAATCTAGATTACGAGCGTATATGTTCACGATCCAAGTGTCCATAAAATTCTCCAGATCAATATGTTCTTTGACGTAACGATAATGGGTTGCATCTTCCAAGCCATTCTTTTGAACATAAGCCATTAACTCATCAAAGGCTTGCCGAGATCCTTTCTTCACTTCTACATGATTATTTTCTAAAAGGTCTAAATCTCGTTCATTCACGTTGTGAGTCCAACGCATATAGTGGTGATCGTATCTTTCTCGAAGATTATATAAGCCAAAATATTCACCATTCAAATATACAAGGACCGGCTGATAAGCTTGTGTTTCTACTTCCATGTCCGACACGAGTTGTTGGATCATTGCATCGCGAAACATCGTTTTATCCCAATCGTTCCCGGAATTTCTTAATATGAGCCGTTTGAATGCTCGAGGGCCATCCTCTCCGAACATAGGATAAGGAAACACGTGTGTGCCATAACGATCTCGGGCATAGAGCCGAAAAGATTTCCGATCGTACCCACGGGAAGCTCCTCCATGAATACGAATGCCTGCATCTTGAGAAAAAACAGGAGGTTCTTTGAAGCCTTTGGGATAATAAGAGACGTGCACTTTTCTTTCCCAATCACGACCTTCTTGCATGAAATTCCCTGACAAGTTCGGATTCGGTGCGTCGGGATCAAAATGCTTTCCCTTTGCATAAATCCCTTTTTCATCCCCAAAGAGGTCGTCAGGATTCATCGATAAATGAAGGACAGGTAGGTCACCACTTGGGGACTCACCGAAAAAATACGTTTTTGTTAATGTATCTCCACTTTGTTGATCAGGAGTGAATAATTTGGCCCGCAACACCGTTGTCTCTTCAATTGTAATCGGATCTGCATCTTTCGGATGTTCGTTTCTTTGGTTGTAAGCTTTAGAAGCAGCGGTTGGTTCACTGCCATCCAAAGTGTAGCGAATAATTCCATCTTTATAATCGCTCAAAAGCCGCACTTTAATTGGCTGTTCATAGGTGCCGCTTTCCACGGATGCTTCCACTCGTAAACGAGGATCGGAAATATCAATGTCACTTGTGTTCTCATATAAATAAATAATCGTCTCATCTACTTCAAAAGGATTTCCGCTAATATATACTTGTTCTTTTAATCGTTCTAACGGAGCTAGCGGTGAGAAATCTGACACAAGGTTATTGGAAATATCCAATTGTCGCAGTCGTGTTAAAGAAGACAACGGTGCAATGCTTTCCACCCGATTATCCCGCAGGCTTAGCACTTCAAGATATGATAATCCTTCCAAAGCCGTAATGTCCGCAATGTGATTCGTATCCGCTTCAAGATGAGTCAACGATGCAATTTCCCGAAGAGGTTCTAGTGATTGAATGCTATTGTCAGATACATTTAACTGACGCAAATGTTGTAACGATTGTAGTGGTGAGAGATCACGAATTTGATTTCCTTCCAATGACAGGGATTGCAAGTGCTCTAACTCGGAAAGAGGCGTCAAATCTTGAATTTGGTTGTGATTTGCCGACAACTCTCGTAAATTAGGGAATTTTTTTAAGTCAGTGAGACTAGTGATATGTTGATTGCTAATGTCGAGCGATGTGATTTCCTTTAAATGTTCTTTGGTAACAACAGTTCCCTCTCCTACTTCTGCTTGTACCATTGCTTCCACGCCAGGTTCTTCAAACGTTACCGTGCTAGAAGGAGCAATAAAATAAGCAGCAATCACGATCATGATGATCAGCGCGATTCCAGCAAGAAGGAATTGCCATTTTTGTTTTTTCATTCTTCTCCTCCCCTTCCGTCATCTGTCACTTGAACCCGTATAATTTCCTCAAACGAATTTCCTCGCTTTTTCGTTAAGAGAACGTCGCCAGTTTCTTCGGCTCGAGCGCTTGAATCATTTTCATCAATTGCTACAATCGCTTCATCACTTGTTAACCAAGGCCCGCCATCTAAGGGTATTTCTTCTCCCACTGCTAATTTCTTCTCCGTTATATCGTAATGATTGACTAAAATCTTAATTTCCCCTAATGGTTCTCCTGCTTCATTTGCAATATCAAGGGTTGCCTCTCCTTCTTCTTTTAATGTGAGCGTATTGGATTGTTCATCTACAAAAGCAACAGAAGGATTACTCGATGTTATTTGCACGCGTTTTCCTTCATATTCTAGCGGAAGGGCAACATTTGTCATCCAGTAAAACGTGCCGCAACAAGTATCTTCTCGTAAACAAAGGTTACGCCCTCCAACGGACAAGTGCGCTGCCAGTTTCGCATCCATTGTCACTTTTCCAACTCCATCTAATCCGAAGTAATCAGCGAGATGAAGCCGCACGTAATGAGGACGCTCTACTGCAAACTGTTTCATTATTTCTATATTGGACTGCCATGCTTCCATCGATGGAATCGTTTCCCAACGCTCCATATGGGCAGGCATTTCTTTTTCTATCCGTTTTCTAAACATATCAAGTTGACGTTCGATTCGTTCCGGAGCAAACACGCTATCCGCATATACCATCATCCGTTGAATAAATTGATCTTTTACTGCTTCATTTTCTAGAAGAGAACGTAATACTAACGTAGACCAGTCAGGATTTGGCATCGCATCGTTTCCCGCTTCCGTTGCTTGTTGCAAAGAATGATGACGATACGCATCTGGACCTCCGAAACGTCCGAAGCCAAAATCTAAATCATACAGAAGCCAGCGCCATTTACTATCCTTTGCCGTCCGGTCTTGATACATTTGATGATTATTTCCGGGCCAATCCGTGTTACGAACGTAAATTTGAGTGATGAAATAGTCAAGGGCATGGTCAATATCAATCATTTCTTCAACATAAGCAAAGTGTTCGTCATTTTTCAAATCATGTTCACGCAAGTAGTCCATGAGACGCGCCCATTCATGGCTTCTTCCTGATTGAATTTCTCCGTTATTTTCAATGTGATCGAGATTTTCTTTTTTAATGCCGTGCACCGTCTCAAAGTAATCTTCGTCAAACCGTTCACGGATGTTATAAATTCCCCAATATTCCCCATTTACATATAAGACCGCCGGCTCGTACAACTGGGTCTCCACATTTAAGTAAGGACGGACCAATTCTTGCAAAAATCCATCACGAAAAAAAGTTTTGTTATAATCATTGCCTGAGTTACGTAATAAGAAGGTCTTAAAATGGGAAGTTTCCTCTTCTCCAAAGAGAGGATAGCTGATGACGTCATTTCCGTAACTGTCCCGCGCATAAATCCGAAAAGACTTTTGTTCGTTGGCGCGTGATTCTCCTCCATGAATACGAATGCCGACTCGCTGAGAGAAAGCGCGTCGATGATCTTCCGAAAACAATTCTAGTTTTGCTTCCCTTTCCCATTCTCTTCCTCTCATCGCATAGTTTCCTGTACTAGACGGGCTGCTTGTTTTTCGATTAAAATTCACTCCCGGCACGTAAATTCCTTTTTCTTCATCAAACAAGTGGTCCGGATCTGTACTTAAAGAAAAAACCGGTAAATCATGGTCCACGTGAAATAAATACGTTTCCCTCACTTCTTCTCCTGTCGTTCCATCTGGCAGAATAGCGACTGCAGACAAGACAGTATTTTCAGTAATGGTAATTGGTTCTTCATATAAGGTGGAATGTTCATCGGGTGTTGAACCGTCTAACGTATAAAAGATGCGCGCTTCCGATTCATAAGGAAGAGATAGTGTCACTGTCACGCTTTCATCCTTGATTCCGCCTCTTTCCGAAACATCAACAAACAGCGCTAATTCTCCGATGTCTGAAGCTTGCAGTCGATCGGCATAGGAAAGAATGGGACGAATACTTTCAATCGGGTTCCCTGCAATGCGTAATTCTTTCACTAAATGTGTATGATTCGCAATTGGATCTAACTGCGTAATATTGTTATAACTAATATCTAACGCTTGTAATGTTGTTACTTGCTGTAAAGGGTCAATGGAAGTGATTTGATTTCCTTTAGCATATAATGTTTTAAGATAAGATAGATTCGTCAATGGTTCGAGAGAATGAATCAGATTGTGATTCATATTTAATGTCTGTAAATGCCCTAACTCCTTTACAGGACGAATATCCGTCAGGCGATTGTGTTCTAAAGAAAGGTGTTCCAATGACGGATTTTGCAAACTATCAATAGATTCCAATTGATTGTAACTAAGATCTAACGATGTTAAGTTCCGCAATTTCGAAAGTGGTGATAAATCTTCTATGTGATTATGAGATAAGTTTAATTCTCGAAGATTTGATAAATATTCAATACCTTCTAATGAAGTTAGGTGACGATCGGACAAGTCTAACGATTCTATTTGGCGAAGGGCAACAGTGGGATCGCTATCATCTACTTCGATTTGTGCTGCGTCTAATATAGCTTCTTCTAATTCTTTATCAAGAAAGGTTAGTGTTGATTCTACACGTTGTTCCGAGAACCAATACACACCTCCGATGAAAAGAAGAAGAGCAATAATAAGAATGGTTACTTTTCCATATGTACGTTTCATTCACTTCGACTCCCTTCTCTGTGCCCGAGCGTTTTGCAAAGTTCATACCGTTGAAATTATAGCAAAAAAGAAGCGGAGTGACTATGCACTCCCGTTGTGTTTCATACTTCTTTGTGAACTGCTCCCACCACTTATCAACCTTACGGTTTGATTGAAGTGGGGGCTTCTCGGGTAATCCCGTCTAATGACAGAAAATTGACCGAGCGAACCCTCTCGTTCCGAAAGTTATTATTCTTTATGCTAATAAGCGTAATCCTTCATTTCTGATATTGATTGCTGAATTGTGATCACGATCTAATACAAAACCGCAAGAACATTCATATACACGTTCAGACAATGGCATTTCTTTTTCCTTGCCGCAACATGAACATTTCTTAGTAGAAGGAAACCACTTATCAATTTGCACAAGTTGCTTCCCTTGTTCTTTTAGCTTGTATTCTAAGAAGCTTGTGAACATACCCCAACCGTTATCATGAACGCTTTTTCCAAAGTTGAGAGCTTGAGACATACCTTTCATGTCTAAATCCTCAATAATCACAGCGTCATAGGTTATCGCTAATTCTTTTGACTTGTGATGAAGGAAGTCTCTGCGTTGATTCGCTGTCTTTTCATGCAGCTTAGCTACTTTTAGACGCTGCTTTTCCCATCGTGCAGAACCTTTCTTTCTTCGGGAAAGTATTCGTTGTGCTTTTGCTAACTTGTCTAAGGCTTGTCGATAGTACCGTGGGTAATTGGCTTTCTCACCCTGTTCACTCTCGACATATAGACCATCCATAGCAAAATCTAAGCCAACAACTTTCTGAATTTTTACTGACTGAATATCTTTCTCGTATTCTGTCAAAATCGAAATATAGTATTTGCCTGTCTTTGTTTTAGAAATCGTACAAGATTTGATTTTATAATCAGCAGGTATTTCTCTATGCTGCTTCAATTTTATTGGCTTTTTGATTTTTGGCAGTTTAATATGACCATTTTCCAGCTTAATATTGCCGTTGACCATGTTGGTTGTATAAGATTGTTTCTTTTTCTTGCTTTTGAATCTAGGAAACTCCGCACGACCTTCAAAAAAGTTCTTATAAGCATTTTGCAAATGGATCTGTGCGTTTGCTAAAGCTAAAGAATCCACTTCTTTTAGGAATGGAAATTCATCTTTATACTTTGCTGGTGTCGGGAACTTTTGCTCCTGAATTATTCATACTTCCAATGAAGATTTAATTTGATACCAAATCCAATGATTTTTTGTTATCTAAACAAGTAAGAGCTGTTAATTTCGATAAACGTGATTAATGATAAAGGTGAATGGCAGTAAAATCCTGATTTAGGGCATACTAGCCCCTTGGTCTTTCATCCTTTTAAAAAACAGCGGATTAACCCCCTAATTTTGGACAATAACACTCTTAATCTTTCTTTATTGTAGAAATTCAAAACCACATAGAGCCTTCTTCTTTTGTCCTTTGGACAGGATAGCCAGTTCTTCCATTCCGTCAAGGGTAAAGGCTTCGCCCGTCGCTACGCGACGCCCCTGACTCCATTTCAGAACGGGCTGTTTGAAAAGATGATGGGACAAAAAGAAGAAAAAATGAAGGGGGGATCAAACCCGTATCTTTTTGATTCGTGTGTCCCCATCCTTTTGCAGCTTGTAAAATTCTGCTGGAGATAAGTCCAGAATGCTTGAATGGATGCGATGCTGATTGTAGAAATCCATAAAGGCAGCGATTTCCTTGTACGATTCTCCATATGTTTCAAACTGAAATCTTGATAAACAGTCATCTTCCAGAATGCGGTGGAAGGACTCGATATGGGCGTTCATATTGGGTGTTTTGGGTGGTATTCGTTCATGTTCCATGCCGGTTTTCTCACAGAACTGCCCAAAGGTATGAGAAATAAACTGTGGCCCATTGTCTGTCCGCATCACAGGCTTTTCCATTTTTGTTCGTATTGTTGGCGTTTTAATAAGGATCGGCTCAGTGTCTGGATGGCATCGTTCGCATTACACCTTAAACCGATGTGGTAGTCGATGATGGAACGATCGTACACATCAATGATGGAGAAGATAAAAAGAAAACGGTCTTCCCCTTCGATATAGCCGTATTTAATATCCGCTTCCCACAATTGATTGGAACCTGTAATAGACCGGTTGCGTGCTAGTTTCCTAGGATACGAAACTTTCTTCCTTCTTTGGGGACGTAAGATATCCAGCTCCTCACAAAGGCGATATACCTTCTTTTTATTGATCCTAAGCTTATATTTTCGTTGAAGGAGTACCGTTAGTTTGCGATAGCCATATCCATGACATTCGCCAGCTATTTCTTCCAGTAGAAATTCCTTGATCTGGTCATCTGGTATTTTCTTTCCGTCCTCTGTGTTGGAGTAACCTGGTGCTGGACGCCCCTCACTTACTTTTTTCTCTTCCACGCGATAATTCTTCCGGTAATAGTAGGTGGAACGTGGAATTCTTAGTATCTTTAGCACCATTGTAATCGCATAGCCTTTTTGAATCCATTTGTCGGCTATCTCAACTTTTTCAGCAAGTGAGGGTTTTTCTTTTTTATGAGATCTCGCAAAACGGCAATTTCCAGGTCTTTTTCGCCTAAAAGCTTCTTGAGTTGATCATTTTCGTTGGAAAGCTGCTTGGAATCCAGGTCGGGTACAACTGATACATCAACTTCACCGAAGTGTCCGTTCTTGTACTCCCGCACCCAACGGCATACCATGTTAGGGTTCAGCTCGTAACGGCGTGCCACAACGGATGTTTTTCCCGTTTCCAATGACTCTTTGATGACTTGTATTTTAAATTCTTTGGAATGTTTTGTTCGTTTCATGATGTTAGCCTCCTTAATACATGAATCAGTATATTAAAATTTACTCTTACTGTCCAAGTTCATTAAGGGGCTTATAAGCAACAACTGCTGCTACAACAACTGCTCCAAAAAGTGGTGCATTTGTTGAGAAAAATAAAGGAATAATTGTGTCACTATTCTCAACCGTTAATCCAGGTACAAGTCCAGGTGTATGTGCAACCATTCCTATAAATAATGCTCCTAAAGCCATTAACCAAGAATTCCAGAAAGGTGTAAATATTGATGTTTTTGCTAAAGTCATCGGTGAATTTGCTGAATAAAATTTTTGCCACATATGTGGCATGATCCAAAATCCAAACATTAAACCTAATGCTGTCTCTATTATTCCTGGAAAGTTTCCTTTATTCACTAATATTTCAGGTGCTGTTGACTGCAAGTTTACAAATGCATGGAACCCTCCAGCTTTTAGGATAAATATAAGTGTAATAACAAATAGTGTTGTGCCAAAGAATATCCCCATGAAAGTGTCTCCCCATGCAGCACCTCTACCTGGAATGTCAACACTAAACTGTACATATTTTTTAAGGAAATTCATTGATTCAATGAATGTCATATTTAAATTTTTAGTTCCAGATTTACAAATTTTCCTGTGCACTTAATTCCATATTCCTATTATTTTTTTACATCTTTTAGCTACCGCGCTTCGCTTGCTGCCCTGCATGTATTGTGACGTTCTAAAAACCAAGAACATCACAATACATGCAGGTTATAAAAAGACTTCAGATTACAGATGATTTAGCTTTTTGTTCGCGTTTATATTCGGCGGGTGTGCGATAGTTTAATGAACCGTGTATTCGAATATTATTAAACCAATTTACGTAATCAAAAAGTGCAAGATCAAGTGCTTCTTGGCAAGGAAAAACGGCACCGTTAACGAATTCTGTTTTAATGGTTTTAAACATTGCTTCAGCAACGGCATTGTCATAAGGGGTTCCTTTTTCACTCAAGGATCTCTTAATGCCAAATGCTTCGAGCGCGTCGTCGATAAGCTGATTTTTAAATTCACTACCTCTGTCGGTATGAAATAATTCAAGCTGATTTAGATTGTATGGAACCGATGCAAAGGCGCGCTGAACTAAAGCTGCAGTTTTTTGTGGACCAGAACTGTAGCCAATCATTTCACGATTATATAAGTCTACTAAAACACAGATATAGTGCCATTTATGACCAACACGGACATACGTTAAATCACTTACAACTACCTTTAATTCCTTATCCTGATTGAATTCTCGATTCAGTACATTACCAATTTCAGATTCATTTACTTTTAATTTTGTGGGTTTAAACTGAGCCACTGTATACTTAGATACAAGCCCTTGTTCTTTCATAATTCGACCAATGCGGCGGCGTGAAACTTGCCAACCAAGTTTTTGCAACTCTACTTTTATTTTTCTTTGACCATAAATATTGCGACTGTTTTTAAATATTTCAACAACTAATTTCGTGAGTTCTTTTTCCTGGTTATCACGTTCCTTCGCTTCATAATAATACGTACTTCTTGGAATTTGCAGGACGTCGCACATTGCTGATACCGAGTATTTGTGAGCGTTATTTCGAATCACATCTACGCATCAAGACATTATCAGCGCGGCTTGCTTTAAAATATCATTTTCCATCGCAAGCCTATGGTTTTCTTTTCTGAGTTTAAGTAACTCCTCTTGTTCGGGTGTTCGATTGTCCTTTTCTTCAAATGAACCAGTGGCTTTATGTTGGCGAACCCATTTATCAAAAGCAGATGGTGTTAGATCGTATTCTTTAATTATCTCACCTCTAGGCTTACCAGATGCATGAAGCCCGACAATTTGTTCTTTGAATTCTTTTGTAAACATTCTTCTTTTTCTTTTAGTCATCATTGATTCTCCTCCGACATACGTTGAATCAAGTTTATATGACCTTAATGAATCTGTCCAACTAAGTGTAACCTATCCAGATGGTTCAGCTACTCCTCATGAAGTAGGTTGTGAAGGGTACTTCACGTATCCATCAGACCTCCCCGGATAAGGATGCCATCTTTCCTTCCATCTATCCGCTTCATCTACTCGATATCACCTTTGACAGAAAGGACTTTGTTTTGTTTGGCAAACTCATCCAATGATACCTACCCTTATATGAAGTTTGTGTTCCTCGGACCGGAAGTTTGCCGCCCGCTTCCTTCAGATTCCGCGTCACCACGGACACCCTTGCGTTAAGCTAACCTCTACTTCTGCCTTCGTGGCTCGGGACTCTCACCCTATAGATGACGCCCATGCCGGGCGCACCATAAAAAAATGAGCCTAACTTTAGGTTCATTTTGTCAACGGAACAAACAACGTTCTATATTCTGAAGGAGTACATCTTTCTTTCTTTTTAAATACAGTTGAAAAATACGCACTGCTAGTAAATCCGACTTGATTTGCAATAACTTCAATAGGTAATGTCGTCATCTTTAAAAGTGATTTTGATTTATCTATTCGATAAGTCATTAAATAGTCTACGAAAGTAACACCCATTTTCTCCTTAAACATTCGACTGAAATGAGAAGTGCTTAAATATACTGTCTGCGCAACTTCATTTAACGTAATCGGTTCCTGATAGTGGGTTTGAATATATTGTAAAGCCGTTTCTATCGGATTTGCCAAATCAGGGTGTTCATTTATTTTACTTTCTTTTTGGAGAAGAGCTTTAGACTCTCTAGAAAGACTTTGAATATAAATACGATCAGTTATTTGAAAAAATTCTGTTTTAGTAAATGGTTTTAACAAATATCCTGCAAAACCTAAATTTATACTTTTTTGACAATTCTAATTTTATCGATTACACTATTAATCAACAATAATCAAATATGATGCGCGCAACTTTTTGCATTATTACCGTCTGACCCATGATAACCGCATTTTGCTTGGCGGCAGTGAAGCGCTCTATTATTACGACAGCCCGCTTCATGAAAACCGAAACGAACGAATGAAAGCGCTATTAATCGAAGACTTCCTTGACATTTTCCCGCAGCTTAAAGGAATCAAGTTCACCCACCATTGGGGCGGACCGATATCCGCAACGCTCGATTTGATCCCGTCGATCGGCCGGATCAATGACGATATTTGGTACAGCATCGGCTGCATGGGACATGGCGTGTCGTTCACCAACTACAACGGTTTGACGCTCGCCGAGTTGATCTTGGAGGAACGTTCGAAGCGAACGGAGTTTTTCATCATCAATCGCAGGGAAATCCCGTTGCCGCCTGAACCGCTCCGCTATATGACCGTATCGGCTATACGCAATTATTTGCGTTATGAAGACAAAAAAGGGAAGAAAGAAAAATTAAGGTAATAGTGAAAAATTTTACAAATTTGTTTTTGCGAATTATAATGAGCTTATTCAAAAACCTCGTACGAGGCTTATTTTTTACACGTCGATTGAATGAATGTTCATTTATTTCATCATCTATTTGGAAGGAGAATACACGACATGTCGAACGCTGATACACTTGCTCTTAAAGATGTGCAGCGAAAAAACGTGATCATGTTCGTTGCATTTGCCATTGCCGTCGTCGGCGCGATGGCTGTCGCTTTCGTCAATGGTGAAATGAAACGGGTGCTGCTGTACGGAGCAAGTTTGTCACTCATCATCATCGGATACTTCGGTTTGCAACATGTGGTGAAAAAATATTATTGGTTCCCTTATTATATGCTTTTTGTCGGCTTTGCCACGATGTACATCTACATCTATTTGTTCAAAGGCGGCCTGCAAACGATCGGCATCATGTTTTTCTTGCTCTTTTTGTCGACAGGTCATTTCATTACGTCGGTTTTTGTCTTGGGATACTCGTTAGGAATCGTCGGACTGATTTTGACGCGGCTTTTTCCGATCGCATCCGACAAAGCGACGATCGAAGCGGGGTTTTTGTCGATCATTGTCGCTTATGTATTGGCGGGCATCGTATCCATCATCGTCATCCGCCTGCACAAGGAACAATTCAACCAGCTAAAATCCTTCATTGCTAAAAGTGATGAAGAAGCGCGCATGAAAGAAAAAGAACGGGCCAGACTCGCCCGCCATATCGACGAATTGAACGAAGAAATCATTACGGTCAACGAACGATTGCAAAACAACTTGCACGCGCAAAACGAACTGGCCACTACCATCAACGAAATCGCCACGGGCAGTTCGGAACAAGCAAACCGCATCACCGACATATCCGAACAAGCCAATTTGAACGTTGAACAGATGAAAACAATGTTGAACGAATTGAATAAATTAAAGGAAAATTTCGCGCAGTCGCATGCCGCAACGCTTGAAGGAAACGAACGTTCGATCGAACTTGCCGGCAACATGAAAAAAATGACGGCGAATATCGAACATTTAAGCGATACGTTCAAACATTTGAACAATAAAATTGACGAAATGAGCCAGTTTTTGCGCCATATCGTCGATATAAACGAACAGACGAATTTGCTAGCATTGAACGCTTCGATTGAAGCGGCGCGAGCCGGTGAAGCGGGAAAAGGTTTTGCGGTCGTCGCCGATGAAATCCGCAAACTTTCGGAAACGACGAACGAAATCGCCGACAAAATCACCGCCAACTTGAACCAAGTGAATGAAGCGAGCAACATGGCGCTTATGGAAATGAAAGAAAGTTTGAACCATGTGAACGACCAATTGGCGGATACCGAAAAAGTGACGGAAACGTTCAAAAATATCACGGCTTACATGGACGAATTGAAAGATACGTTCGACGTGTTCCAACAATTTGCCAACGACGTCGACCAAAGCGCCTCCATCATCCATAACCGCACGTCGGAATTGTCTGCCATCATCGAAGAAACGACAGCCGGTTTGAAAGAGATGAGCGCTTCGGTGGAAAGTTTGAAACGCGACAACGAACAGATTGGGCAAGCGATGGAAAACATCGAACAAATCGCGACGGAAATTCAACGTTAACAAATAGCCTTAAATCGTTAGAACATGGCATGATGCGAATCGTTTTTTGCATTCGCTCATATGATGTTCTAACGATTTTTTTATCACCGTAAAAATCACACCGTTCATGATACAATTTACGTAACGAACGTGTACGAGAAGGAGGGGTCTAGGATCGATGCGCTCAAGTTAAGTTCTACGGTTGAACATTACGTCATTCAAGTCAGAAGACACTTGCATCAATACCCGGAATTGAGCATGCAAGAAGAAAAAACGATCCAATTCGTGACGGAAGAATTAAAACGGATGGACATCCCTTTTACAATCGTTCCGGACGGCGGCATCATCGGAAAAATCGAAGGGGAAAAGCCGGGGAGGACGCTCATTTTACGGGCTGACTTGGACGCGTTGCCGATGCAAGAAGCGGACGTCAATTTGTCGCAACGAAAAAACGTCGTCTCGAAAATCGACGGCGTCGCCCATACGTACGGCCACGACGCCCATACCGCGATGCTTTTGGGAGCGGCGGACATTTTGCGGCAACATAAAGAGTCGCTTTTTGGGACGGTTTTACTCGTCTTCGAGCAAGGTGAGGAAATCGGCGGCGGCATCCACCAATTGCTTGAACAATTGAAAAAAATCGGCGCGGATGGCATTTGGGGCATCCATGTGAAAAATGATCTGCCTTCGGGGAAAATTTCCGTAGAAGCCGGGCCGCGGATGGCGGCCGTCATGCCTTTTGACATCACGCTCAACGGAAAAAGCGGCCATGGTTCACGGCCGGACCTCGCCAGCTCGCCGATCGATTGCTTCGTCGACTTACATGCCCGTTTGTCGCAAATGCGCTTGAAATATTTGGACCCTTTAAAACCGGCGACGTTTTCCATCGGATCGGTCCATGCCGGGAAAGCCGCCAACGTCATTCCAGAAACATTGCGGTTTTCCGGAACGTTCCGCTATTTGCATGTGGAACAAGGAAAAGAAATTCAAAGGCATTTCAGAAGAATGTTGACGGAAACGTGCCGTGCACTCGATTGCTCGTTTGCATACAACATCGAACCGAAAGCAAACCACGGCATCGTTTACAACGACGAAACATGCGCGAACATCGCGGAAAAAGCGGTAATAAAGGCGATCGGCAGTGAAACGTTGGCCGAGCATCCGGCATGGATGGCTTCCGAACCTTTCGCCATCTATCAACAACATTTCCCTGGCGTGTTCGCCTTTCTCGGCATTTACAACAAAGAAAAAGGGACCGTGGCCGATCACCACAACGTCCATTTCGACGTCGATGAAGATGTGTTGAAGTTGGGCGTCGCCGTGACGGTGCAATACGCAATCGACTATTTGAAACATTTCCATTTTCAAGGTGAGATGGAGCGAAGGGGGAAAAGCGATGTGTGATACATTTGTTGCGCTCGGCAACGCCACCAATGACGGTTCGGTCCTGTTTGCGAAAAACAGCGACCGCCAACCGAACGAACCACTTTTGTTGACCCACATCCCGAGAAAAAAACATCCGCCCAAGAGCAATGTGACGTGCACGTACATCACGGTTGAACAAGTGGACGAAACGTATGCCCTCTTTCTATATAAACCGTCTTGGATTTGGGGCGGAGAAATGGGGACGAATGAATATGGTCTTACGATCGGCAACGAGGCCGTCTTTACGAAAGAAAAAGTGAACAAGACCGGCCTGCTCGGGATGGATCTCGTCCGTTTGGCGCTCGAACGTTGCCAAACGGCGGAAGAAGCGGTGCACTGCATCACCGATTTGATTGAAAGGTACGGACAAGCTACGAAAAACCGTTTACGTACCACAATTCATTTTTGATTGCCGATTACGAATCGGCATGGATCCTCGAAACGGCGGACCGCATGTGGGTAGCGAAACGCGTCGAAACGTTCGCCGCCATTTCGAACCGTCTGACGATCGGAGAAGATTATGATTTGGCGCATCCGGATGTCGTTGCTTACGCGGCCGAACGCGGTTGGCATAAACCGGGCGGGCCATTTCATTTCGCCAAAAGTTACAGCGATTTTTTATATACGAAATTCAGTGGATCGAGTGAACGATATGCGTATGCGCATGCGTTAATGAAACGTCATGAAGGCAAAATGACACTTGAGGTGATGATCGATATCTTGCGTTCACATGAAGAAGAACATCAGTTGCCTCCACTGCATCATTTTTCCGTAAAGAGCGTCTGCATGCACGCCGGATTCTTTTACGGCGACCATACGACAGGAAGCTATTGCATAACATTAAAAAAAGGCGAGCCGCTTATAGGATTTGCCACCGGAAGTTCCACGCCATGCATCAGCACGTTCAAACCGTTCCCATTGTTTGAGGCGCCGCTTTCGTACATTTGGGAAGAAGGGGACGAACAGGCGCTCCATTACTGGTTGATAAGGGAACGGCTTCACCGGAGATTGATGCAGACGACGCCGGAAATGTTGGCAAAGTACGACGAGGAGCGCAAACAATTGCAAAAGGAAATTTTCGTCTTGTATGAAAAAGGCGATTTACAAGCTGCATGGGAAAAGGAAAACGAGTTCGTCGAAACGTACGATCGTCTGCTTGCAGCCGAAGCGGGGACGATCCATGTCGGCAACTTTTATTTTAAACGGTTTTGGAACAAACAGAACCGTAAACTTTTTCAAAAACACCGCGACTTTTTCTTGTCAAATTGATGAAAACGAAACGTTATGACCCATCAAGTTTCACGATGTGAAAATGGCGGATATCGGAAGCGATTGCCGTACCTTTTGGCACCTTGAGGCCGATGACCGTATCGCCAATATGGATGTCATAATATTCACCGTTCAGTCCATCCTCTGTAAATTGTTTCCATGCAAAAACGTGGTCCACAATGCGAAAATCATATGATCGGTGAACACGCGAAAAATCGACGACTATTTCACCTTCTTCGACGATTACATCAGGCAGTTTGATATGCCCGGATACGTCGACGCCCGCGATGACGCTCGGCGTTTCGTAATGTTTGACGTGGACGGTGCCGGCAGCCGCTTCATCTTCCATGACGATGACGGGAATGAGTGTCGGGTTGAACCGGTCGTTATGTTTCACCATCAACTTGACCGCATCTCCTTTTAGCGTCATTTCCCACTCTTTTTTTACATACAGTTCAAGCTGCCGCAACGTGTATGTTCCGGAGGGCATGTCCAAGACGTTTACCGGTTTTGCCCTCGGTTCTTCGTTTACATTATGGCCCGGCTGGAGAAGGAGGACGATGATTGCACAAACAGCGAGCAGCCCGATGTAAGAAACAATAAAGGTGAACGCTTGCTTCGGTTGGACGACTTTATGAAAATGCCGCTGCCACAAAAGAAAACATAGGATGAGCAATATGAACACGAACGGCCACAAAGCCAACTGCATCATCTCCCCACCTCCGAACGTTTCTGCGTATTGTCAAAAGTTTCTAAGTAAAAACTTACATTTTTATTGATTTAATGCTATTTAAGATAAAAAAACTTGCCACCCCCTTAAATTTAGGTATTAATGAGGTTACCACACACTCAAAAATCCCTAAAAAAGGAAGTGGCAAGTTGTACCCTCAATTTATAGCCTATTTATTGAAAATAATCAAGTATCAAGAGAAAATTATTTTTGCTTTGATAGGAATTATCCTTGGTAAATCGGTAGCTCGTGGTCTATACGATGAACCAGTGAACAAACCTTACCGAAAGTTAGAAGTCGATCAAATGCCTATCATTGAAACTTTAGAAAAGCTAGATTACAAAATGCTTTTAGATGATTATCAGAACAAGCATGGCAAACCTTTAAAGCCAGTTATTCGGCGAAAAAATAGTGTGGTAAAAGTTCCAGCGAATCTTATTTGCCCGAAATGTTCTGCCCCATCTGACTATCTTTACGCTAACAATGGAGGTAAAGGACAATATTTGTGTAAAGTGTGTGAGTGTCTATTTAGTAAAAAGAATAGATTTTTGAAAGAAGCTATATTCAAGTGTCCACATTGTTTCAAAACTTTAGAACGTATCAAAGAGCGTAAAGATTTCTATGTTTACAAGTGTAAAAATGATAGCTGTTCTTATTACACTCAAAAGTTAAATCAAATGACAAAAGAAGAACGGAAACGCTTTAAACAAGATCCACAGGCGTTTAAAGTACGATATATTTTTCGTGAGTTCAAGCTTGATTTTGACCCGTTAGTTAAAGATTCACCTGTAAAACCAGAAGTGGATCTTTCACGTATTTATGCGTCACCCCATACACTAGGACTTATTCTGACGTATTACGTTAATTATGGTCTGTCAGCTCGAAAAACAGCGGCATTGATGTATGACGTACACCAATTAAAAATTTCGCATCAAACCATTTTAAATTACGCAAATAGTGTCGCACTTATAACCAAACCCTTTATTGATCATTACCCATACGAATTATCCGACAGGTTTTGTGGGGATGAGACATATATTCGTGTAAAGGGTAAATGGAATTATTTATTCTTTTTCTTTGATGCAGTTAAAAAAGTCATTTTGTCTTATCATGTTTCACCTAAACGAGATACACCATCTGCCATTAAAGCGATTGGTGATGTGTTAACTAAGTTTAAGGAAATCCCAGAAGAACTAACATTTGTCGTTGACGGGAATCCGATTTATATCCTAGCCCAACACTACTTCGCACAACGTGACATCGATTTTGATGTGTATAAGGTGATTGGTCGTACAAACGATGATCCTGTATCAGAGGAATATCGCCCACTAAAACAAATTATTGAAAGGCTGAATCGGACGTTTAAAGGCAATGACAGGGCGACTACTGGCTTTGGATCCCAAACAGGTTCTGTTTCTTATGTGACACTTTTTGTGGCTTATTTCAATTTCTTACGACCACATGCATCACTTGAAAATAAAATACCTGTTGTCATTCCTGAGCTTGAGAAACAGCCTCACATGCCAGCTAGATGGACAAAGCTAATTGAATTATCCCAAGGCTTCTTGGCTGAAGAGCAGCAGTCAGCCTAGCTTTTTGTTTAGCTGAGCCCGACAAACTAGCCATCGGCGCAAGCGAACTCTTGACAAACCGAACTAGACAATGGTTTAAAATGGTAAAAGTCAAGGGCTATTTGGCATGCCTACTTTTTGTTCCCTTCGCCCTTGACACCTCACACACAAACCATTGTCGTGTTTGTCAAGAGCGATGGCGGTCGTTTTTTGCCTATCTAAAGTTTAAAATTTTATTTTTTTCCTGAATTATTCATACCTCGAACATAAATCAGGGTTTTAGGCCATAAACGATTAGATTCCCGATCCCTTTGAAAGAATCATGGTTATTTTTCTTCTGAAAAGCATCTTTCTAGAATGAGGAGCGGAA
>NZ_WKJG01000029.1:0-22435 GCF_027853235.1 Aliibacillus thermotolerans
CAAAATGTCGGACAATTGAACAGGCAAAGCCTGTCCTTGTCCGAAGCCAATTCATCTCCCACTTTCACTGGTGCTAAAAGCACCTTCACGTTTAGAAGTGAGAGACTTCTTGGCTGTAAAGTTAAAAAAACAATGTAAACCGCGTCACATCAACGATAAAACAAAATGGCGGAGGAGGAGGGATTCGAACCCCCGCGGGCTGTGACACCCCTGGCGGTTTTCAAGACCGCTCCCTTCAGCCAGACTTGGGTACTCCTCCTTGTTCTTTCGGCTGACAGAGAATATAATAGCATAGCTGTATCAAATGTGCAAGGTTTTTCAAAAAAATTTTCTTTAAAAAGCACCTGAACCTCCGCCGCCTCCTCCTACGCCTGCACCTCCGCCACCGCTGCTCGTTCCTGCTGCTGCAGCAGAAGCAGAAGCTTGTCGGTCTGCTTCTTGCAATGTAGGATGAAGCATACTACCAAGAAGCAAAAATATCATCCAATCTTGGGAATCAGCTGTTCGAATCGGTTCTTTTAACAAATCACGTTTTCCCATTCCCATCTGATACAAAAATGCAGGGACGCTATCTTCCTTATCCCACCTCTTCCATTGATCTCCTAGTGTAAGTGATCCTAGCTTCTTTTTTAGTTGATGTCCATGTATCGTTAATGGGCGATATGACAGGGCAAAAACAACGAAAAAGAAAGTCATTACAAATGCCATAATAGCCCAGACGACGATCCCGTAATACGCAAAGAAAATGGCAATTGGAAGTGTAATTAACACCACTAAGCCAGCGATCCAACGTGGGGCTGTCGATTCAACATATAACTCTTGTTTTTTATATTCCTGTTTGACTTCGCTTTGCCAATGATGGTAGTTATTATAATATTCTTCTTGATTCTTTTTCTCTTTTGTGTAAGCTTCTATGTCTTCCATATGCAAAGTATTATTCCGTCCTATTTTTCCAAACATCCAGTCTAACAAATAGCGCTCATGTTTATAATCCGTCTCAAGATGAACAAGACGAAGTACATCATCGGACTCTTTCTCTATGTTTCCTTTGCGAACAAGGTCCAATAAAGCAGCGGTTAATGCAGACACCGGAAGCTGACCATGGTTCATAAATAAAATCATCGCTGGCAAACTCATTCTCACTTTCGGGAAATGGCCGGTGCCCTTTTCTTGTCGTATTGCTTCATGCATCGTTTCTCGTCTCTTCCATAAGCCATAAGCAATAAGTACAATCGCTAACAGTGCCATTCCACCAACGAGCCATGGCGCATAATTACTCCATCGTTCCTTATTTTCGGCATACGCTGCCACTTCATTATCTAAAGCTTCTTTTTCGGCAAGAATCGTATCAAGCATTGGCTCCTCGCTCGTTACGTTAGCTTCTGGAAACATGTCGCAATCATAAGCAACCCGAATATCTCCGTTTGTTTCATCCGGTACTTCTCCTAATGCAAAGATGACAACACCATCTTCGTGAATCTGAGCTGTACCATATGCTTCATCATACCCGTAAGCTGCTTCTACTTCTCCGGACATCGGTGGCTCGATCGTAATAGTTAAGTTCTCATAGGTGGATTCATTGCTTTTGTCAAAAAAAGGCCAATAAAACTGAGCGACATCTTCGTAAACATCTACTCCTCCATCAATCGTATAAAATATATCAATTGTCACTGTTTCATCCGTTCCTTGACGATGGATTCTATATAATTCATCTTCTTGCTCGACGGTTAACTTCACACCAGCTTCTGAGGCCCGGACATTTGAAATCGTACTATCCTCTTTCGGTATCAGTGTCCGTGTGATTCCACTAAACTCACCCTCAAAAGTGTACGTATGCGTTTCATGTACTTCCACTTGTCCATCTGGCTGCAGCATCGCATGAATATTTGTTTCATTGATTTCATAATCCACTGCAAATAAGGTGTTTGGAAAGATGAGAAAAACAAGTAAACAACAGATGAACATAAACAATTTTTTCATGATAGGCACCTCCTTTCCCATTTTAACATAGTAACTACATAGTAATTCTAAAGAAGATGATCCTTTCAAATAAAAGATTCAGTGTTTCACGTGAAACATAAGGCGAGGAGGAGGGCTTCCAAATGATTCTTCCTCTTCTTCTGTGTCCTCATCCTTCTCCACGATTAACTGGTTCGGGTCTAATATTCGTGAAAGAAAAACTGAAAACTTTCCCCTGAATCAATCATTGTAATTTTCGCTTTCGCTACCGCCTGCACGTCATCATAAAACGTATCACCAAACTCCATATTAGCGAGCGGAATCTCTTCTGTCATCCTTTCTAGTAAATCAAAGGCACGGTGTAACACGGCCGCCATCTGTCCGTGGGTCAGTACCCATTGGGGAAATTGTAAATAAAATTAATCGCTCAGAAAACAAATGGTAAGCGAGCAGTTTAATACCTTTCTAAAAAACATCATCTTGATTGACAGGTATACGTGTATAGGTATATTATAAAGTTGTAATAATAATTATTCTAAATTACATGAGGAGGAGATTTTCATGAGTGAAGAAACGATGAGTCAAGTAAATTCTTTACCAAGAATTGGATCCAAAGCACCGAATTTTGAAGCGACAACAACCCACGGAACGTTACAGTTATCTGATTATGAGGGAAGCTGGGTTATTCTCTTCTCCCACCCTGCAGACTTTACACCTGTATGTACGTCTGAATTTATTAGTTTCCAAAACATCTACCCGAAATTGCGAGAAATGAATACAGAATTACTCGGACTAAGTGTTGACAGTGTTTCCTCTCATATTGCTTGGGTACGAAACGTGAAAGAAAAATTCGGAGTAGAAATTGAATTTCCAATTATCGCAGACTTAAATAAAGAGGTAGCTGAGAAGTACGGCATGATTATGCCAGAAGAAAGCAGTACAGAAACATCCCGTGCTGTTTTTATTATTGATGGTCAAAGAACGGTTCGTGCAATTATTTACTACCCTCTTTCTACAGGGAGAAATATGGATGAAATACTCCGTGTTATCACTGCTCTTCAAGCAACAGATGAACACAATATTGCAACTCCTGCAGACTGGAAAAAAGGAGACAAAGTTATTGTTCCTCCTGCAAACACCGCTGAAATGGCAGAAGAAAGAGTAAACGATGACAGTGTAGAATGTATTGACTGGTACTACTGTCAAAAAGAAATATAAAAAGGAGTAAAAAAATGGCTTGTGTAGATGATAAAGGACAATTAACAGCTTCTGCGAGAAAATTACTGGAAACGATTGAAAATAATGCTTTAACACCTGAAGAAATTGCAAAAGAAGCTGCTCTCCCACTCTTTAAAGTAAGAAGTAGCATGAGAGACATGAAAAGCATGGGGTTTGTAACTGAGGAAGAAAATGGTGCATACCAAATGAACCCTGAAGCAAGCAAATTACTAAAAAAATGAGACGTTAAAATTTCCTGAAGTTAGTCGCAGAGTTATAACTGGGCAAAAAAAATCGAGTAGGAGGAGGTGATTAACCTCCGTCCTCTCACACCACCGTACGTTACGGTTCGCGTATACGGCGGTTCAATTAAGATGGGTAACGCAAGACTTCCTTCCGTGAATAGCTTATCTTCTTATGCCAGTAGTCACTCCACCCTCCAAGAGGTCTTCCACGGAATTCACCGTTTCCTTCCTCAAGTGAGGTACTACGTTTTCTGTGTTCATCATGACCTACTGAATGCAAAGGGCTATTCTCTCTTCATTGTTCAGTCCTTCCAAACCGTTCTAGACCGATTTGTACTATGACCTCTGCTGACTTCTGATGGTTCAGCTACTGGAATGTCAACACTAAACTGAACAAAATTTTTAAGGAGCACATACCCTTTTATTGCTTTCAAAATATTAGAACTCATTCAAAATGTAGCTCGTGCTGTTTGTCACTTGACATGGAGCCTCTGCGGGCAAGATCCTGAGCCAGGAAGCCAGATTTATCAAAGAATCTGGCTCAGCCGCCAAGGCTATCATGCCCGCCTCTCCAAGTAAAGTGGTGCTTGTCTATTTAACATCGCTCATTTCTATTTGATGCTTTCGCTTATACTCGGTAGGAGTAAGATAGTCTAGTGAACCATGAATTCGTATGTTATTAAACCAATTTACGTAATCAAATAGTTCAAGATCAAGCTCTTCTTGACTATCAAATACTTTACCATTAACGAATTCTGTTTTAATTGTTTTGAACGTTGCCTCGGCAACGGCATTGTCATAAGGTGTTCCTTTTTCGCTTAGGGATCTCTTGATACCAAACGTTTCTAATGCTTGGTCTATCAAATGGTTTTTAAACTCGCTTCCTCGATCAGTATGAAATAATTCGAGACGATTTAGATTGTATTTAACTGTTGAAAAGGCACGTTGAACGAGCTCGGCACTCTTATTAGGGCCAGCACTATAACCAATAATTTCACGATTATACAAATCTACTAAAACACAAATATAATGCCAGTTTTGCTTAACTCGAATGTATGTTAAATCACTCACAATTACTTTCAATTCTTTGTCTTGATTAAATTCACGATTCAGTACATTTCCAATTTCAGACTCATTTACTGTTGTTTTTCTAGGTTTAAATTGAGCGACTGTGTACTTGGAGACAAGTCCTTTTTCTTTCATTATCCGCCCAATTCGGCGACGTGACACTGTCCAACCTTGCTTTTCTAGTTCTTTTTTAATTTTTCTTTGACCATAAGGCGATCGCAAAAAACAATAATATGTCCATGTGTATTAGTAATTCCTCCTAAATTATGTAAATTGCTCATTGGCAATTATTTCATATTCCCCTTATTTCATCAATGCAATTTTCTAGCGTGTGCTCCATTCCACTCATGTTCGTTTAATAAAATCTAATTTTTCCTCCGCCTATCGTAGAAAAGGTCAAACATATGAGATTCTACCCATGTTGATATTCAAAACTTTTGAATGATTTATATTTACATAAAAATAAACTACGATGGGGGAGAAAGGAGGATGATTACAGATGTGGAAAAAAATGATTCCCATCTTAGTAAGTGCTCTTCTCTGCACGATATTGGCTACTAGTGTAGTAGGAGCGAGTAAAGATGCAACGTCACCGAATGACCCGGACAATATTTCTTTTGAAACGGATAAAGAACAATATACACCAAACGAAACGATTTTTCTTTCACTGAAAAACAATTCCCCTTATGCGATTTCTTTCGGCATGCCATACGCAATTGACGTATTGAAAGACGGCAAATGGCAAAGAACTTCACTCACGGATGATCTCATGTTTACACAGCAAATACTCACGCTATCTCCCAAAGAAACATATGACACCGCCGTTGACTTAAACATTTTTAAAGACAAGCTTTCCCCTGGATACTACCGAATTGTAAAGCTCGTTCATATCGGTGAGAAACCAGTGGAAATCGGAGCAGAATTTGAAATTGTGAAAGAAACTTTCAAGTAAATTCCATGATAAAAAGTCAATTGTGTAGCTAACACGCACAATTGACTTTTTTCATATTATTTTTCCGGCGGGGTAATTTTTTCACGATTGCCCATATACGGTCGCAACACTTCTGGAATGACGATACTTCCGTCTTCTTGCTGGTAATTTTCCATAATGGCAGCCACAGTTCGTCCTACTGCAAGACCGGATCCATTTAACGTATGAACAAACTCTGTTTTTGCTTTTTTGTCGCGTTTAAAGCGGATGTTCGCTCGACGTGCTTGAAAGTCTTCAAAGTTACTGCAAGAAGAAATTTCTTTAAAGTCGTTGTAGCTTGGAAGCCACACTTCAATATCATATTTTTTCGCTGCTGTAAAACCGAGGTCAGCAGTACACATGTTAAGAACGCGATACGGTAGCCCTAGTTTTTGTAAAATTGCTTCGGCATGACCCGTTAAACGTTCCAATTCCTCATAAGAATCTTCCGGCTTGACAAAACGAACGAGTTCGACTTTGTTAAATTGATGTTGGCGAATGAGTCCGCGCGTATCTCGCCCAGCAGAACCTGCTTCCGAACGAAAACATGCACTGTAAGCCGTATAAGCGATTGGTAAATCATCTCCAGAAAGAATTTCACCTTGGTAGTAATTCGTGACAGGTACTTCCGCCGTCGGAATGAGGAAGTAATCGTCTTCGCGAATCTTGAAAGCATCTTCTTCAAACTTCGGTAACTGTCCTGTTCCTATCATGCTGCCACGGTTCACTAAATAAGGTGGAAGCATTTCTGTATATCCGTGTTCTTCTTCATGGACGTCCATCATGAAATTAATTAACGCCCGCTCCAGTCTCGCCCCTGCCCCTTTATAAAAAGCAAATCGACTACCGGTGACTTTCGCTGCTCTTTCGAAATCCATCATGTCCAGACTTTCCGCTAAGTCCCAATGGGCTTTCGCTTCAAAGGAAAAGGTCGGTATTTCTCCCCATCGTCTCACTTCCACGTTATCGTCTTCCGTTTCACCGATTGGCACGCTCTCATGAGGAATATTTGGAATCGTAAGGAGTAATTCGTTTAACTGTTCATCTACTTCTTTTAATTGTTCGTCTAATTTTTTTATGCTCGCGGAAACTTCCTTCATTTCTTGAATAAGTGCGTCCGCATCTTTTTTCTCTCTTTTTAATAGAGCGACTTCTTTTGACACTGTATTGCGGCGCTGTTTTAATTGTTCTGTTTCTTGAATAAGTTCCCGGCGTTTCTTGTCCAATTGTTCGAAGTCGTCTAAGGAACGAATATCTTCTCCCCGTTTCGCAAGCTTTTCTTTCACTGCATCAAAATCTTGTCGTAATTTTTTAATGTCTAACATATCACTTTCCTCCTCTTTTTTCTTTTTATATTAATTTGATATGTTTCCATATATGCTTTGAAAAGTGGAAATCTGTCTAAACGCTCATGAGTTGCTTTCACGCAAGTTTGTTAGCTAAAACTGAGCCATAAAACAGTCATGGTACGCTTTCACTCTTGGAATCCCATCAGAAACAAGTCATCAACTGTTTATGAGATGGTTCCACAAACGTTCTGCTAATGAAAATGTGTCATAGGTAGGTGATGAGATGTTTTCATACGCGTTTATCGCCTGGAAAAGTGCCATGGTCCCTTTATAACATGTTTCCATGCGCTTCTTTCAGATGGAAATGTGTCATAAACCTGTTATGAGGCGATTTCACGCAAGTTTGTTTGCTAAAACCGAGCCATAACCAGTCATGGCGCTCTTTCGCTCGTCGATTCCCATCAGAAACAAGTTATCAACTGTTGAAGAAATGTAGCGAAGTAACGTTCGGTTGCCGGATGCTTAGAAATTTCTATCTAAAGACTTAGAAATTCTCATCTCCTTGAGCAAGTAAAATCAAAGATCCACTTTATTTCGGCTGAAGAAGATGTTTTCACCTCTCCTGCATTGCTTTTGGACCGAAACGATCTAATAAAAAACGTCCCTTTTCTTATTGAAGAAGAAAAGGGACGGAGGTTCCGCGTTGCCACCCAATTTCAGAGAGACTTGTCCTCTCTGCGCTTTGTCGTTTGTAACGGAATCAAATCCGGGAGAAACTACTACGATTTCATTTCTCCACTCCAGGCGGGATTCACAGGGGATAGCAACCGATTCGCACCACCCATCGGCTCTCTGAGTGTCTATACTTCTGCTACTTGTGCCTGTCATCGTATTATCTTATTCACTTCGGTCTTGCATGCGTTCGTCAGGAGAGAGCGTGGACATTTCAATCCCTTTCATCGCGCCTCCCAGTCCTTTTGACAATTCCGCAATCCGTTCATAATCTTTGTAATTCGCGGTTGCTTCTACAATAGCACGAGCATATTTCTCCGGGTTTTCCGATTTAAAAATACCAGATCCAACAAAAACGCCGTCCGCACCAAGTTCCATCATCAATGCCGCATCCGCTGGTGTTGCTATCCCTCCAGCTGCGAAATTAATGACTGGAAGTCGTCCTTTTTCTTGAACCTCTAACAACAACTCATAAGGGGCACTGATATTTTTTGCTTCTACCATTAATTCGTCGCGGGACATATTCACGACTTTGTGGATTTCTCTTTGTACCATGCGTAAATGACGTACCGCTTCCACAACATTTCCTGTTCCCGGTTCACCTTTTGTGCGAAGCATTGCCGCTCCTTCTCCAATCCGGCGCAACGCTTCCCCTAAATTACGAGCCCCGCAAACGAACGGCACGTCGAAATCATTTTTATCTATATGATAGACATCATCCGCTGGAGTTAATACTTCACTTTCATCAATGTAGTCAGCACCAAGAGCTTCTAACACACGCGCTTCCACGATATGACCGATCCGTGCTTTTGCCATCACCGGTATGGATACAGCATTGACAACTTCTTCCATAATCGTCGGGTCTGCCATCCGTGCAACACCACCGGCTGCACGAATATCGGAAGGAACGCGTTCTAATGCCATGACAGCTACTGCCCCAGCTTCTTCTGCAATTTTTGCTTGTTCGGCATTGACGACGTCCATAATGACGCCACCTTTTTTAATATGCTCTTTTGTCCAAGCTATTTTATCCTGTTGATTTGCCATCTTTTGATTCCTCCTGAAATGATTCACACGCTTTGTTATCATCCACGTATAAACTTTTATTTATTCACATTGTACCACTACAAACGATACAAAGAAAATACTTTCCTTCAACAAAATGTTAAAAAATCCCTTTCACAAAATTGGCCGCTTGATCCCAGACACTTCCGAAAAAGCTGCCAATACTGCGAATAGTCAAGGAAAACCAACCTGCTTTTTCAACAGGCTCGTCCAAGACGAGAGGAACGTGATGTACCGCTTCTAATTCTTTCTGAAGATATGATACATCCTCTTCATAAGCTACGCCGATCGTTCCTATGACTTCCCCTTCTTCCATTGGGGCTTCTATTTCTCCGTCTTCATTAAGCAAATCTTCATTGATTGTAACTACCGGAGAAACACCTTCTTCGTTTCCTTTTTCTAGTAATACAGATAAGTCTTCTCCCGCGGAAACAGATACTTCATCGACCTTTCCTTTCGATACCGGAATGGTCTCATGTCCCTTGACACTTTCTCCTTTTTCAATGACATTTACGTATTCAAAATCATTGAAACCGTAATCGAGGAGTTTCGCTGTTTCTCTAAAACGAGCTTCTCGAGATTCCGTTCTCATCACAACGGAAATCAACCGCAGTCCATCTCTTTCTGCCGTACTAGTAAAGGCATTTCCTGCTAGATCCGTATAACCTGTTTTCAGCCCGTCAACACCTTCGTATTCAAACACACTACCAGGAAGCATCCAGTTCCAATTTTCCATTTCTATGTAGTCTTCCGTACCTTCTTTAAATGTCTTTGTGCGAATGCTTGCTGTATCTAACACTTCCGGGTATTCATTTAACAAATGATAAGCGAGAATCGCAGTGGCTCGAGCAGACATCATGTTTTCTTCGTCCGCTCCAGTTCCTTCCGGATGGTGGCCTTTCATCGATTGGTTGTTTAATCCCGAGGAATTCACGAACTTATAATCTTCCATGCCAATCTCTTCCGCCTTGGCATTCATACGTTCTACAAAGTTTGCTTCCGAACCGGCTATATGTTCCGCCAGTGCCACTGTGGCAGCATTTGCTGAATAAATAGCCATCGCTTCGTATAATTCTTTAACGGTATACACTTCATCTTGACGAAGAGGAACATTTGAAAGAGAGGTATCGAGTGATAACTGTCTGACAGCATCTGAAATATGTACTTCATCCTCCCATGAAATTTCCCCTTCGTCTATTGCTTCATGGACGAGATATTCCGTCATAATTTTTGTCATACTCGCCGGTGGTAAGATGACATCTATGTTTTCATCGTATAAAATTTTTCCCGTCTCTGCTTCCACTAAAATAGCAGCTTCTGCTTCTAAATCGGGAGCTGCTGCTTTTACCGGACTCCCCATCATGAGAAAGGAAAAACTTAACGTCGCAATGAGTCCTGATTTTATCCATTTTATTCCTTTCAACTTGCTGCACCTCCACAACTTGCATAAACGTTATTTTATCATAGGTTTTCAAAAAAAAATAGCCAGTATTGAGACCTATTTTTCGGCAAGAAAAAGCTGTCCTTCAGAGATGTTGCCTGTCGGACAGCTTGATGTTTCACATTATATGCTGTAGTTTGGCGCTTCTTTTGTAATTTGTACGTCGTGCGGATGGCTTTCTCGTAATCCTGCATTTGTAATGCGAATGAAGCGAGCATTATTCCGTAAATCTTCAATCGTTTTCGTACCACAATAACCCATCCCGGAACGTAATCCTCCGATTAACTGATGGATCGTATCCGATAGTTTTCCTTTGTATGGTACTCGCCCTTCAATCCCTTCCGGAACGAGTTTCTGGTTATTTTCCTGGAAATATCGATCTTTACTTCCTTCTTCCATCGCTGCAAGGGACCCCATGCCACGGTACACTTTAAACTGTCTTCCTTGGAAAATTTCCGTTTCTCCTGGACTTTCACTAACTCCTGCTAAAAGTCCACCAAGCATGACAGCATGTCCACCAGCCGCCAAAGCTTTCACGATATCTCCGGAATATTTGATTCCGCCATCAGCAATAATTGGAACATTGCTTTTTTCCGCTTCCCGAGCACAGTCATAAACAGCGGTAATTTGTGGCACACCGACTCCGGCGACAACTCGAGTTGTACAAATAGAGCCAGGACCGATTCCCACTTTTACAATATCAGCACCTGCATCAATTAAAGCTCTCGTACCTTCTGCAGTCGCAACATTTCCAGCGATGAGCGTTACATCCGGGTACGCCTTTCTAATTTCGTTAATTTGATTGAGAACACCTTTTGAATGGCCGTGTGCAGTATCAATGACAAGCACGTCCACTCCTGCTTCTACAAGAAGTTCAACTCGTTTCATCACATCTGTAGTGACTCCAACGGCCGCTCCCGCTAATAAACGTCCTTGTTCATCTTTTGCCGAGTTCGGAAACTCAATGACTTTTTCAATATCTTTAATTGTGATAAGTCCTTTTAAAGTGCCATCTTCTTCAACCAATGGTAATTTTTCAATGCGGTGCCTTTGAAGTACTTTTTCTGCTTCTTTTAATGTCGTTCCTACCGGCGCTGTTACTAAGTTATCTTTCGTCATCACTTCTTCAATTCGGATGGAATAATCTTCAATAAAACGAAGATCCCGGTTCGTTAAAATACCAACAAGCTTTTGATTTTCGTCTACAATCGGAACTCCGGAAATTTTATATTTGCTCATTAAATGTTCTGCATCAAACACTTGTCTATCTGGAGTTAAAAAGAAAGGATCAGTAATGACGCCGCTTTCGGAGCGTTTCACTTGGTCAACCATTTCCGCTTGTTCTTCAATGGACATATTTTTATGAATAATTCCTAAACCACCTTCACGCGCCATCGCAATGGCCATTGGCGCTTCTGTTACCGTGTCCATTCCTGCACTTAAAATAGGGATATTTAACTGGAGCTTCTCGGTCAACGTCGTTTTGACAGACACTTCTCGAGGATGAAACTCAGAATGGTCTGGGACTAGCAACACATCATCAAAGGTAAGCCCTTCCTTTGCAAACTTATCTTCTCGCATCTTCTCATCCTTCCTTTCTTCATCCTTTTAAACTTTGCTAAAACGGTTTCCTCTTTTCCTATCCGTTTTTTTCTCTATTATTTTACAGGCAATCTTTTACGTAAAATAACATGTAATAAAGACTAAATAATATATTATAAAGATGTTAAAAATATTGCCTGTTGGCTACACTACTTAAGGATATTTCTAATATCTTAACACTTTTTTTCGTGAAGCTCGAGCAAAAGAAATAAGTTTAAACTTTCGAAATTCTCAAAAGATAACACTAAGAATGACACCACATTTCATAGAAAGGAGGAGATGGATGATGTTATCGTCTGATGCGCTCTTTTCTTATTTTATCCCTTATGAATCACAAGAAATGTTACGACGATTTTTAGTACGTACTTATGAACAACAACCGTCTTTCAAAGAAAAGGCAACGAAACTGAGTTATCAAAATGCAGCTACGCTCCACTATGAATGGATGATTGGAAAAACGTATTGGCAAGAAGGAATGCTAGCTTCTTTCTATGTACAACCGCTCCTTTATTTTTATGGAATGACTCATTTTTTAAAAGGAATTATTTTATTAAACGACCCGTATTATCCCGCCAATTCGGACGTTCTTGCTCACGGCGTCACTTCAAGAAAAAGAAAAAAGAAAGGATACTCCTTCCTTGAAGATGAAGTAAAAGTACAAAAACGAGGATTTTTCCCTCACTTTTCGAAAGAATTGTTTCACGTGGAACATGTGACAGGAGAAAAGTGGCAAATGGGGCATTTATTATATTCTCTTCCCTACATGCAATCATTGATGCAACAATGTCAGCTAGCAGATTTTTCTTCTCTCGTAAAAAAGCTACATCCACTCGCTATTCATTTTTTACTTTTATACAATTTAAGCATGATTTGTCGTTACGAAGCGGAATGGTGGGGAGAGCTCTTAACCCTTTCTCATAGCGAAGATTACCCGGTCGTAAAACATTATTTAATGACTGTCGCACACCAAGTTCCGCCACTATTTCAACCATTTTTTATGTCGGGATAATGGTATCAATATATATTTGATTGGATAATTGTACGACATCTTTTTCATTCATTTTACGTACAAATGGTTGCGTTATATTTTTTTCATCAATATAGACAATTTCGGCCACATTGCCATCACTGAGACGAACCTTTGTTCCAATCGAGTAAGTAAGCAAACTATCCATTAACGTTTTAACGACGGTAGGATCTAACTTTCCGAAATGATTTCGATAAATATCATCAATGACTTTATAAGGTGATTTTTTTGTGCGATGAAACCTTTCCGACGTCATCGCATGATACACATCCGCCACGGCTACTGTACGGCTAAAAGGGTGGATTTTATCTCTTTTTATTCCGAGCGGATACCCGCTGCCATCTTCTCGTTCGTGATGTTGTAACACTGCTTGCAACACTTCATTCGCCACCGGAAAACTTTCTTTGATCATCCGATAGGAGTAATAAGGATGACTTTTCACTTCAGTAAATTCCTCATCCGTTAAAATCCCTTTATTTTGTAAAATACGTGGTGGTAATTTGCTCATCCCAATATCAGACAATATGCCAGCAAGTCCTATTTGTAATGATTCTTTTTTTGATCTGCCTTGCTTTTGCGCAAAAAAATAAGATAATACCGCCACCGCGACAGGATGATGATAAATATATTCTTCTTTCGTACTATAGTGGTGTAAAAATAACGATTGACTTAACACTTCCCGGGGTTGTTCAAGCAATGGGTATAATAAGGCGCGAATACGTTCAATTTTTACTTTTTCTCCATGAATCCACGTTTGAAACTCTTTTTTAAATAGTTGTACAGACTGTAAATATTGATCCAAAAAAGGAAGTGTCTCTTTTTCTTTCTTATCCGTTTCCTCTTCTACCGGTTGTTCCGACATTTCTTTTGGTTGAAACTTGTCTCCAGTAACAAGCACGTCTTTCACGTGCACTTGTTCCACAAGAAATGCCTCTAATATTTCCATGTGCTTTTCTTCTATGACAGTGTCTTTGCGCACAATCGGTTGTGAGGTCTTTACAAAAATGTCTTCGTCTAAAATACAGCCGACTTCCAGTTGTTCTCTATGTATCAGCAATGTCTTTCCCATTATTGGAAATTTTCTCTATTCCAATAATGGATTCCCCCCATTCTTTACTGAATTGAAGAGAAACGGTACGTACACGGACGTCATCGTTTCTCTTTATTTAAAACGAAATTACCAAATTTGTTCTTTTATTGCTTCTTTTCGTAATTGGTCCCGAAAATCAGGATGGGCAATCGAAATAAGTCTCTCTACTCGTTCCCGAATCGAAGTTCCTTGTAAAGAAGCGACACCATACTCTGTTACAACATAATCAACATCATTGCGTGAGAGTGTCACAGCAGCACCTTTTTTTAGACTGGGAACAATTTTGGAGACGGTTTTCCGCTCATTCGTACCTGGCACGCGAACTGCTGTTGTCGAATGGAGTGCGATAAATGATTTTCCACCTCTTGACATTTGAGCACCAATCGCTGTATCCGCTTGTCCACCAGTACCACTATATTGGCGATGGCCAATCGACTCTGAATTACATTGTCCCGTTAGATCTATTTCTAATGTCGTGTTAATGGAAACCATCTTATCATTTTGAGCAATGACATATGGATCATTGACGTAAGAGTTACGTAAGATGGCCACTCCCGGGTTATCGTCGAGAAAACGATACAACTTTTCAGTACCTAATGCGAATGAAGCAACCATTTTGTGGGGATATAAAGTTTTATATTTTCCAGTAATGACTCCTGCTTCGAATAAATCTACCATTCCATCGGTTAACATTTCCGTATGAATACCTAAATCCTTTTTGTTCATTAATTGCTTTGAGACGGCATTTGGGATACTACCGATGCCAAGTTGAATCGTCGACCCATCTTCAATGTGTTCTGCAATATATTTTCCAATACGCTCGTCCTTTTCGTTTAATGGTGGTATCGGTAGCTCTGGCAAATCAAATTCGTTTTCAACAATGAAATCAATTTCTCCTACATGCACCGTCGTATCTCCAAAGGTGCGTGGTAACTTCGGATTGACTTCAATGATAACAAGATCCGCCTGCTCTATCATATCCCGCTCGTGAGTGGCACTTAAAGAAAGTGATAAGTAACCATAGCGATCCATCGGAGAAGCACTGCCTAAAAATACATGTACCGGACGATGCACAAGACGCCGCAGTCCTGCAAAACGTAAATGGTGAGGAATGTAAGAGACTCTCTGTTCAGGATGGTTTTCACGCATCACCGGCATATAAAACCATCCTTCCATAGTAAAGTGCTTTCTATATTGATCTTTTGCAAAATAATCAAAGGAAGTCATCGGTAAGCACGTCGTCACCGTCACATCCTCGACACGGTCGGAAATTGTGTGTAATTGGGAGAGTAACCCTTGTGGTTCAGAAGCCCCTAACGCAGTCACAATATGATTCCGCGATTGAATATGTTGTAATGCTTCTTCTACCGACACCAATTTAGATTGATACAGCTCACGAAAACGATTCATACAAACCTCCTATAAGCACGTTCTTCTCCTATTCTCTTACCCCATTTTACCAACAAAAATGCGCTCGTTGATATTTAAAAGCCTTACGACCATTTCGTATATTCCATCATTTCTTGGGTATTCGGATTTTATGGTGGAAAAGGGCTTATATTCCACCCTTCTCCAATTTCTTAATTAGTGTGGAAAAATCAACACCATAGTTGTCTGTTATGTTGTGGTCTGTCACTTCATACCAATTGAGAGTTTCGTATAATATAGCTTTGCTGAACGCACTCGAATTAAAACGTGGCTTACGTCTCTTATGTAGTTTTTCATTAAAAAGTATTTTGGCTCGTAAGGCTTCAAAGGAGTAACCTCTACCCATTCGTTCTACTTGCCTAATAATACTATTAATGGACTCTGTATAAGCGTTAGTGAGCCTTTTATCGAAGTAGTTGAAGATTTCATCCTGCCAGTTGTCTACAGCTCTAACAAGGTCTTTATATGCGTCTTTAGAGTTACTGGATAAACAACGTTGTCTCCAATATCTATAACGATCCATCCCCTCGTCAGAATCATCTGTATCCCATATCATGTAGAACTCTTCTTTAATTTCATAGGCTTCTTTTAGGTCAGAGCTATTACTTAACCAAGTATCTAAAAGAAATGAGTCTCTTTCATTCAAGTCATGCTTTCGTTTAAGAAGGATATACCTTTCACGCATAAGGGTACGCCTTTCTTTGGCTGTCATATTGGCTCTGAGAGACTTCCTAACATTATCTAATGCTTGATTAGCCATTCGGACTACATGAAACTTATCTACAACTACTTTAGCGTGTGGCAAAACAGTATTTACTGCATCTTTGTAAGGCTTCCACATATCCATTGTGACGTATTCAATGTAATGCCTATCACCAATCTCTGAAAGCCTTTGTATAACAGTATTCTTATTACGATTAGGCTTAATATCAAAGATGGTTTTACGTTCAACATTAGTCAATACAAGACGAGGTTTACGGATAATATGTATTTCATCTATTCCAAGCCATTTAGGAGTCTCAAATTGGTATTCTTGTTCTTTAAATGCTACATAGTCCTTAAAGACGTTTCTTACGGTCTTTTCGTCTACACCGACGCTTTCAGCGACATCCACAAAGGTCTTGGACATAGACTGCTCTTCAATGGACTTTAACAACCTTTTAGTCATGCTACGTTTTTCGTCAATAGAAATAAGACGTTCCCAAAAGGTAGAACCACATTCACGACATTTATAACGTCTACGCTTTAGTTGTAAGCCCACTCGCTTCAAACGAATGGGCAAGTCCATAATTAGTTGCTTTCGTGAGTCATGCCTATACAACTTATCAAAACCACATTCAGGACAACGTTCAGGCGGTTCGATTGCTTCCACTTTAAACATCATATCGCTTTCATTTTCTTGTGGTGGTTCTGTTGTTTTAAGATCTGGTAGTAATAATAAGTCTGACATACTGTTCATCCTTTACTACTCGTAGTGTTACGATATTAATTATCTTTCATTGAATATCCTACGTAAAAAAGGTTATCCCATTGATGCAGGGATAACCTTTTCATTATTCATTTATGCAGTAGCACAGCTACAATCTTTGCACTCACAGACTTCATCAGTACAGTTATCTACACATTCTTGACTGCAATAAACTTTTCCTTCTACTTCTACTTTGTTTTCACCAAGAAGACAATTACAGCTTGGTCTCGCACATTTTTCCATACCAAACTCCTCCTTATTATTTTGGTAAATCCTCGGTTAAACACCAACCTTGGTCTAAAAGACTAACGACACAATTATCAACAATTCGGTACCGAATAAAATTGCCTTCACGATTATTGCGAACGATGCCTTTATCGACCAATCGTTGAAGTTGGTTGGAAATGGCTTGAGGTTTCATTTCAAGCTGTTCTGCTACCTCACTAACAGATAAATTTGGTGTTCGAATTAAAGTGTGCAATATTCTGAGTCGAGTCCCATTAGAAAGTATTTTAAAGGTCTCACTTAAACCCTCAGCGTTATCTGTATCTAACAAGGGGCGTTCCGTTAGTTTTGGTTTTGGTGTACACCAGTTTTCAGCCATTATTTCCTCCTCCATTTCACAATTACATTATATAGTGTAATAGTTTTTGTGTCAAGACGTTTATACAGTGAAATTCATAATATAAGCATCTTTTTTATCAGTACGTTATGACACCTTTACAATATAGTAATTTATTTCCCTTGCACTGACTATTTAAATTTTTTTCAACCTATAATCACCTGTGTTTGTGTTTGATTGGAACTATTATTTTCCTTAGTATTCCACTAAATAATCCGATTTAACACTAACTGTTTTTAAATTATTAAAATAGTAATTCCACTATATATTCCGAAGACCCCATTTCTTTTGCCGTATCAACATCTCGTATTCTTGACTCCGCTTGTTGCAAATGAAAAGACATGTTTGTTACATTGAAAATCGTATGTTCCAAGCGATGATAGTAAGCACCGTACGTGGCCCGTCATATGAAAACAGCAACCTACAAACATATGCCTTCTTTCCTTTCTCGTTTCCTTATCTTTATTATCGGCTACGTACGCTTTTTCTAAAGTAGTGATAGCATCAAAAAAAGAGCCAGGGAATGACCTGACTCCTTGTTTCTTACAACTTTACATCAATGTGGCTTCCTAAATGAGGCTGGGCGATCTGTTCCACCTGTGTTGATTCCATCAATTTCTGTAGAGCCGCTCCTTCTGTTTCTACTTGATCCATCGTCTTTTTCATCAACGCAATGGATACGTCTTGCTTCACTCTCGCTTGACTAAAAGCCATGGACATGAGCGCAACATCCAAAATATAAAACCTCCTTATTATCAGACTTATTCATCGTATCGACATAATCTCCTGACTTTTCATAGCTTGAGACAAAATTGTCATTCATCCATCAAAAAAGAATGTAAAAAGAGCTATAATGGACACGAAAGGAGAAAACAACAGATGAATGAACTATACACAATACTCTTATTGATTCACATCGTTTCAGCAATCATTGGGTTAGGCCCTGGTTTTTATTTGATTTTTGTCGTGAAACCGGCGAAAAATATGACCGAGCTGCGTCATTCTTTTCTTATCCGAAGAAAACTTCACGTTGCTACGATGATTGGAGGGACGCTACTTTTATTAAGCGGGCTCGGGATGGGGGCGATTCGTCCTTCGCTCTTCTCCGAATTTTGGTATACGGGAAGTCTCATTTTATTTCTCGTTGCCCTTGCTTCTGGACCGCTCGTCTTGTCCCCGTTATCTAAACCAGTCAAAAACATTTTGAACACTCATACAGAAGATAAGATTCCATCCGCTTACTATCAACACTCAAAAAGACTCTTCTTCGTTGAAAGAATCGCAAGCGTGATTTTCTTCCTTATCATTGTCCTCATGATTTTAAAACCGTTTTAAAGAAGTTGTTCAGAAATGAATTGGTAGGACTGCATGCGGTCTTCCACCGTCGCTGTATTTGTTACGATCATCACTTCTTCCACTTGATACGTTTCTTTTAGACGGAGCAATTGTTGTTTTACGTGAAACGGATCACCGATAATCATGTTTTCTTTCCGTTTTTGTATGGACGCTTTTTCTTTTTCCGTTAACGTCGTCTTTTTTGCTTCTTCGATGGACGGAAGATTTCCTTTCCCACGAATGGACCAAATGAGCGCAGGAAGAGCAATTTCTTCTGCTTTTTCCTTCGTTTCGGCACAATAGACGGACACGGTAAGTAATGCTTGAGGACGTTTGTTTCTTTGTTCTTTTGTTCCGTTAAACGTATTTACATATGTTGAAATGATTTTTGCACCGTCTTTAGCGCTCATAAATTGACCAAAGGCGTAAGAAAGCTTCTTTTCGCCAGCAAGAATCGCGCTTTTTTCACTCGTTCCTAATATCCATACTTCCGGCGCAACGTCAGGGACAGGGGAAGCTTTTAAAACAGGGTGTTTTTGATTTATGTATAATAATAGTTCCTCTACTAACTCGGGAAAGCGGTACACTTGCTGTAAGTATGCGTCGGAAAGCGCATTCGTTGCTTCCGCAGAACCACCTGGCGCTCTTCCAAGACCGATATCGATGCGCCCGGGAAATAACGTCGCCAACGTATGGTGAACTTCGGCAACTTTGTACGGTTTATAGTGGGGAAGTAATACCGCCCCAGTTCCGAGCCGAATCGACTTTGTATAAGCGCCGACATAACTTAATAACACTTCTGGTGCAGAGGAAGCTAAACCGTCTAAATCATGGTGTTCCGTCATCCAAAAACGGGTGTAACCTAATGTTTCCCCTAATTGCGCTAACTTTCGGGAAGCAATGAGAGCATCCCGTGCTGTTTGTTCGTTCGTCATTGGAGATTGGTCTAATATGCTTAATTTCAATGTCAAATCCTCCCTACAAATAACGGGACTGTTCCAGTCAAATGACTGATCCAGCCCCTTCTTTTCGTTCACGTATACCGACGCTTACTCATCCGTTTCATCTTCTAATTCTTCTTTTTCATCTTCATTCTCTGACTCTGGAGTATACACAGGAGCGACAGTTGATACTTCTTCCCCTTCATCTACTCGAATTAATGTCACCCCTTGCGCGTAGCGGCTATATTGAGAAATTTCGTCCGCTCGAATTCGGATGAGTACACCATGAATCGTCATAATCATAATGTCTATATCATCAGAGACGGAGCGGAGTGCTACTAATTCTCCCGTTCTCTCCGTTAAAGTCGTTGCTTTTAACCCTTTTCCGCCACGATTTTGTGTTCGGAATTCTGAAATTGGCGTTCGTTTTCCGAAACCTTTCGCTGTTACCATTAATACGTCTTGATTTGGATCGGTAATGGCCATCCCAATGACTTCATCGTCTTTTTCCAGCGTGATCGCTTTGACACCGGCAGCTGTTCTCCCCATAAAACGAACGTCTTCTTCATGGAAATGAATCGCCATCCCTTGTTTTGTTCCGATAATAATTTGCTCTGACCCGTTCGTGAGACGCACCCCATACAGTTCGTCTCCTTCTCGAATCGTTATCGCGAACAAACCACCGCGACGAATATTTTTAAACTCCGATAGTTTCGTTCGTTTTGCAATTCCTTGTTTTGTCACGAAAAACAAATAAGCATCTTCTCTATATTCTTTTACTGGAATGACCGTACTAATTTCTTCATCTTTATCAATTTGCAATAAGTTAATGACAGGAATCCCTTTTGCAGTCCGTTTCTGTTCTGGAATTTCATATGCTTTTAACCGATATACTTTTCCTTTATTAGTAAAAAACAAGAGCGTATGATGGGAACTGGTCGTAAATAAATGTTCAACAAAGTCATCATCATTCGTGCCCATTCCTTGAATGCCTCGTCCTCCGCGACGTTGACTGCGATACGTGTCACTCGGCATTCTTTTCACATAACCACGGTGAGAAACAGTAATGACGACGTTTTGACGAGGAATTAAATCTTCGTCTTCGATATGATTTTCACCGACAGTAATTTCCGTCCGCCGCTCATCATTATACTTTTCTTTGATTTCTAATAACTCTTCCCGAATAATGTCCAAAATCCGTTCATCACTTGCAAGAATATCTTTTAGTTCTTTAATCAATGCCGTTAATTCTTGATATTCTTCTTCAATTTTGTCCCGCTCTAGTCCGGTCAACCGTTGTAAACGCATGTCCAATATTGCTTGTGCCTGGTCATAGGATAAATGAAATTGTTCCATTAAACCATTTCTTGCTTCTTCCGTCGTTTTCGAACCACGAATGAGAGAAATCACCGCATCAATATGATCCAATGCGATGCGAAGTCCTTCTAAAATATGGGCCCGGGCTTCTGCTTTTCTTAACTCAAACTCCGTGCGACGACGAATCACTTCTTGCTGGTGCGCTAAGTAGTGAGATAAACATTCTTTTAAATTCAGTACTTCCGGTCTGCCGTTCACGAGAGCGAGCATGTTAATGCCAAAGCTAGTTTGCATGGCTGTTTGTTTGTACAAGTTATTTAATAATACTTTTGCGTTCGTATCTTTTCTTACTTCAATCACAATTCGCATACCATTCCGGTCAGACTCGTCTCGCAAATCAGTAATTCCTTCAATTTTCTTCTCGCGGACGAGTTCCGCTATTTTTTCAATTAAGCGAGCTTTATTCACTTGATAAGGGATTTCAGTAATAATAATCGTTTCTTTTCCTGTTTTTGACTCTTCAATATGGGCATTCGCTTGTAATGTAATGGATCCACGCCCTGTTTCATAAGCACGTTTAATACCAGAGTGACCGAGAATTTTAGCTCCCGTTGGAAAGTCCGGTCCCGGAATATATTCCATTAATTCCGACACAGTAATATCTGGATTTTTACTTAATGCAAGAACACCATCTATCACTTCTCCCAATTGATGAGGCGGAATGTTCGTAGCCATCCCGACTGCAATTCCCGACGCGCCATTGACAAGCAAATGAGGAAAACGAGCAGGCAACACGACAGGTTCTTTCTCGTTTCCGTCATAGTTATCTTGATAGTCAATCGTATCTTTTTTAATATCGCGAACGAGTTCCATCGATATTTTCGACATTTTTGCTTCGGTATAACGCATCGCAGCCGCCGAGTCTCCATCGACAGACCCGAAGTTCCCATGGCCATCAATTAACATGTAACGATAGTTAAAATCTTGTGCCATCCGAACCATTGTTTCATAGACCGCTGCGTCACCATGCGGGTGAAACTTCCCAATGACGTCTCCGACAATCCGAGCGGACTTTCGATACGGTTTATCGGGAGTCATCCCCAATTCATTCATCGCATGTAAAATTCGACGATGAACGGGTTTCAGACCATCTCTCACGTCAGGAAGCGCCCGGCTTACGATAACGCTCATCGCGTAGTCAAGAAACGACGTTTGCATTTCTTCACCAATATTTACTTCCGTCACCCGAGAATTACTCTCTGACATGCATACATCCTCCTTGCAATGCTTCTATTCATCTTCTTTGATTAGAAAAACTCGGCTTGTCGCCGAGCTCTATGGCGAATGTTGGATATTTATTTCTAGCTTCGATGCCTCCGCTTATCGTGATGAACCGGCTCTTAGGCTCTCGGATTCTTCAGGTCAGGGAAAGAAAGCAAAACCCGCTTTCTTTCCTGCCCTTCCAGAATCTATCGCGCCTGTACAGTCGCCTCCGTTTTTCTTTATGTCTAGCTCAAGCAACCAGGCGCTTGGGCGCTTCAGAACGTGGCAGAAGTCAAAAAACGACTTCTGTCCCCGTTCTTCCACCGCCTTCGCGCCTAAACGGTTGCTTCCGCTT
>NZ_WKJG01000029.1:22528-52414 GCF_027853235.1 Aliibacillus thermotolerans
TCCGCTTTTCGATGTCTAGCTTCGAAAGCCAGCCACTCGAGCGTTTCAGTTCACGGCAGAAGTCCAAAAACAGACTTCTGGCCGTGCTCTTCCAACGCTTTTCGTGGCTAAACGGCTTTCTCAGCTTTTCGATGTCTAGCTTCGAAAGCCAGCCACTCGAGCGTTTCAGTTCACGGCAGAAGTCCAAAAACAGACTTCTGGCCGTGCTCTTCCAACGCTTTTCGTGGCTAAACGGCTTTCTCAGCTTTTCGTTTTGTCTAGCTTCGGAGCCTACTCGCTCGAGTCGCTTCAGGTCGCTGAAGAAGCCAAAATACGGCTTCTTTCACCGCCCTTCCAGCGCTTGTCGCTCGTGAGCAAGGCTCCTACGCTTTTCTTTATACATCCAAGTTTTTGACGTATTTTGCGTTTTCTTGGATGAAGTCTCTTCTTGGTTCGACTCTTTCTCCCATTAAAATTTCAAAAATTTCATCTGCTTTTATGGCATCGTCTAGGTTTACTTGCAGTAGTGTTCGTGTTTCTGGATTCATCGTTGTTTCCCATAATTGGGATGGATTCATTTCCCCAAGACCTTTGTAGCGTTGATATTCCGGTTTTGGTTTTTCGGGTAGTTCGCGCAGAATGCGTTCTAAGTCCTCTTCTACATAGGCGTATTGCTCTTTTTTTCCCTGGGTTACTTTGTAAAGCGGCGGTTGTGCGATATAAATGTACCCGTGTTCAATGAGAGGGCGCATATACCGATAGAAAAATGTCAATAATAACGTACGAATATGGGCGCCGTCCACGTCCGCATCCGTCATAATAATCACTTTATGGTATCGCGCTTTTGTTATATCAAATTCTTCGCCAATTCCCGTCCCGATGGCAGTAATGATCGTGCGAATTTCATTGTTCGATAAAATTTTATCCAGTCGTGCTTTTTCCACGTTAATGATCTTTCCACGTAATGGTAAAATCGCTTGGAAATGCCGATCTCTTCCTTGTTTTGCAGAACCACCCGCAGAATCCCCTTCCACAATATATAGTTCACTAATGGAAGCGTCCCGGGAAGAACAGTCTGCTAATTTTCCAGGAAGAGAGCTTACTTCTAACGCATTTTTACGTCGCGTTAACTCTCGTGCTTTTTTCGCCGCTTCCCGCGCACGCGACGCCATAAGCCCTTTTTCGACAATTTTTTTCGCTGTGTCAGGGTTTTCCTCGAGAAAACGAGTGAAATGTTCCGTAAATAAAGAATCGGTGATCGTCCGTGCTTCACTGTTACCGAGTTTCGTTTTCGTTTGTCCTTCAAACTGAGGGTCCGGGAGCTTCACTGAAATAATGGCAGTTAACCCTTCACGCACATCATCTCCGATTAAATTAGGATCGTTTTCTTTAAACAGTTGATGACGGCGGGCATAATCGTTAATCGCACGCGTGAGTCCTGATTTAAAACCAACTTCGTGCGTTCCACCTTCGTGGGTGTTAATATTGTTCGCAAAAGAATAAATATTGCTTGTGAACGTAGTATTATATTGCACTGCAATATCTACTTGAATTTCGTCTTTTTCGCTTTCAATAAATATCGGTGTTTCGTGCAACACTTCTTTTTGACGGTTTAAATACGTCACAAAAGAAGCGATCCCACCTTCATAATAGTATTCTACCGGTTCTTTTTCGTCATCGCGTTCATCCGTTAATGTAATTTTTAAACCTTTATTTAAAAAAGCCAATTCACGTAAGCGCTTCGAAAGGACGTCGTATTCAAACTCGACTTCATCAAATATTTCTCTGTCCGGGGTAAAATGAATTTTCGTTCCTTGTTCATCTGTCGTCCCAATCATTTTTAATTCATTTTCGGGGACACCGCGTTGATAACGTTGATAGTAAATGTTGCCATCCCGATGGACTTCCACTTCTAATGACTGAGACAATGCGTTCACAACCGAAGCACCAACACCGTGCAATCCACCGGACACTTTATAGCCACCACCGCCGAACTTACCACCGGCATGAAGTACGGTCATAATAACTTCCACGGCAGGTTTTCCCATTTTTTCATGAATTCCAACCGGGATGCCTCGTCCATTGTCCCGCACGGTGATGCTATTGTCTTTAAGAATAGTGACCCAAATGTGGTCGCAATAACCCGCCATCGCTTCATCGATACTGTTGTCAACAATTTCCCATACTAAATGATGTAGTCCGCGCGAACTAGTCGACCCGATATACATACCAGGTCGTTTGCGGACAGCTTCTAAACCTTCTAAGACTTGTATTTGACTTTCATCGTAAGATTGTTTCTCAATTGACAATGTATTCACCTTCATTTCCATAATCAGGAATCCATGTCGACGTCGTCTTCCTCGAGCGCATCTTCACTGTAATCATCAAACCCTTCCACTGCTTGGGCTCTTCGTTTTAACGTGAGAGAAGAAATTGGTGATAAGTATATTTTATCGACGGTCACTACTACCGATTTCGTCACATCTTCACCGATTTCGACCACATTTTTTTGGTTGTAAGATGATAATAGTTGTTCCGTCGTCGTTTCGTCATTGGAATCATAATTAAGAATGGCGACTACGTCCTTTGAAAGGATCACTTCATCTCCGCCCAAGTGAATAAACATTCGTTCACCTCATTTCATTTTCGTCAACGTGCCTTCTTTGGCATAAAAGGTAGTTGCTTCTTGTAACGTTTGATGTTCAATTCCATCCACACTTGTCGTCGTTACGAATGTTTGCACTTTGCTTTGGATGGCGTTCAGTAAGTGAGTTTGGCGATGGTGATCCAATTCGGATAACACATCATCCAACAATAAAATAGGATATTCGCCAATCGAATCATAAATCAACTCAATTTCTGCCAGTTTCAAAGATAAGGCGACAGTCCGTTGTTGACCTTGCGAGCCGTATACTTGCACTTCTTTTCCGTTTATAAATAACGACATATCATCCCGATGGGGACCAGTTAAAGTTAAACCTCTTCGTATTTCTTGCTGTTTGTCCCGTTCCAATGTTTCTTTCATTCTCTTTTCTATCATCGACAAATCCATCTCTTCTGATACATTACAGGACGGTTGATAGCGAATTGTTAATGTTTCCGATTGTCTTGTAATTTCTTCATGAATCTCTCTACTCCACTTTTCTAACAAGCGTAAAAAAGCAAAGCGACGTTCGATTACTTTCGCTGCTGCCACGCTCAATTGTTCACTTAAAATATCGAGCATGATTTCTTGATCCTCTTGCGGAACTGGAAACATTGATTTTAAGAGCTGGTTTCGTTGCTTTAAAATCCGTTGATAAAGCGAGAGATCATGAAGATATACCGTACTTATTTGCCCTATCCCCATGTCAATAAATCGGCGTCTTAACCGGGGCCCTCCTTTGATCAAATGGAGGTCTTCCGGAGCAAACATCACTACATTCATTGTACCAACAAAATCGCTTAATTTTTGTTGCTCCAAGTGATTTATTTTTGTTTTTTTTCCTTTTGATGAAAGGACGATCCCGAGTGTTGCATGTCCGTTTTTCTTTTCCAGCTCTGCATCTATTACTGCAAAATCTTGATTCCATTGAATAAGTTCTTTGTCATTTGCGGTCCGGTGCGACTTCGCAAAGGCTAGCATATAAATAGCTTCCATCAAATTTGTCTTCCCTTGGGCGTTTTCACCGAGAATAAGGTTCACTTTATTTTCCACTTGTAGATCTAACCGGTCATAATTACGAAATTGTTTGAGACGAAGTGTGCGAATATACAAGTAAATCCCTCTATTTACTCATTGAAGAAACGATATATACATCCGTATCTTCAATCTCGATTTCATCGCCGTCATACAGTTTTCTGCCACGACGATCTTCTCTTTCCCCATTTACTTTGACCATTCGTTCCGCTAAAAAATGTTTCGCCATGCCACCGGTATCAATCAGACCTACTTCTTTTAACATTTGTCCCAACGTAATGTATTCAGTCTGAATCGACAAGGACTTAGCCACCGCCATTCCCCCTATTCATTGCACCCAGTAGCTGGGCACCTGTAAGAAGTAGAAGAGCTTCTACTTCAAATTGGGCAAAGTGAAGCAGAAGGCTCTTCCTCATTTATATCCGAGATGACTTTATCACTCTCTATTTTACTAAACTATTTGAGATAACGCCAATAAAGAAATGGTTGGGGGAAATTTTTATTACTCCTATCATTGGACAACAGTTGACGCCCATCTTCCCATCGGTTTCATAGATGCAATTCGTATTACTTTTGAACGAAAATAAACGGATAATATAAAAGGAAAAAGTTGCCAAAAGAGGGGTTCCTCTTCTGACAACTTCATTGCGTTAGTACGTTCGAACCGGTGAAAAGAGGTGCAACATTTGATCCGTGTCGGTTGGTTGCAATGTAAAAGGACTCATCGCTCCGGTAAAACGAATGTATACATGATCGCTGTCAATCACTTTCAAGGCGTCAATTAAATTTTTTCCGTTAAAAGAAATACGTATTTCTTCCCCTTTAACTTTTTCACAAGTCACTTTTTCCTTCACTTTCCCTATTTCTGAGGAAACGGACATGATTTCTATTTCATTATTTTCCAAAACGCGTAAATGGACAACGTGGTTTTTTATTTCTTTTGATAGGAGAAAAGCTCTTTCTAGCGTAGCAAGCAATTCTTTTCGTGGTAACTCTAAATCGGTTTTTGATTGCTCTGGGATCATCGTTTTCGTTACAGGATAGTTCCCATCAAGGAGTCTTGAATAAAACAGTAAATTTTTTAACTTAAACAACACTTGTGTGTCTGTAATAACAACATCTACCGGATCGTCTGTGTCCGTTAATATTTTATTCAGCTCATTTAAGCTTTTTCCCGGTACGACAATATTGGAAAAAATTAAATCATCAGAAGTTGTTTCAAAAGGCACTTTTCTCATCGCTAATCGGTGACTATCTGTTGCAGTACAGGTTAACACCCCATCTTCTGCTTCAAAGTTGACACCTGTCAACACCGGACGTGTTTCCTGAGTGGACACTGCAAAGACCGTTTGATGAATCATATTTTTTAATATATTTTGTGGCAATTGAAACATTTGCTCTTCTGATAGTTTTGGGAGTACCGGATATTCTTCCGGATCGAGACCATTTAAGTGAAAAACAGCACTTCCGGAACGAATCGTTGTGGCAAATTGTTCTTGAACGAAGATTTCAATTTTATCTCCAGGGAGCTTTCTAACAATGTCTACAAAAAAACGAGCTTGAAGGACGATCCTTCCTTCTTGAAAAATATCTATATATTCATTTTCGTCATCTTCTTTAGGAATAAATGTTTCAATTGAAATGTCTGAATCGCTTCCTGTTAAAGTGATACCCGCAGATGAGACGTCAATTTTCATCCCGGCCAAAATCGGAATGGTCGTTCTGGAAGAGATTGATTTATTGACATGTTGTACATTTTCTACAAAGATGCGTCTATCAACGACAAAATGCATAATCCATCTCCCTTTATAATATATATTTATATTTTTAAGGCAGTAGTAGTAATAGAGGGTGTGAGTGGTGTGGATAACTAACTTCTTTTCCTGATTTCATTAAGTTTTCAACATGTGGATAAATTGTGTATAAAAGTCTATGTTTTCCCGTATTATGTTTGTAACTTGTTCATAATTTCTTGGATTTGTTTCTGGAATTCTGTGTCAGTTTGTAACATTTTAGAGATTTTTTCATGTGCATGAATCACAGTTGTATGGTCTCGTCCCCCAAATTCTTCTCCTATTTTCGGTAAAGAGTTCTCCGTCATTTCTCTTGATAAATACATGGCAATTTGTCTTGGGAAAGCAATCATTTTTGTTCGCTTCTTTGCTTTTAACTCCTCTACTTTCACGTCATAATGGTCCGCGACAACTTGTTGAATGTCCGTAATTGTCAGCTTTTTCGGTTTCGCGCTTGGAATAATATCTTTTAATGCTTCAGCCGCAAGATCTGCGTTCATATCTTGATTAATTAAAGAAGAATAAGCGACGACTCGAATTAAAGCACCTTCTAGTTCACGAATATTTGTATCAATTTGGTTTGCAATATAAAGCATCACTTCATTTGGGATATCTAATTTATCGGCTTTTGCCTTTTTCCGTAAAATCGCGATTCTTGTTTCTAAATCCGGTGGCGTAATATCGGTAATCAAGCCCCATTCGAAGCGAGAACGGAGTCGGTCTTCTAACGTAGGAATTTCCTTTGGCGGGCGATCACTGGAAATAATAATTTGTTTTGATTCTTCATGCAACGCATTAAATGTATGGAAAAATTCTTCTTGTGTCTGTTCTTTTCCCGCTAAAAATTGAATATCATCTATTAAAAGTACATCGACATTTCGATATTTATTGCGAAAATGAATCGCTTTATTATCTCGGATGGCGTTAATAAATTCATTTGTAAATTTTTCTGAGGATAAGTATACAACTTTAGCATCTGGGTTATGCTCGATAACATAATGGCCAATGGCATGCATGAGATGAGTTTTGCCAAGCCCTACTCCTCCATAAATAAACAGAGGATTGTACGCTTTTGCCGGTGCTTCTGCGACTGCTAGGGAGGCAGCATGAGCAAAGCGATTTCCTGAACCAATCACAAATGTGTCAAATGTATATTTGTCATTTAACATACTTTTTGGAACATCTGATTGTCCATTTGTTTCAGACAATTGTTCTTCTTTTGGCTTCGTTGGCGCTTCTTCTGTTTCTTCTTCAATGGCAGGAATAATAAACTTGACGTTTAGTTCCGCACCGGTAATTTCTTTTAAAGCATCTGAAATAAGCAATGTGTAACGATTTTCAAGCCAATCCCGAGCGAATTCATTCGGCGCATGAATAATCATCGTATTATCTTCAATGTCATGGGCTTGGGTTGCTTTTAACCACGTTTCAAAACTCGGCTTACTGACCTTTTTCTTAATATACTCCAACGTTTGCTCCCATAAGTCAGCTATGTTTTCCAACGAGCTGTCCCCCTTTACATTACATTTGTGTGGCAAGTCAGAAAAGGCTTCCATTTTATGTATTGTGTGTAAATGCGGAAGCCTCATAGTAGACATGCATACGATAAAAAGAACACGTTCGTTATATCGTTCAGTCCATTGTGTTATGAAATTATATTAATAAAATTAAGAAGTCCCCACCTTTCACACCTTGTGGATATAGGTATAAAGAACGTGTGGAGAATTATCCACACGACTATCCACACTTGTGGAAAAGTTAGGTTGTGAATATCTGTTATCCAAAAGAAAACATGTATATCATACCAGAAAAAAACCCCGGAAGCAACGATGTTTGAAGAACTTATCCACAAAATCAATACCTTGTGTACGATTATTATACACACTACTATATCATGTGTGTAAGCTGTCGATAACATTGTCGAAAGATGTCATTTAATGAAAAATCTTATCCACACCTGTCGTTAAAAAATCGCTCTTGAAAAAAATTTTTTTGTGTAAAACAAGCCATTGAAAAGCAGTTTTCGGACGAACGGAGACGAGTGGATGGATGAAAAAAATTTGAAAGAGAGAAAGCATACCTACTCAAATTTTCATGTACGTATCCGGATTTCACCTTGACAATCAGATCCGATTCTCTATATAATCAACAAGCAGTATTTCTAAAAAAAGTCCGTTATTATACTCTCGTCATTCCAAAAGACACATCTACTTTTGTGAAAGGTTGATTTAGAGTATAATTAAAAAGATATTTGTTTTTTGTAGGAGGTGTGCAACAATGGGAAAACCAACATATAGCCCAAGTAAACGGAAGCGTAAAAACGTACATGGTTTTCGTAAACGGATGCGTACAAAAAATGGTCGACTCGTTTTGAAAAACCGTCGTCGCAAAGGAAGAAAAGTATTGACTGCGTAAGACCACTGATTTCAGTGGTCTTTTTCCTTATGTATAATGAAAAGTGTTGGGAAAGAACGGACAGAAGTCTTTAATTTGTCTTCTGCCATGTTCTGAAGCGCCCGAGTGACAAGAATGAAACGAAACCTTAAGGGCAACATTTTTCGCGTCTATCAATGGACGGACCGTAGTAATATACATAACTCGCAATCTGGCATCTACAACTTCACATATAATGGGAATGAGAACAAAGGAGGGAGGAAGTGAAAAAAGAATATCGCATTAAGAAAAACCATGAATTTAGTTACATTTTTGAAAAAGGATCGTCTTTTGCGAATCGACAATTTGTCGTCTATACGATCGACAAACCAGGACAAGCCCATTTTCGTGTCGGAATCACCGTCAGTCGCAACATGGGAAATGCAGTTGCAAGAAATCGGATTAAACGTAGAGTAAGAGAAATTATGAGAGAAATTGGAGACGAACTTGTTCAAGAAAGAGATTATGTGATTATTGCTAGAAAGCCTGTTCTGTCCATGTCTTTTGATGAAATGAAAAAAAGTTTGCAGCATGTGATGAAAGTCGGAAACACATACAAAAGGAAAGCAGCCAATCGAAACAAACGGAAAATGAAAAATAAGTAGACATTACAAATGTTTCTTTATTTCTTTCATGCACTCCGTTAAAATAAAGGAAGGTTTGAAAATGATCACCGGTATTGGGTCAAGGAGGAAACAAATGTGTACAAAAAAATAGGTCTGGCAGCCATGTTGATCCTCGTCATGACTGTTATGACGGGCTGTCTTGATATTGATGAGCCAATTACAAAAGAAAGTGAAGGGATTTGGAACTCCTTTTTTGTTTATCCGCTTTCTTGGTTAATCATAACGATCGCGGAAGCAATGTCAGAAAACTATGGTCTTTCTATAATTATCGTTACAATACTTCTACGTATTATCATTCTTCCGCTGATGATCAAACAGACACAAAGTACTCGGGCTATGCAGGAAATTCAACCGGAAATGGAGAAGTTAAGAGAAAAATATAGCGCGAAAGATCAAAAGACACAACAGAAGCTGCAAGAAGAAACGATGAAACTATTTCAAGAGAAAAACATTAACCCATTAGCAGGGTGTTTTCCTATTCTTATTCAAATGCCAATTTTAATCGCATTTTATCACGCCATTATGAGAACGGAAGAAATCGGCGGGCATCAATTTTTATGGTTTGAGTTAGGACAACCTGACTTTATTTTACCATTAATTGCGGGAACAACGACATTTATTCAACAAAAGATGATGATGGTCCAAGACAATCCACAGATGAAAGTGTTGTTGTACATGATGCCGATTATGATTACAGTGTTTGCTTTCTTCTTCCCGTCTGCTTTGGCGCTGTACTGGGTCATTGGTAACTTATTTATGATAGGTCAAACACACTTTATTACTGGTCCTGGAGCGAGAAAGCGAGCGGAAGAAAAAATGGCAGCCAAAACAGGAGGGGCGAAGAAAAAGTGAAGACGGTGAAAGTGACGGGAAAAACGATTGAAGAGGCGCTCGATACTGCATTATCACAATTAAATACAGATCTGAGCAACGTAGAATATACCGTACTAGAACAACCGTCAAAAGGATTTCTCGGCATTATTGGCGCAAAACCTGCTTTATTGGAGGTTTCGTTAAAAGAAGAAGAGGAGATAGAGGAAGAACAACAAGCAAACAATTCGATAGAAAAAGAAGAACAAGGTGCTATGGAAGAGGAAATGGACAAACAGCTTCCAAATCCTACAGAAGAGGCCCATTCATTTCTTTTACAAGTAATTGAAGAAATGAAAGTGGATGTCGATGTTACCGTTCATGAAACGGAAGACGAGCTTTTGTTTCATTTAAGTGGAAAAGATATTGGAGTGATGATTGGGAAACGTGGACGCACTTTAGATTCCCTCCAGTACCTCGTTCATCTCGTCCGCAATCGTTCTGGTGACTCGTATAAACGGGTAATTATCGACGCAGAAAATTACCGACAGAAGCGACAAGAAACGCTAGAAAGACTCGCGGAAAGACTTGCAAATAAAGCAGTGCGAACAGGAGAGAAAGTAGCATTAGAGCCAATGAATGCCCGGGAAAGAAAAATTATTCATACAGCACTTCAATATAGAGAAGATGTCGAGACATATTCAGAAGGGACAGGCGCTCGTCGTCACATTGTCATTCGACCAACATGATGAATCAAAAAGCCGCTTTCCAAATAAGGAGAGCGGTTCTTTTTTTCGTCTGCCTTGAAGAAAAGGACTGACTAAAACCAATATAGTGAAATAAGAAAAGAATCGTTATCATCCGATGATAGTAAAACTATCCACATGTGGATAGTTTTTTTCTTTCTCCCTTTGATGGAATATGGTATTCTGTTAAGTTAGGGGAATAACCTACCTGTTGATAAAAATAGGATTGTGACGAAACAATCATTGACAATAAACAGAGAGATGTGTGGATTGAAAGGGGGTATGAGAAATGGAATTTGACACAATTGCAGCGATTTCCACACCGGTTGGCGAAGGAGCGATTGCAATTGTCCGCATCAGCGGAGAAGATGCGATTTCCATTGCTGATCGAATTTTTTGTGGAAAAGAGTCTTTAACGGAAGTACCGACGCACACGATTCATTATGGATTTTTAGAAGATCCAAAAACAAAAGAGCGAGTAGAAGAAGTCATGGTGTCGGTACTGCGTGCACCAAAAACTTTTACGCGCGAAGATGTGGTCGAGATTAACTGCCACGGGGGAGTTGTTTCGGTGAATCGGGTGTTGCAACTCGTTCTAAGGGAAGGCGCTCGTCTTGCAGAACCCGGAGAATTTACGAAACGCGCTTTTTTGAATGGGAGAATAGATTTATCCCAAGCAGAAGGGGTCATGGATCTGATTCGTGCGAAAACGGATAAAGCGATGAATGTTGCTTTACAACAAGTGGAAGGACGTCTCTCTCACCGTATTCGCCGATTACGTCAAACGTTAATTGAAGCCATTGCCAGTGTGGAAGTGAACATTGATTATCCTGAATATGACGCAGAGTCGGTTACTTTGGCGAAATTGAAAGAACAAGTGATAGACGTGCGCGAAGAAATCGTGCAGTTACTCCGTTCCGCCAGAGAAGGTAAAATTTTGAGAGAAGGGATTCAAACGGCCATTGTTGGGAGACCCAATGTTGGTAAGTCATCGCTCATGAATAGTCTTGTCCAAGAAAATAAAGCAATCGTCACTGACATTCCGGGTACGACCCGAGACGTATTGGAAGAGTACGTCAACATTCGCGGGGTTCCTCTTCGACTTGTTGATACGGCAGGTATTCGCGAGACAGAGGACATTGTTGAAAAAATCGGGGTGGAACGTTCCCATCAAGTGTTAAAAGAAGCGGATCTCGTCTTGCTCGTGTTAAACAGTGCAGAAGAATTAACGAAGGAAGATGAAGCTCTATTTCAAGCAATTGAAGGGCTAGAAGCGATTATTGTGCTGAACAAAATAGATCTCGACCAAAAAATAGAGGAGAAACGAATTCAAGAATTGGCGCAAGGACGCCCAATTATTCGTGCTTCTTTATTAAAAGATGAAGGAATTGACGAATTAGAAGAAGCGATTTCCCGCATCTTTTTCGAACAAGGAGTAGAGACAACGGAAATGAGTTATGTTTCCAATGCCCGTCACATCGGATTATTAGAAAAAGCAAAAGAAGCAATTGATGAGGCATTACACTCTACCGAAATGGAAATGCCGGTAGATGTAGTCCAAATTGATGTGACCCGTGCTTGGGAACTGCTGGGGGAAATTATCGGAGAAAACGTTCATGATGGTCTCTTAGACCAGCTTTTTTCTCAATTTTGTTTAGGAAAATAACAACAATGAAGGAGGTAAAATGGATGCCGAAAAAAGTACCAACTTATGGTGGCGAGTTTGATGTCATTGTTATCGGCGCAGGACATGCGGGAACGGAAGCAGGGCTTGCGGCAGCTCGCATGGGAGCAAAAACGCTCATGCTCACGCTTAATATGGATGCCGTTGCTTTTATGCCATGTAACCCGTCTCTCGGTGGTCCGGCCAAAGGCGTCGTCGTACGGGAAATTGACGCACTCGGCGGTGAAATGGGAAAAAACATTGATAAAACGCACATTCAAATGCGTCTTTTAAACACAGGAAAAGGTCCTGCCGTGCGGGCATTACGAGCACAAGCAGATAAAGCTCTTTATCAAAAAGAAATGAAAAATACGCTGGAGAATCAAGAAAATCTACAGCTTCGCCAAGGACTGGTCGATGAATTAATTGTGGAAGACGGTGTATGTAAAGGAGTATTATTGAATACCGGTTTAGCTTATTACGCAAAAGCAGTCATTGTCACAACAGGAACGTTTTTGCGCGGAACAATTATAATTGGGGATGTTCAATACGAAAGTGGACCAAACAATATGCAACCGTCCATACGACTGGCGGACCACTTAAAAGAACTTGGTTTTGAAATGGAGCGGTTTAAAACGGGCACTCCGCCACGAATTAATGGAAACACGATCGATTACGACAAAACGGAAATTCAACCAGGAGATGAAGAGCCGCGTGCCTTTTCCTTTGAAACGACAAAATATATTACCGATCAACTGCCGTGTTGGCTGACGTACACTTCTCCGGAGACGCACCAAATTATTAACGACAATTTACATCGCTCTCCGATGTACTCCGGTATGATCAAGGGAAATGGTCCACGCTATTGTCCGTCAGTGGAAGATAAAATTGTTCGTTTCCACGACAAACCAAAGCATCAAATTTTTCTTGAGCCTGAAGGAAGAAACACAAAGGAAATGTATGTCCAAGGGCTTTCGACAAGCATGCCGGAAGAAGTGCAATTTCAAATGATTAAGTCCGTTCCGGGCCTTGAAAAAGCCGAAATGATGCGTCCGGGACATGCGATTGAATATGATGCCATCGTTCCTACGCAACTGTGGCCAACTCTTGAAACAAAACGGATCGAAAATTTGTATACCGCCGGACAAATTAACGGGACGTCAGGATATGAAGAAGCGGGAGCACAAGGGATTATGGCTGGAATCAATGCCGTCCGGAAAATCCAAGGAAAAGAAAGTGTCGTTTTAGACCGTTCTGACGGATATATCGGAGTGTTAATTGACGATCTTGTGACAAAAGGAGTCGATGAGCCGTATCGCCTTCTCACATCCCGAGCAGAATATCGTCTATTGCTACGTCACGACAATGCAGATTTACGCTTAACGGAAATTGGTTATAAAGTAGGACTCATTTCAGAAGAACGGTACGAACGTTTCTTACGGAAAAAAGAAGCAATTGAAAAAGAAAAAGCCCGTTTCCAAAATACGATCGTCAAACCAACAGAGGCATTACAAAAAATGTTGCAAGAAAAGAACTCCTCTCCCATGAAAGAAGCTGTCTCGGCTGCTCACTTATTGAAACGCCCAGAACTTCATTATGAGGATGTCGCACGGTTCATTCCATCCGAAGGGCCAGTGTCTCCAGAAGTACAGGAACAAGTTGAGATTCAAATCAAATACGAAGGGTATATTGCAAAACAAATGGAGCAAGTCGAGCGAATGAAGAAGATGGAAGAGAAAAAAATTCCAGAAGATATCGATTATCATCAAATTACAGGGCTTGCCACCGAAGCCCGTTACCAACTATCAAAAGTACGACCACTTTCCGTCGGTCAAGCTTCTCGCGTATCAGGAGTCAACCCATCTGACATTTCCATTTTGCTCGTCTATTTAGAACAAGGCAAACTAGCCCGCAAAAAAGAAGCGTAAAACGAAAAGCTGAGAAAGCCGTTTAGCCGTGACAAGCGCTGGAGTGGCGGTGAAAGAAGCCGTTTTTTGGCTTCTTCAGCGACCCGAAGCGCTCGAACGGCTGACTTTCGAAGCTGGACAAAACGAAAAGCTGAGAAAGCCTTTTAGCCACGAAAAGCGTTGGAAGAGCACGGCCAGAAGTCTGTTTTTGGACTTCTGCCGTGACCTGAAACGCTCGAGTGGCTGACTTTCGAAGCTAGACATCGAAAAGCTGAGAAAGCCGTTTAGCCACGAAAAGCGGAAGCAACCATTTAGGCGCGAAGGCGATGGAAGAACGTGGCAGAAGTCGTTTTTTTAACTTCTGCCACGTTCTGAAGCGCCCAAGCGTTTTTACATAGAAAGCGTAGTCAACCGCTTCACCGCAACACGCGCGCAAGCATTAAAAAATAGATAGGAGGTGACGTGTAATGAGTAAAGAACAGTTTGCTAGTTGGCTAGAAGAAAAGGAGATTACACTGACTTCCAGGATGGAAGAACAATTTGATTTGTATTACCGCTTATTGATAGAGTGGAATAAGCACATGAACTTAACAGGAATTACCGCAGAAGATGAAGTGTATGAAAAACATTTTTTTGACTCGTTAACAGCAGCTTTTCCGATAGATATAATGAAAGTAGAGCATGTCATTGATATTGGAGCGGGAGCGGGTTTTCCAAGTATCCCTTTAAAAATTTGTTTTCCCCATTTATCAGTTGTCATCGTAGACTCATTGAAAAAACGAATCTCCTTTTTGGAGCATTTAGCGAAAGAGTTACATATTGACAATGTCACATTTCTCCACGGGCGAGCAGAAGACATTGCGCGGGACTCTCATCATCGGGATCACTACGATGTAGCTCTTGCCCGGGCAGTGGCACGTATGCCTGTGTTAACAGAATTATGTCTCCCCTTTGTGAAGAAAAATGGTATATTTATTGCATTAAAAGGTGCTTCCGGACAAGTGGAGCAAAAAGAAGCCAATAAAGCTTGCCGTTTGCTTGGGGGAAGGTGGTTAGAGCCTTACGTGACGAAATTACCGAATGAAAAAAGCAATCGCTATATTTTGCGAATGGAAAAAGTAGATGCAACTCCGAAAAAGTACCCAAGAAAAGCAGGAATTCCTGCCAAAAAACCACTTCTTTAGGAGATAAAAATTGGCATGGTGAAATCATTTCACACTTTCTTCATCTATCGAATAAGCAGGAAAACGGCATGGTGATGGAGAATACGTTAGACTGTACTGTAGTACTTAGTAAGGTGGTGTCAGGCAATGAAGCAATCGCTTCAAAAATGGTTTGGCTTTGGTGAACAGGATGACAATAAGGACACAAAAGAAGATGAGATCGTCGAAATTGTACAGCTCCCTGTCGACAAAATTGTAGCCAACCCATTTCAGCCACGTACGATTTTTAATGACGAAAAGATTGCGGAGCTTGCACAATCGATTCGTACCCATGGTTTATTACAGCCAATTACAGTTCGAAAAAAAGATGACAAGTATGAACTTATTGCGGGAGAACGTCGGCTTCGTGCTGCTATTTATTTAGAAATGAAAGAGATACCAGCAATTATTAAAGATTTTAGCGATACAGAAACCGCTTCTCTTGCTTTAATTGAGAATTTACAACGGGAGAATCTGACCGCCATTGAAGAAGCAAGAGCATATAAAGAACTCATTGATATGATTGGTTTAACTCAAGAAAGTCTTGCCCAACGACTTGGGAAAGGTCAATCGACGGTTGCCAATAAATTGCGCCTTCTTCATTTAACAGAGAGTGTCCAACGTGCCTTAGAAGATAGAAAAATTACCGAAAGACATGCACGGGCACTATTAGCGGTGAAAGAGGAAGAAGAACAAAAACGTCTTCTTGAAATCATTCTTGAGCAAGAGCTAAATGTGAAACAGACAGAACAACTGATCAAAGACAGTCAGAAAGAAACACCGAAAAAGAAAAGACCAGTCAAAAAACATTTTTCCCGTGACACTCGTCTTGCGATGAATACGATCCGACAATCGGTGAACATGGTTGAAAAAAGTGGGTTGCGAATTGAAACAGAAGAAGAAGATCAAGGAGACTATTACCAATTTACGATTCGTATTCCGAAAAAATAATCTGCCCGTCAAGATGGCAGATTTATTTTCTATCCAATTCGGGTGGTCATTGTTTCCATGAAATCATGACAAATGAGTGTGAAATAAAGGAAAGTGGGTGTCCAGATGGCAAAAATAATTGCTGTCGCCAACCAAAAAGGTGGGGTTGGTAAAACGACGACTGCTGTTAATATTAGTGCTTCCATGGCTCATATTGGAAAGAAAGTGTTACTTGTTGACATTGATCCTCAAGGAAATGCGACAAGCGGAGCAGGAATTGAAAAAGGAGACGTTGATGAATGTGTCTACAACTTGCTTGTAGAAGACATAAATATTAAACAAATTATTCGTCCTGCCTCCATCGACAATTTAGATGTCGTTCCGGCGACCATCAACTTATCAGGAGCAGAAATTGAACTAGTCCCAACAATTTCTCGTGAAATTCGTTTAAAAAAAGGGTTAAGCGATATTGAAGATGACTATGATTACATTTTTATCGATTGCCCCCCGTCCCTTGGGCTTCTCACCATCAATGCCCTTACCGCGGCAGATTCGGTATTGATACCGGTGCAATGTGAGTATTACGCGTTAGAAGGTTTAAGTCAACTTTTAAATACGATTCGCCTTGTGCAAAAGCATCTCAATCATGACCTTGCCATCGAAGGCGTTCTTTTAACCATGTTAGATGCACGAACAAATCTTGGTTTACAAGTAATTGAAGAAGTGAAAAAATATTTTCGAGAAAAGGTTTTCCAAACAATTATTCCGAGAAATGTAAGATTAGGAGAAGCTCCTAGTCACGGACTCCCAATTATCCTCCACGATGCAAAATCAAGAGGAGCGGAAGTATATTTAGATTTAGCAAAGGAAGTGGTGGCAGGTGGGTAAAGGGTTAGGTAGAGGTTTAAATGCATTTTTCCCTGATGAAATCACCGGAAAAGAGCATACGGTGGAAGAAATTAAAATCAAAGATTTACGACCGAATCCATATCAACCGAGACAGTACTTCACAGAAGAAGCGATAGAAGAATTAAAAGCTTCCATTGAAGAACATGGTGTTTTGCAACCGCTACTCGTGCGAAAAAGTATCAAAGGATATGAAATTGTTGCGGGAGAGAGACGTTTTATTGCCGCAAAAGCAGCACGGCTAAAAACAGTGCCAGCGATTGTGAAAGACTTTTCCGATGAAAAAATGATGGAAGTAGCACTCATAGAAAACTTACAACGAGAAAATTTAAATCCTTTAGAAGAAGCCCGAGCCTACGACAAATTAATGACTTATTTAGGAATTACTCAAGAAGAATTGTCGCGACGCATTGGCAAAAGTCGACCACATATTGCCAACTATTTACGGCTATTGCAATTGCCTGAAGACGTCCAAAAGAAAATTGCAGACAAAACGTTATCGATGGGGCATGGTCGCGCGCTATCCGGGTTGAAAAATAAATCTCTTGCGAAAGACCTTGTTTCCAAAATAGAAAAAGAACATTTAAATGTCCGTCAAACAGAGAAATTGGTGCAACAATGGAATCAAAATGTTTCACGTGAAACAAAGAAAAAAGAAACACCTTCTCCATATATTCAAGAGAAGGAAGAAGATTTACGCGCCTATTTTGGTACTACCGTATCTATTAAACAAGGAAAGAAAAAAGGAAAAATTGAAATCGAATTTATGACCGAAGACGATTTAGAACGAATTCTAGCACTGTTACAACATGATCAAAACTGAATCCAAAAATATTTCCAGTCTCCTCAGACTGGCTTTATTTTTGTTATTTTTTTGATACTTTTTTAAGAACTTTATCAGGAACTAAACGCTGTTTCCTTTTTAATCGCCGATCTGCCAAAATAAATCCTTCAGCAATACAATTAGCAATCGTCATCACGGTATAAAGTCTCGTGTTTTGTAACACAAAATACTCCATCATCCCACTGACATTAACAATCCCTGTCACATGAGCATCTCCGACATGAGGAAGTTGTTTTTTCATTGCAGCACCTGGAATGACAGGACCTTTCGCAAAAGTAATTTTTCCAATATTTTTAAAACGCCCTAAACAAGCATCGATTCCGATAATATAAGGATTGTCGTGCGTTTCTTTAATTTCCATTAATTTTTCATGTAAATTCACAGCATGCACGGGATTTGATAAAGTCCCATACACGAACATATGTTTTAAATTTTCTTTTTCTAATTGATTGCCAATTAATGGACCGAGGGAATCGCCGGTGGAACGATCGGTACCAATACAAACAAGGACAATATCGCGGGAATTTGGTATTTTTTGCAGTTGTTCTGTGAAGTAATTACCGAGCAGGATAGGTGCTTCTGGCTGATCGGAAAACACGTGATAAGAAAAAGGGTAATGATTCTGTGGGAATATTTTTAATTTCATCATAAACGTCTCTCCTTTTTCATAGTAGTCCCAGTATAGGAACCTTTTATTTTTTCTATACGTAGGAAACGAAAGATAGTGCAAAGGGAGAGAGCGATGATTTGGGACGGATTGAAATGGATGTTTTTAATTATTGGGACAACCATCGGCGCTGGCTATGCTTCTGGTCGAGAAATATGGGAATTTTTCGGTCATGAAAGTAGACTGGCTATATTTCTCTTTAGTATTTTATTTAGCATATGCTGTTACACGATTTTAAATGTAAGTTATACGTATAAAACAAGCAATTATTCGGAAGTGTTAAGTAAACTTTTGGGTCCTTGGTTGGCGAAAAGTTACGATGTCATTATTATTTTTTATTTATTTACAACGACAGGAATCATGATTTCCGGTGGAGGAGCCGCGCTGGAATATTTTCAAGTGCCTTTCTTTATTGGTATTTTTTTCATGTGTCTTTTGCTGATGTTTGTTGCTGTCCGTGGCGTCCATGGATTAACGGGATTAAATAGTTTATTAATGCCAATTCTCATTGTTAGTTTAGGTTCGACGCTGTTGTTTTATTTTTGGACAAACTTAGATATCGTTCTTTATACGAGTTGGACAGAGCAACGAAATTGGCCGGCAGCGATCACGTTCACTTCCCTGAATCTCCTTCCTTTAGTTGCTGTTTTGTCGGCAGCAGGAAAGGAAATGAAAAGTAAAACGGAAATATTTGTTGCGAGTATTGGTAGTGCGTTCATTCTTGGTGGGATGTCTTTTTTATACAATGAATCATTGGTCATTTCGGCAGAAGATATTATGTTGTACGAGATCCCCCTCTTTGCCATCATGCAAGATTATCCACATATCATCACTGCTTTTATGGCCATTCTTTTATGGGCTGCTATTTTCACAACTGCCGCTTCTGGTTTATTCGGTCTCTCTAGTCGACTTCAATCTGTCACTTCTCTTCCTTTGTGGTTACTATCCTTGCTACTGCTTTGTAGTATGCTTCCAATGACAAGCTTCGGTTTTTCCCGCTTAATATCTGTTTTATATCCATTATACGGGTTTTTAAATCTCTATTTATTAATTGTTGTGTTACTTCATCCTCTTTTTATCAATAAAAAGCACTAACCTTTTATTGCCAGGTATGAAAAGTTGCGATACGATGAAAGATAGGAAGATATGAGAATTGAGGTGACAAAAATGGCGAAAGATTCATTTTCTCTTCATGACATTGTGGAAATGAAAAAACCGCATCCGTGTGGTGAAAATAGCTGGACGATCATTCGGATGGGAGCAGACATACGAATAAAATGTAACGGTTGTGGACATAGCGTCATGTTACCTCGCCGTGAATTTCGGAAAAAAATAAAAAAAGTCATCGCACACGCTGGTGAAACGAAAGAAGATGAATCTAGGTGATAAAAGAGAATCCCGACGAAAGCGGATTCTCTTTTACTGTATCATAGGAAAATTGTGCTGCTATTAACTTTCGACAAAACGGTGACACCCCATTGACTGAGCGATCAGTATGTTACGAGTATACGACCGAATTTTTGGTTTCGTCTCTTATGACAGGTCGTATGAATCGTTCGCGGACGAATAAACAGTCGTATAAAGATGTAAATGGAAATTTATTAACGTTTTGCATCTTTTTCAAATTTTACCCGCAAAAAGTGTCGTATAAACATTTTCCCGTCGTATGAGCCTTTTATTTATCGGTTCATAGTTCCGCAAATTTTAGGTTATATGGAAATTAAATGGGACCTGTTTTTGCGCGAGTTTTTTTCTTTTCTTGTGTTTCGGCACGCTTATTTCTATAATGATAGAAGCGAAAGTGATGCAATTGAGTGCTAAAAGGATGTGACCATTCAATGGCTTTAACAACAGGAATTGTAGGCCTTCCAAATGTCGGAAAGTCTACTTTATTTAATGCGATTACACAAGCAGGAGCAGAATCTGCAAACTACCCGTTTTGTACGATTGACCCGAATGTCGGAATCGTCGAAGTGCCGGATCATCGGTTAGAAAAGCTAACGACTCTTGTAAAACCGAAAAAAACGGTTCCAACGGCGTTTGAATTTACAGATATTGCCGGAATTGTCGAAGGAGCAAGTAAAGGAGAAGGACTTGGAAATAAATTTCTGTCTCATATTCGTCAAGTCGATGCAATCTCCCATGTCGTTCGTTGTTTTGATGATAGTGATATTACTCATGTTTCTGGAAGTGTCGATCCGATTCGGGACATTGAAGTCATCAATTTAGAGCTGATTCTCGCGGACTTGGAATCTGTGGAAAAACGAGCGGTCAAAACGGCAAAAATGGCAAAAACAAAAGATAAAGAAGCAATGAAAGAACATGCTGTCTTGGAAAAGTTACTCGCCGCTTTTGAAGCGGAAAAACCGGCTCGCAGTGTGGACCTTACAAAAGAAGAAAAAGAGGTCGTGAAAAGCTTTCAATTACTTACGATGAAGCCGGTATTATACGTGGCAAACGTCAGTGAAGAAGATCTCTTGAGCGAAGAAGATAACGAGCACGTGAAAAAAGTCAAAGAATTTGCGGAAAAAGAAGGGTCTGAAGTAATTACCGTTTGCGCTAAAATCGAGGAAGAAATTGCGGAACTCGATGGCGATGAAAAAGCGGAATTTTTAAAAGAACTAGGCATTGAAGAGTCAGGACTTGATAAGCTCATTCGCGTCGCATATCGGTTGCTCGGTTTAGAGACATACTTTACTGCAGGAGAACAAGAAGTAAGAGCATGGACCATTCCGAGCGGCACCAAAGCTCCACAAGCAGCAGGAGTCATTCATAGTGACTTTGAACGTGGATTTATCCGTGCGGAAGTTGTCAGCTATGATGACCTAGTAGCGGCAGGTTCCATGACCGCTGCCAAAGAAGCCGGAAAAGTACGTCTTGAAGGAAAAGATTACATTGTTCAAGATGGAGACGTTATTTATTTCCGATTTAACGTTTAATATTGTGATGTATCATTTATTTTGCTATAATGACTAAATGTGAGAAAAGTGAGTGAAATACGAATAGATTTTGCTCCTTGCTCTTTATTTTTAAAAAAGAGCCGTAAGTCCAGAAGGAGGTGACGCAAGCGATGCGTAAATATGAATTGCTCTATATTTTAGCTCCGACCGTGGAAGAAGACCAAATCAAAGAAACGATTGAACGTTATAACAACGTACTCAAAAACAACGGTGCGGAAATTGAAAAAGTCGATGAAATGGGTAAGCGCCGACTTGCTTACGAAATTAACGACTTTAAAGACGGTTACTATGTCGTTGTGTACACACAAGCAGAACCAGCTGCCATCGATGAGTTTGACCGTCTCATTAAAATAGATGACAATGTCATTCGCCATCTCGTTGTTAAAGACGAAGATTAATGACAAAAAGGGAGAGGTACTTATGATTAATCGCGTGGTGCTTGTCGGCCGTTTAACTCGAGACCCGGAATTAAGATATACTCCAAATGGAGTAGCTGTTGCCAATTTTGGCATTGCAGTCAATCGTCCATTTACGAACCAGAGAGGGGAACGAGAAGCTGATTTCTTTAACTGTGTCGTTTGGAGAAAACAGGCAGAAAACGTCGCTAATTATTTGAAAAAAGGAAGTTTAGCTGGTATCGATGGTCGTTTACAAAGTCGTCGCTATGAAAACCAAGAAGGACGACAAGTAACCGTCGTGGAGGTACAAGCGGAAAGCGTCCAATTTTTAGAGCCGAGAAGCGTTACAGCGTCACGCGGTAGTGATCCTCAAATGAGTCCACCAATGGATCAATGGGAAGGAAGTCAAGGGTACAGTTCTGGTCAAAGTTCTGGTCAAAGTTCTGGTCAAAGTGCCGATTTAAGCAATGATCCATTTGCGGATGCAGGAAAAACAATTGATATTTCGGATGATGATTTACCGTTTTAATGAAAACAAAGCAAAAAGGAGGGACTAACATGGCACGTCGTCGCGGAAAACGGAGAAAAGTATGTTATTTTACGGTCAATAAAATCGAAAAAATTGACTATAAAGACGTAGAGCTTTTGAAAAAATTTATTTCTGAACGTGGTAAAATTTTACCTAGACGTGTGACAGGTACTTCAGCTAAGTACCAACGTCAATTGACAAAAGCAATTAAACGGGCACGTCACGTAGCTCTCCTTCCATATGTGAAGGAACAATAAAAACAAGAATCAGCGGAGGAGCTTCCTTCGCTGATTTTTTTCAACTTGGCAGGATGAAATCAATTAAAAAAGAAAGTCATCGTCCCATGATGAATACCCTCTTAATAGAAGTTATTTTAACCCGTATTACGTCTCGAAAGACTTGCTATTCGGTATAATAAGAGAAGAGAGATGTTGGATCATCAAGCGAAGTGATAGGTGCCATCTTTTTACTCGAACGAGGGTGAGAGAGATTGTTTGTCTTTCTTTTTATGAAGGAATAGCTTAAAATGTATCAATAGGTTTCTTTTACATTTTCACATGTTTACCCACATTTTGTAAGCAGAAGAGGTGACTTTTTTGCAGGATACGAAAAGGTTAACTGAAGGAGCAATTTTAAGTGGGATATTTATCGTCTTATTGTTACTTTCTCTTTATGTTCCTTTATTTATTTCGATATTGTTATGGTTCTTGCCTTTACCTTTTATCATATACACAGCACGTCACGGTTGGAAGCCAGGAACTGTGATGTTTGTTGCTGTTTTGGTGTTGTCCGTTCTTGTTGGTGGGATACTCGGACTTCCGAATGCTTTTCTTTCCGGAGCCGGTGGAGTGGTTGCTGGCGAGTTGATTCGCCGTAAAAAAGAAGCATTTATCGTTCTCGCGGGAAGTGCCGTCACGTACATAGTAGGGATTGTCTTATTGTATGCAGCTTCTGTTTTAATCCTTTCCACGGATCCAATGATTGTCATGCAAGATGCAATGAGACAGTCATTAGAACAAGCAGAAAGAATGATTGTGTCCATCGGTCAAGAACCGTCTGAAGACCTAGCGATGTTTGAAGAAATGATTCACCAAATGGGACATCTTGCTCCGTTATTCATTGTTTTTTCAGGAGCGATTTACGCTCTTGTGGCACAAGGGATTGCTCATGTGATCTTTCGCCGTTTAAAAATGGATATTGTCCCTTTCCCTCCATTTAGAGAATGGAATTTACCTAGGTCTTTACTGTGGTATTATTTAATCGTAACCATTTTATTTTTCATCGTTGGAAACGAACAAACGACATTAGCAATCATTGTTTGGAACCTGTTTCCATTGCTTGAAACGTTGATGGCGATTCAAGGGTTTACCGTCGTGTTTTACTATTGTTATGTGAAATCCATATCCAAAGCGTTGCCGATTATTTTAGTGATCGTCGGTTTTTTGTTACCAATTATTCACTTGCTCGCCCGTTTGTTAGGTATTATCGACTTAGGATTTCATTTAAAAAAACGTCTGGAATCTGATTTGAAGTAGGGGTTGAAATTATGCCTGAATTGTTTTCCAAACGGCGGTATGGACTTGCCGTCATTGCCCTTCTCTTGTTTTCCGTTTTACTTCTTGGTGCGTTGACGTATTATCAATGGCGATTAGGTCTTGCGGGGCTTATTTTGCTCGTGCTTTTGTCTTTGTATGTTTTTCGTACCCAAAGTGTATTTGAACAAGACATAGAAAACTACATTCAAACGCTCACTCATCGCGTTAATAAAGCTGGCGAAGAAGCGGTCACCAAGCTTCCAATTGGGATCCTATTGTATAATGAAGAGAAGGAAATTCAATGGGCAAATCCGTATATGAGACAATTTTTGCCGGAAGAATTTCTGGGAGAAAAAATCACCATGATTGATGAAAACTTGATCTCCCGAATTGAAGAAGGCAATGAAGAGATCTACGTGACTTTAAATGAAAGACAATACGTTGTGCATGTCAAAGCAGTAGAGCGTCTTTTATATTTCTTTGACATGACGGATACGATTGAAACGAAAAACCTTTACGAAGAAGAACAGACTGTCATTGCAATTATTTATTTGGATAACTACGACGACGTCACGCAAGGAATACCGGACCAAATTCGCAGTAAATTGATGAGTCATGTGACTTCGTTATTGAACGATTGGGCGAGTGAACATGGTGTATTATTAAGGAGTACTGCTTCTGACCGTTTTATAGCGGTGATGCACCAGCGTACTTTACGTGTTTTAGAAGAAACACGTTTTGACATATTAGATAAAATTAGAGAAACGACCGAAAAAGAAAAAGTAGCGATTACTTTAAGTATTGGTATCGGTTGTGGGGAACCATCTTTACAAGAACTTGGCGCTCTTGCTCAATCAAGTCTTGACCTTGCTCTTGGAAGAGGAGGAGACCAAGTGGCCATTAAAGAAGCGGATGGAACGATTCGTTTCTATGGTGGTAAGTCCAACGCCGTTGAAAAGAGAACACGAGTAAGAGCTCGTGTCATTTCCCATGCGCTTCGGGATTTTGTCCTGGAAAGTGACCAAGTCATTGTCATGGGACATAAAAATCCTGATATGGATGCAATTGGAGCGGCGATCGGTGTGTTAAAGATTGCAGAAGTCAATGACACCGATGCTTACGTTGTGGTAGACCCGAAAGAAATTAATCCGGATGTACAAAAACTAATGGATGAAATAGAAAAACACGAATACTTGTGGTCTCAGTTTATTACGCCGAATGAAGCGTTGGATCATATTACTCGTCAAACGCTGTTAGTAGTAGTAGATACGCATAAACCATCTCTTGTGATTGAACCGAAACTAGTGAAAGCAATTGATCGGGTAGTGGTGCTAGACCATCATCGTCGTGGGGAAGAGTTTATTAAAGATCCTGTACTCGTGTACATGGAACCATATGCCTCCTCCACTGCGGAACTAGTTACAGAGTTACTTGAGTATCAACCAGCCCCTGTGAAAATGGATACGCTCGAAGCAACTGCACTCCTTGCGGGGATCATTGTCGACACAAAAAGCTTTGCGATCCGTACCGGTTCTCGCACGTTTGATGCGGCTTCTTTTCTTAAGTCTCATGGGGCAGACACAACCCTTGTGCAAATGTTGTTAAAAGAAGATATCGAGACGTATGTCAAAAGGTCTCATTTAATTGCTAATTCTTTTATTTATCGAGAAGGAATTGCGATTGGAGTCGCACCGGAGGGGGAAGTGTACGACCAAATTTTAATCGCACAAGCAGCGGATACGCTTTTAACGATGGATCATGTGAAAGGTTCTTTTGTCATCTCTCGCCGAGGTGATGGAAAAATTAGTATCAGTGCCCGTTCCCTTGGTGATGTGAACGTACAAGTCATCATGGAGATGCTCGGGGGTGGTGGCCATTTAACACATGCTGCGACCCAATTTAAAGAAGACGTTACGTTAGAAGAAGCAGAACAAGAATTAAAACAAGCCATTGATAAATATTTGGAAGGGGGAAAACAAGAATGAAAGTTATCTTTCAACAAGACGTAAAAGGAAAAGGGAAAAAAGGAGAAGTGAAAGAAGTATCGGAAGGGTATGCGCGTAACTACTTATTTCCAAACAACCTTGCAGTCGAAGCAACGAAAGGAAACTTAAAAAGTCTTGAACAACAGAAAAAAGCCGAAGAGAAAAAAGCGAAGAAACAGTTAGAAGAAGCAAAACAGTTAAAAGAAAAATTGGAAAAAGAAAAAATAGAAATAAAAGCTAAAGCAGGTGATGGCGGACGCTTATTTGGCGCAGTTTCCACAAAACAAATTGCGGATATTTTAAAGAAAAAAGGTTTTACTGTTGATAAACGCAAAATCGAATTAGAAGAACCAATTCGTTCTCTTGGAGTGACAAAAACGCCGATTAAGCTCCATCCAGAAGTAACAGCAACCGTTGATATTCATGTCATCGAAGATAAGTAAAGATAACCTAGGAGTGAACGAGGATGAACGAGGTATATGCCGATCGGACACCGCCTCAAAATATTGAGGCAGAGCAAGCAGTCATTGGGGCTATTTTCTTAGAGAACGAAGCCCTTGTGACTGCTTCAGAACAATTAACACCGGAAGATTTTTATAACATCGCTCATCAGCGTATTTTTCGTGTCATGTTGGAATTAAACGAAAAAGGTAGCCCGGTCGATCTCGTTACCGTTACTTCCGTATTACAAGACTACGAATGGTTGGAAGAAGTTGGCGGGATTTCTTATTTAACAGAGTTAGCGACTTCCGTTCCGACCGCTGCGAATATCGGTTATTACAGTAATATTGTATATGAAAAATCTCTCCTTCGTCGTTTAATTCGAACGGCGACTCACATCGCAGAAGAAGGGTACGAAAGTGATTTAGAAGTAGAGGAAATATTGGACGAGGCAGAACGAGCTATTTTGGAAGTGGCGCAAAAACGTCGCACGAGTTCGTTTGTTTCCATCAAAGATGTTTTAATTGAGACTTACGATAATATTGAAAGGCTTCAAAATCGACAAACAGATGTCACAGGGGTCTCGAGTGGATTTGTCGAGCTGGACCGCGTAACAGCTGGTTTTCAACCGAGCGATTTAATTATTGTCGCCGCACGTCCTTCCATGGGGAAAACTGCTTTTGCGTTAAATATTGCCCAAAATGCAGCGATTAAAAGTTCCATTAACGTCGCTATTTTTAGTTTGGAAATGGGAGCAACGCAACTTGTGCAACGGATGCTTTGTGCAGAGGGAAATATCGATGCTACGAAGATGAGAACCGGAGCGTTGGAGGAAGAAGACTGGGAGAAGTTAGCAATGGCGATGAGCAGTCTATCTTCTGCAGGAATTTACATTGATGATTCACCAGGAATACGGGTGAATGACATACGAGCCAAATGCCGAAGACTTCAACAAGAACGAGGCATCGGCATGGTGGTAATTGATTACTTACAACTCATTCAAGGTTCCGCTACCTCACGCGGAGAAAGTCGTCAACAAGAAGTGTCTGAGATATCAAGAAGTTTAAAAGCATTAGCGAGAGAGCTAGATGTACCAGTGATTGCACTATCTCAACTTTCCCGCGGAGTAGAATCCCGTCAAGACAAACGACCGATGATGTCTGACTTACGGGAGTCAGGAAGTATCGAACAAGATGCGGACATCGTTTCTTTTCTTTACCGGGAAGATTACTATGACCAAGAAGCGGAAAACCAAAATATTATCGAAATTATTATCGCAAAGCAACGAAACGGTCCGGTAGGCACGGTAGAACTAGCCTTCATTAAGGAGTACAACAAATTCGTCAACCTCGATCGTCGTCACGATGAAAGTCAAGCACCACCGGGAGCGTAATCCCGAGAGGTGCTTTTTCATTTTAGTGGAACGAACATAAATCCTAATAATAAGTGAAATGTTCGTGTTTATATTGACTTTACCCGAATGAATTGATACACTTTAAAAGGATTATGGTCATAAAACGTACGTAGATGGACCAAGAAATGATGTAGAAAAAGCCCTGGGATCCAGGTGCTGGAGGTGGACGAAGTGTCGTCAGTTGTAGTAGTCGGAACTCAGTGGGGAGACGAAGGAAAAGGAAAAATTACAGACTATCTTTCCGAAAATGCAGAAGTCGTTGCTCGTTATCAAGGTGGAAACAACGCTGGACATACGATCGTTTTTAATGGCACGAAATATAAATTACATCTCATTCCATCCGGGATTTTTTACGAAAATAAAACGTGTGTCATCGGAAACGGAATGGTGATTGACCCGAAAGCACTGGTCGAGGAGTTAAAATATTTACACAGCCATGGAATAAACACGGATAATTTGCGGATTAGCAACCGAGCCCACGTGATTTTGCCGTATCACATTAAATTGGATCTTGCCGAGGAAAAAAGTAAAGGATCGAATAAAATCGGTACAACAGGAAAAGGGATCGGCCCTGCTTATATGGACAAAGCAGCCCGTGTTGGGATTCGGATTTCTGATTTATTAGATAAAGAAGAGTTTGAAGAAAAATTAGAGCGCAATTTAAAAGAAAAAAACCGTCTCTTAGAAAAAGTGTACGAAGAAGAAGGTTTTACAAAAGAAGAAATTTTAGACGAATATTACGAATACGGTCAATTTTTTGCGAAATATGTATGTGATACATCCGTCGTATTAAATGATGCAATTGAAGCAGGTCGTCGCGTCCTTTTCGAAGGAGCGCAAGGTGTGATGCTTGATATCGACCAAGGAACATATCCATTTGTAACATCTTCTAACCCTATCGCGGGTGGCGTGACGATTGGCTCGGGCGTCGGTCCATCGAAAATTAATCAAATTGTTGGTGTATCGAAAGCATATACAACCCGAGTCGGTGATGGTCCTTTCCCAACGGAAATAACGGATGAAATCGGCGATAAAATTCGTGAAGTTGGAAATGAATACGGAACGACAACGGGAAGACCACGCCGTGTTGGTTGGTTTGATAGCGTCGTCGTTCGCCACGCTCGACGCGTCAGTGGCATTACCGATTTATCGCTAAACTCCATCGACGTATTAACCGGGATTGACACGTTAAAAATTTGTACAGCTTATAAGTATCGTGGAGAAATCATTGAAGAATTTCCGGCCAGTTTAAAAGTACTCTCAGAATGTGAGCCTGTTTATGAAGAATTACCTGGTTGGACAGAAGATATTACAGGAGCGCGCTCGTTCAATGAACTGCCAGACAATGCCCGCCACTACATTGAACGAGTTTCTCAACTTACGAATATTCCAATCAGTATTTTTTCAGTCGGTCCAGATCGTAGTCAAACGAACTTAGTGCGAAACGTTTGGGGAGTATAAATAAAGAGTCTGAGACATAACTAGCCAAAAAGAATGGTTCCAAGCACTAACATTTGCTTGGAACCTTTTTTAGTGCGCCCGGCATGGGTGTAGTCTATAGGGTGCAAGTCCCGAGCCACGAAGGCAGAAGTAGTGGTTAGCTTAACGCAAGGGTGTCCGTGGTGACGCGGAATCTGAAGGAAGCGGGCGGCAAACTTCCGGTCCGAGGAACACGAACTTCATATAAGGCTAGGTATCACTGGATGAGTTTGCTGAACAAAACAAAGTCCTTTCTGCCAAAGGTGATACAGAGTAAATGAAGCGGATAGATGGAAGGAAAGACTACATTCTTACCCGAGGAGGCGTATCTCCAACAGTCCAATATTAGACAGAACCCTTGGCAACTCATATTGGAGTCACCAGGGGTTTAGAAGTCTACAAAAACGTTATGAATTCTTGCGTTACAAATCTTAATTGAACCGCCGTATACGGAACCGTACGTACGGTGGTGTGAGAGGACGGAGGTTCATCGCCTCCTCCTACTCGATTGGGTAAAGGAGGAGGAAAACATGCTCACGAGGCTCGCTATCATTTTATTCATCCTGTGGGCAATTGGCTTTTTCTTTGGAATCGCAGGTGGTTTAATACATACTTTATTCATCGTCGCGATCGTACTTGTGAAGAACGATTAGAACATTATCAGTCAGCTAGAAAAGTATCCGGAAGCCCTAGGGGATTATCGCCAATGGCTTCAAGAACAGGGAATAAATACAGATGGCATGCGACCGATGGGAAGTGCGGAGGCCACAATGAGGGTGTTTGCGAAGCGATTGAAGAATGGACGTAGTTGGGTAGATAAAGGCGTGCGTGCGATGAGTACTGGTTTAGTAGCTTGTCTGGATCATTTGTCGTTAAAAACCCCGTTTGGTCAAGTAGAAGCTAGGATGGATTCGAAGCAAGAGGACATTCGAACAAGAAGTTACATGAAAAAGATAGCTC
>NZ_WKJG01000030.1:0-21896 GCF_027853235.1 Aliibacillus thermotolerans
CTATAATTTTCGCAAACTTTCCTATACTGTAATATTTCATTTTACAACCTCCTACTTTGTATATTATACAAGAAAGTAGGAGGTATTTCAACAATAATTTTTGACTTTTATATATTTTTATAAAGTTTATGTCATCTGCACTTCACCTCTTTATCTACAATCCGAACATCCCAAACCATCGTCATTCGGCCAACATGGACTGGAGTTCCTACTGCCGTCTTTTTTGCCACGCTTTCAGCAAGAGCGACGGAAGCTCCACCATGTAACATCCCGTACGATTGTCTTGTTTTATTATTTACTGGCATCGTTGCGACGACTCGTTCTTTTGAATACTCTAAAAATTTGATTCCTAGCGCTTCCATCAATGTATCTTTTGTGCTTACATCAGTCATGCATCGTTCCTCTTTTTCTGTCTTTGTGTTAGTATGACATCGGAAGTATTATTAGGATTCGACTAATCATATCTTAACTCCTGCAAGAAACGAGGCGAGAAAATGTTATTTACTTTAGAAAATGTTACGTACCGACACATTTTACACATACCAACTCTACACATCGAAAAGAACAAAATGACTTGTCTCATCGGAGAAAGTGGAAGCGGAAAATCGACATTACTTAAATTGTTCAATAAAATGCTATCTCCTACCTCCGGAACCATTCTTTATAATGGCGAACCATTAACAGACATTGACGCTGTTCAACTGAGAAGAAATGTATCCATGCTCTCCCAAACACCGGTCATGTTTGGTGAAACAATTACAGAAGATATTGAAATATGCTTTTCCTTTCACGAAAAAGAGCCCCCTTCGATCCCTTCCATTGAAGAAATGTGCCGACAATTTTATTTACATAAAAGCGGAGATACAAAAACGGACACCCTTTCCGGAGGTGAAAAACAAAGACTTGCATTGGCACGGATGATGTTACTACAACCGAACGTGTTTTTACTTGACGAAGCAACTTCCGCCCTCGACGAAAAGCTTGAAAAACAAGTAATGACAACCTTAGTGGAACAAGTAAAAAAGTTACATGCTTCTTTAATTTACGTGACACACTCCTTAGAAATCGCTCATCACTTTTCCGATACCGTGATAGATGTCACCCCATACTCATTAGCAAAGGAGCGATAAAAATGGAAAATGACATGCTTGATCTCGGTTTTTGGCAACTCGTTGCAGCTTATTTGTTTATTATATTGCTTCTCATCATTGTGAAATTAAGAAAAATCCCCAGGGAAAAAGAAATCTTTATCGCTACCTTACGAATGACGTTACAATTGCTATTAGTAGGTTACGTGTTAATGTACATTTTTGAACAACCTCATCCGCTCATTACGATAGGTATTATTTTATTTATGGTGTCTTTTGCCATTTTCAACATTTATAAACGGGTAGATATGGAAGTGCCTCGTCGATTAAAAAAAATGGTCGCTTTTTCGATGATCATTGGAACGATTGCTAGCACACTATATTTTAATCTTGTTGTAATTCAATTTGATCCTTGGTATGATCCACGCTATTTCATTCCAATTGCCGGTATGATTATCGGAAACTCAATGACCGGGATTTCCCTTGGCGTTCAAACATTGGTGGAACAAATGAAAAGCAAGAAAAAACATATTGAAGCGGCTTTGATGCTTGGCGCAACTCCAAAAGAAGCAACACGAAAAATTGTCAATCATTCTTTTGACAGTGCGATTTTACCAACGATTAATTCCATGGTTGGAATAGGTATCGTGTTTCTCCCAGGAATGATGACCGGGCAAATTCTTGCCGGTGCCTCACCTGTCATTGCAATTAAATACCAAATTGCGATTATGCTTGGCATTACTGGCTCTGTCGCATTTACCGTTATCATATTTGTTCAACAAGGTTACAAAATATACTTTAACAAAGAGAAACAACTGGTGGAGGAATCATAGCAAATCCCTCGCGAAAAATTTTCGCGAGGGGAAATCGTTCTATTTTCTTAAGCGAAAACGTGTAACAATGTTTTTTAAGTTTTTCGCTTCATTCGATAGTTTAGCTGCTTCATCTGATACTTCTTGCACCGCCGTTAATTGTTGGTCCATCGTCGCGACGTTTTGAACGACAGAATCGGTAAATTCTTCGGAAATTTTATAAATATCATGCATCATTTGCTCTATTTTCTCACTGCTTTGGAGCAACGTATCTACAACCTCTAAATTATCAACGACTGCGTGTTTCGTCTTTTCTGCAGATTCATGTAGTTTACGAATGGAATCTCCCGCTTGATGAACGATGCCTACTCCTTCTTTGATCATTTCCACGTTTTCTTCCGCTTCTGCCACCGCCCCTACCAGATTGTCGCGTGTCTTTGTTAACGTTTGCATAATGTCAGAGGCAAAGTGATTCGTGTCTTCTGCAAGCTTCCTTACTTCCGATGCGACAACAGCAAATCCTTTTCCTGCCTCGCCTGCTCTCGCTGCTTCAATGGAAGCATTTAATGCGAGTAAATTCGTTTGTTCTGCAATGTCCGTAATAGAAGCAACTTTTTCCATGACTTCATCGGCATCTTTTGCCACTGCTTGTATATGATGTTGGGAAGTGGTTACACTCTGTTCAATGTTTCGCATCATTTTTTCGGATGACATAATGGCTGCCCGTCCTTTATCTGCTTCCTCGCTTGATGATTCGGACTGTTTTACCGTAGCTGCAATGCCTTCTTTAATAGACGAAACGTTTCCCATCATTTCTTGAATCATTCCTTGCGAAGACTGTAAAGAAGCCATTTGATTTTGAGCTCCTGCTTGAAATTGTTGCATCGTTGCCGCAAATTGTTCGAAGCCGGTCGAGACGTCTTTCGTTTCTTTCTCTTGAATAGAGCAAATTTCTTCCACCGACCGAGCTGCTTGTTCGATATCTTGAATGATGTGGCGCATGCCAATTACAATTTTGTTAATTTCAAAGCCTATTTGTTGTAAGTCATTGCGATTCTTATTTGTTACTTCCGCTAACAAATTCCCCGCAGAAATCGACCGCGTCACCCGGTTCCAACTTCTCATTGCCCCGTGAATGCGAGCATAAAGCAATGCTCCTAACAAACATGCAACGCCAACAGCAAGGACACTCGTCCAAAGGAAATGACTCGAATCTTGAAAAAGAAGTCGCAGTATCATAAATAGAGCGACTGGTGTCATTGCCGTCACAAAAATAATCGGTGCTAATAACTTTTTATGTATCACCCTGCCAACTCGGACATTGTACTTCTTTCCATCAGGGCCCGTACCAATCGGTGCTGCTGCATCGTACAACAATTCTCCTGTGTTTCTTTCATATAATTGCACAATCGGCTCGGTCGTTGTTGCTGCTTTTTTCCCAACATGATCCGTATATGGGTGACCTTCTCGCAATCGATTCGTGTGAATGTGACTAAAGCCCTCTTGATCGACAATGAGTAAATATTCATCTTCTTCTAAAAAAGAATCTAGTTTTTCTCTTACTTTGTCGGGATGTTCATGTACTTCTCCTTTCTTTACGTGCTGAGCCAATGCTTTCGCCGTTTTTACCGCTTTTTCTTTTAATTGCTTTGCACTCCGTGAATGTATCGAAGCCATTTCTTCTTTCCCCCCTCTTAATACCCATTATAGAGGATAGGAAAAGGTTTTCATAGCTGGTATTGGAAAGAGCAGGAAAAAATAATTATCCAAACAAATTTTCTAAGAAAAGGCGGACGACATCTGCACCAGCAATCACTGTTCCGAGCGAACTGCCGATGTTGGCAAACACAACGACGAGTAAAATACGTGTCACTTTATTATCCCAAAAACCTTTGACGCTAAGGACGGCCTCTGACAGTTGTTCAAAATCTTTCACGTGCGGACGTTTTGTCAACGCCTGAACAAAACCGGCAAACCAACCTGCTGCTAAAAAAGGGTTTAACGATGTAATTGGCGCTGCAATAAAAGCCGTCACGATTGCAAGGGGATGAGCAAATGCAGCCGCCGCTCCAATCGCCGCTAAGGAGCCGTTCCAAAGGAGCCAACTAATCATTTGTTGCAATCCAACGGTAGGGTTGGAATAAAAGGTATACACAATCAGCGATAGGATAATAATCGGAATGGCCCAGGCAATGATTTTCGGCCAATAAGATGTTGAAGGAGGTTTTGCCAGTTCTTCTGTCATTTGCCTTGCTTCCTTTTCTTTCTTCATTTCTTCTATAATCCCCGGAACATGTGCCGCTCCTACAACCGCCACTACTTTTTCACCAGAGGCTTGTTTGATGTTGTCAGCCAAATATTGATCGCGCTCGTCAATGAGATACGTCTTTAAACGAGGAAAGCTCTGTGTCATTTCTTGCAACATGCCATTTAACATATCTTCCGACTTTAACCGCTCCAACTCTTCCTCGGAAATTTTCTCATTACTAAAAATGCTATAGAAAAGTTGTGCCATTAACTTCGCTCGTCCTGACCAGCCAACACCCTTCCATAAACGTTGAAAAGTCACTTGAATGTTGCGGTCAGCTAACACGAGTTCTGAACCAACTGCTTCTGCTGATTCAATCGCTTGAAACATTTCTTGTCCCGGCTTGATGCCAAATTCATTCGCCATTCTTTTCTGGAAGGAAGACAACGCTAAATTCATTAACAATAACGTCGCTTTCTTTTCTTTCATCACTTGGAAAATATCCATTTCTTCCCATTTGTTCCCTTCCATCATCGCTTCATACCGTTGTTTATCCAACTCAATACATACAGTATCCGGTTTTTCTTCTTCGATCACCGCTTTTACTAATTCGGCACTCTCTCTTGATACGTGGGCTGTACCGATTAGAATAATTTCTTTTCCGTCTTTATATAAACGCGTGATGCTTTCATTTTCACGTGTCATGTTAGACCTTTTTCCTCCTGTTCTTCTCGTCAATACTTTTAGCATACCAAAAATATCACGCTCACACCGTATATTTTTCATAAAAAGATGTCGTACCTCCTCTTTGAAAACGGGTACGACATCTTTTTTTATCTTGCTTCTAACCGGCGGATTCTTTCTTCTAACGGTGGATGAGAAGAAAAAAGCATAGCGACTGAAGATTTATTATTAATCTTTAAAGTTTGTAAAGAAGCTTGACTGTCGTCGACTTTATTCACGTGGGCACGTAAAGAACGAAGGGCATGGGCCATTTTATCTTTTCCAGCAAGGTCTGCTCCTCCTTCATCCGCGCGGTATTCTCGGTAACGGGAGAAGCTCATCACAACGATACTTCCTAGTATAGAAAATAAAATTTGAAACACAATAATAGCGCAGAAATGAACGACCATGCGAAGTCCATCGTTTTGAATGAAGCGGGAGGCGATAAAGGCAGCAATACGCGCAAAGAAAACAACAAAAGTGTTTACGACCCCTTGAAGAAGCGTCATCGTTACCATGTCTCCATTGGCAATATGAGCAACTTCATGGGCAAGTACTCCTTCGACTGCGGCTTCATCCATCGACGATAAGAGGCCGGTAGAAACTGCAACTAGCGAACGCTTTTTCGTTGGCCCTGTCGCAAAAGCATTCACTTCTCCCGATTGGTATATTCCAACTTCCGGCATATGCATAAGACCTGCGTTACGGGCAAGACGATGTACTTTTTCTACCAATTCGCGCTCTGCGCCAGTGGCATGGTCAGGATCAATGACACGCACTCCCATCATCTGTTTTGCCATCAAGCGAGACATTGCTAAGGAAATAAGAGCACCGCTAAAACCGATAATGGCACTGAATAGAAAGAGTGCTCCGTAATTAATCATGCCACCTGTCGTGTAATTCAAATTGACTCCTAATAACGAAAGTACGGTGGCGACGATTGTAATGGTGGTAATGACTAAAATATTCGTTAACACAAATAGTAATATTCTTTTTCCCATAACTTCCTCCCAAGTTTTGCACACAAGATGTTTCTCTTCATAGTGTACCACACGCACTTCCTTCTCGCATAAAAAATGATATTTAGAAATTAGATATTGGAGGTTTTTATCAATGGCTTATAACGTTTCTGAAAAATTAATTAACGCACATCTCGTTTCCGGAGAGATGAAACCCGGCGAGGAAATCGGTTTAAAGATTGATCAAACCCTTACCCAAGACGCTACTGGCACAATGGTGATGCTTGAATTGGAAGCAATGAATATAGACCGGGCAAAAACGGAAGTCTCCGCTCAGTATGTCGATCACAATCTCATTCAAGTAGATAGCAAAAACCCGGATGATCACTTGTTTCTTGAAAGTGCGGCAAAACGATTCGGCCTTTATTTTAGTCGCCCGGGTAATGGGGTGAGTCACCCGGTGCATATGCAACGCCTAGCACGGCCTGGACGCACGTTACTCGGGTCTGACAGTCATACGTGTGCCAACGGTTGCATGGGAATGCTTGCGATTGGAGCGGGCGGGATTGATGTCGCGATGGCCATTGCCGGAGAGCCTTTTTACGTCAAAATGCCGAAAATTTGGGGTGTAAAACTTACCGGCGAACTTCCTGATTGGGTCAGTGCGAAAGACATTATTTTAGAAATGCTTCGCCGCTATGATGTTAAGGGAGGCGTCGGAAAAATTATTGAATATTACGGACCCGGTTTAAAACATTTAAGCGCCATGGACCGTCACGTCATCGCCAACATGGGAGCGGAACTTGGAGCGACCGCCTCGGTATTTCCATCCGATGAAGAAGTGAAACGTTATATGAAAAGTCAAGGAAGAGAAGATGAGTGGCAAGAGATTACGAAAGATGAAGGAGCCACTTATGATTTACATGATGAGATCAATTTATCTGAACTCGTCCCATACATCGCCAAGCCATCCAGCCCTGGAAACGTCGTACCAGTAGAAGAAGTAGCAGGAGAAAAAATTTATCAATCGTATATCGGTTCTTCCGCAAACCCGGGATATCGTGACTTTGCGGTAGCAGCTGAAATCGTGAAAGGAAAACAAGTAGCGGAAGGGGTTTCTTTCGATATTAATCCGTCTTCTAGACAAATTTTATCCGACCTCGTTGCAGAAGGACATATCGCCAGTCTTCTCTCCGCTGGAGCCCGGCTTCATCAAGCTGGCTGTAACGGCTGCATCGGGATGGGACAGGCACCGGCAACCGGAAGAAACAGCTTAAGAACAACTCCACGTAACTTCCCGGGTCGATCCGGCACGAGAGAAGATAGCGTGTTTCTTTGCAGTCCGGAAGTGGCAGCAGCTTCTGCTTTAACTGGAAAAATTACCGACCCAAGGACCTTGGACATGGAATACCCACGGATCACCGAACCTGAGAAGCCGACGATAGATATGCCTCTTTTACAAGAGCCGCTTCCCTATGAAGAAGCAAGACGTACAAAGTTGCACAAAGGGCCGAACATCGCTTCCATTCCAGACATGCAACCATTACCAAACGAATTTGAAGTACCGGTCCTATTAAAGGTAGGAGACAATATTTCCACTGATGAAATCCTTGCAGGTGGGGCTCGCGTTCTTCCTTTTCGAAGTAACTTACCGGAAATAAGCAAATTCACGTTTGAAATATTAGACGAAGACTATTACAACCGTGCGATGAACATACGAAATATCGGTCATGCAATCGTAGGGGGCTTTAATTATGGACAAGGCTCCAGTCGCGAACATGCGGCCCTTGCCCCTCGATATTTAGGACTTCGCGTAGTCATTACCAAAGACTTTGCCCGGATCCATTGGCAAAACTTAATTAATTTTGGAGTCCTCCCATTAACATTTGTTCATCCTGAAGATTATGATGGCATCGAACAAGAAGAGACCATTTATTTAAACAATATTCGTGAACAAATTCAAGCTGGCTCTACCGTTACCGCCACACTAAAAAAAGGAAACAAAACAATTGAACTTCAACATGCATTATCAGAGCGACAAATTCACATTTTATTAAAAGGCGGTTTAATTAACTGGGTGAAAGAAAAACAGCAAAATGAAAAAGGAGTGAGTAAATATGCATAACAAACAAATCATTTGTACAGCCTGTGACGGAAAAGGACTGCTCATGGATGACGAACAATGGCAATACTCCTGCACGATTTGTGAAGGAGAAGGAGTCATTGACGCGAATAAAGGACGAGATCTCAAGCCTGATTTCGATATCGATGAAATGAATCGCACCTTAGAATAAAACTGGAAAGAACAAGCTCTCGTTTTACACATTCCTAGGTGTACTTTCCGAGGCATGTTTTCATTATTAAAAAGCGTAACTTCTGATAAGTTGCGCTTTTTTTATGTTATAGTATTAATTACTTGATTTATCGAGAAAGGAGCGATTTCATGGTTCACCATATCAAAGATTATCAAGTGTTCGATGACAACCGTTTTACAAAAAAAGATATCGAAACAACTGGTAAAATTAAAAGATTCGTTTTAAATTTTAAAAAAGGACAAGTGTTACCGCCGCATAAACATCCAAACACAGACGTCTTTCTTTATATCGTAGAAGGAAAAGGAACGTGCCTATTTGACGATGAAAAGGTTGACGTATCAGAAAATGACACGCTTCATGTCAATGGAAACCAAATGATTAGTATCGAAAACAATGATGACGAACCATTAAGCGTCTTTGTTATTTTAACTCCTACCGCGTAGTTGAAACCCTTTCATGAAACCATTTCAGAAGGATTTTGCAACGTCATCTTTAATGCCGGCACATAAAAGCAGCTGCCTTCATTGCAAAAGACAGCTGCTCACATCATAGAATTACTTAAATTCCTTGTAACTTCCTTCAAAATAAAGTAGCGGTTCTTCATCTTTTACGACAACGTTTAATACTTTCCCGATAAAGAGAGTGTGGTCGCCTGCTTCGTGGCTGTCGTACAGCTTACACGCTACGTTTACTAACGTATCTTCTAAAATTGGGACATTTTCTAACTTCCCGATAGGAATATCTATCTCTTCATCGATTTGGCCTGCGAAGTATTGGGAATAATTTGCTTGATCTTTCGCTAAAATATTGACGCCGAAAGCCCCTGCTTGTTTGATGCGATCGTGGGTTTTAGCTTTATGCATGACCGATACGAGCACCAATTTCGGATCTAATGATACAGACATAAAGGCATTGGCAGTCATGCCATGTACTTCTCCATCAACTTCTGTCGTAATGACGGTCACTCCGGTGGCAAATTTCCCCATTGCCGCTTTAAATAAACGGTCATCCATTACAATTCCTCCTCACTTAACGTTACAATTTTAACGTTACATGGAAAAGATAAAAGTTTCAACGGTTACATATTCCTAGTATACACGCTTTCATCTTGTCATCCGATGAAGGGAAAAATCGCTACCCGTCATTATGCAAGCTGAGCTACTTTCGTTCATTGTTCCGTTGCTCCCTAAAAAGTCCCCCCTTAAAATGTAGTATAATATGACGGAAAATAGAAAGGTTAAAAAATGAGGATCAATTTTTATATTTGACATCCCCTGTTCAAATAGTGTAATATTTATTTCGAATTCAAGATAAATGAAAGAGGAAGACTTCGATGGATAAAAAAAACACCAATCAGTATGAAGTAGACTTGTCTTTAAAGTTGTTTGTAGTATTAACACGAGCACTCCAATCGATAAAAAAACAAGTGGAAAAAAACATTAAAAGTTTTAACTTAAATCCTACCGAATTTGCCGTGCTCGAGCTTATTTATAGCAAAGGGGAACAGCCGATTCAAAAAATTGGAGAAAAAGTGTTAATTGCTAGTAGCAGCATTACGTACGTCGTCGACAAATTAGAGAAAAAACAATTACTAAAGAGAAGACCATGTCCGAATGACCGACGCGTTACTTACGCTGTGATCACACCAGAAGGGACAAAATTAATGGACGATATATTCCCGGAGCATCGCGAAGCTGTTCACGAAATTTTCGGAGGACTGAGCGCCAAAGAAAAAGAAGTGTTAATTTCTCAATTGAAAAAATTAGGATATTACGCGGAAGAAATAGATACTTAATTTTTTTGTTATGTATCTCGAATTAAAGATATATGAATTCATTTTTATTCTTGAAATAAATTGGGAACAATATGCTTGGTATGGTTTCAATAAGAGGTATTTTTGGGTAAAGAGACCGTAGCAAAAGAGATGATTCCTCTCTACCGATGACCGTGAACTACTCGCCACTTAGCTAACGCTTGAAGTGGGAGCTTCTCAACTCCTCGACGAAAGCACTCTTTCGTCTCCTTGAGCGTTACTTCGGGCAGTCCCTGCCCTAGATGTCCGACGTTTCGGAATTCTTTTCGTACCTTGGATATTTTACGCATGGAAGGAACAGCTTGGTTTTCGCATTTTCTTTCTCCATGCAACCCTATATATCCAGTTATCAAAGAACGTCATAGGTTGATTTTATCAAAATGTCGGACAATTGAACAGGCAAAGCCTGTCCTTGTCCGAAGCCAATTCATCTCCCACTTTCACTGGTGCTAAAAGCACCTTCACGTTTAGAAGTGAGAGACTTCTTGGCTGTAAAGTTAAAGGAGGATGATACATAAAACCAATCCTTAAACCCCTAATTTTTATTAAACGAGAAAGGTGTCGTGCATCGAAAATGAGTTTTTTACAAAAATTATTCGGAAAAAAAAGGAGAATGATACAATGGCTAACGTAAAATTGGCAGTCATTTTTTACAGTATGGGTGGAACAAACTATCAACTGGCACAATGGGCAAAAGAAGGTGCTGAAGAAGCAGGTGCTGAAGTAAAGCTGTTAAAAGTCCAAGAGTTAGCACCTGAATCCACCATTGAACAAAACGACGCATGGAAAGCAACTGTGGAAGCGACAAAAGACGTACCAATCGCAACTTCTGATGACATCGTTTGGGCTGACGCATTGATCTTCAGCACACCGACTCGTTTTGGTAATGTGGCTTCTCAAATGAAACAATTTTTAGATACACAAGGTGGGTTATGGGCAAATGGACAGACTGTGAATAAAGTTGTAAGTGCGATGAGTTCCGCCCAAAACCCACACGGCGGTCAAGAAGCGACCATTTTAAATTTATATACTACCATGGCACACTGGGGCGCGATTATCGTACCACCAGGATATACCGATCCAGTTCTATTTGGTGCAGGGGGGAACCCATACGGAACGAGTGTCACTGTGGACCAAGACGGAAACATGGTAGAAGACGTAAAAGATGCAGTGAAGCACCAAGCAAAACGCACAGTGACCGTCGCTGAGTGGGTGAAAAAAGGACAACAAGAAACATAAAAAAATCCACGACTGCTGGGAATCAGCAAGTCGTGGATTTTTTTTATTCGTAACGGTCATATGGTGCCTCGTCTTTTAATTCTTCCCGCATCCCTTCAATGCTTTCCGCTCTTCTTTTATTTTTCTCTTCAATGCGGCGTTTTTCTTCCTCACTTAATTCTTCCGAGTGTGCTTTCAAATAGTCTCTCGCTTCATTCATATTTTGCAACGTGTGACCAATGGTATTTTCAATTCTGTCTTTGTTATTCGAGCGATCATCTGGTTTTGGTTTGCTCATTTTTCATCCTCCTTCCTTAGGAGTAGTATGTAACGCTTCTCCTGAAGTTATGATTGGGAGGAAGAAAAAATATTTAGCAAAACTGGCTTCAAGAAGTCGCTTTTTTCTTTGCCGTCGTTTTCTTTCGAGTTGTTTTTTTCTTATTTTTATCGATGGACGCTTGCAGTGCTTCCATCAAATCAGTCACATTATCTTTTTTCGCTGGCTTTTTCGCAGATACTACTTCTTTTCCTTCTTTTTTCGCTTCAATTAAAGCAAGCAGTTTCTCTCGGTATTCATCGACATATTTTTCCGGCTCAAACGGGGTAGTGAGCTGATCGATAAGTAACTTTGCGGTATCCAGTTCTTTTTTAACCACCTTTTCTTTTTCCGGTACATTGGGGACATCTTTTGCGTTACGAATTTCATCCGGATAGTGAAGGGTTTCCATCAATAAAGTATTGTTGTATACTCGAAGGACTGCCAATTGTTCTTTTGAGCGAATCATTATTTTGGCTAGTCCCACTTTTTTCGTCTCTAAGAGAGCCTCTCTCAGTAAGGCGTACGCTTTTTTTCCTCCTTCGTTCGGACCAAGATAATAGCTACGGTTAAAATAAATCGGGTCTATTTCGTCGATATGAATAAAGTCAATAATTTCCACCGCCCGATCTTCCACTTCTCTTTTCAGTTCCTTTAATTCTTCTTCTTTTAATACGATGAAATCTCCATTTGTCGTTTCATATCCTTTCACAAGATCATCTTTTCCTACTTTTTCTTCGCAAACAGGGCACACTTTTTCATATTTAATGGGAGTGTGACATTTATGGTGGAGAGAGCGAAAAGAAACGTCTTTATCTTCCGTTGCTGCGTGCATTTTAATCGGAATATTCACGAGTCCAAACTGAATACTTCCTTTCCACATCGTATGCATACTCGTACCTCCTGCTTATTTTCCTTTTAGTTTGTATGAAAAACTTTGCTTTCATGCATATTAGAACTGAATCATGACGTAGAAAGGATTTTTCTTATGCGCTGGATGAAACCGACTCGGACGAAGAAGCTTCCAAAAGGAGCGGACTGGCACTTTGAACTAAAATACGATGGACACAGGGCACTCCTTTCTTCCAAAAATGGAAATATTTATCTTTATAGTAAAGGCGGTCACCTTCTTCATGAAAAATTCCCAGAAATTATTGCAACCTTCGAGCATTATTTCCCGAGAAATATGACGTGTGAATTGGATGGGGAAATTGTTTTATTTGAAAATGAAGGTCGGGCTGATTTTTACGCGTTACAACGAAGACAGAGACTTCGCTCCCGAGAAAGCATACAAGAAGCAGTGAAAGAGCGAAAAGCATGCTTTCTTGCCTTTGATGCCCTCACCCTTTACGAAGAAAACCTTCGCACTCTTCCGTGGAAAAAGAGAAAAGAATCACTTACAACCCTTTTTCAACAATACGAACTGCCTCTTTCTCCTACTCCTTTTGCCGAGCCCCGTATACAACTCCTTCCGTCAGAAGATAACGTTGAGCGTATTTTAAAGAAAAATAACATGTATCGTGGTGAAGGTATTGTCGCAAAACGAACGAACGCTCCACATGAATATGGACGAACAGAAAATTCCTTAAAATGGAAAACGCCTTTTTCTCTCGCTTGCCTTGTCACAGGTTTTGACCCTTCCAATGATTACTTTGACCTCTCTATTTTTGATGATAAAGGAAATGTGCTTCCGATTGGAAAATGTGCTCACGGATTTTCACAAGACGAAAAAGTTGCCCTCGTTGCAATGATCAAGAAAAATGGGAATTGGGATGATAAGAAACAACGATATACGATCGCACCGTCGATAGCAGTGGAAGTAACGTACACAACGAGGAAAAATAGCGAATTACGTGAAGCACGCTTTTCCCGCTTTCTCTTTGACTTGCCTAGAGAAGAATGTAATGTCCAGCGACTGCAAGTGACAGAACTTCGCTTTCCCGATACCGTCTCGATTACAAATCCCGACAAACCGTTATGGGAAACATCGACCGTGAAAAAAATCGACTTTCTTCGCTACGTTCGGCACATCGTTCCAACCGTTCTACCTTATTTAAAATACCGCCCGCTCACGGTCATCCGCTATCCTCACGGAATGTTTGGGGAAGCATTTTTTCAAAAAGAATGTCCGGAATACGCCCCGGAATTTGTCCAAACAGCAGCGGTGGAAGATAAACGTTATATTTTAGTTCAAAATACAGAAACGTTATTATGGCTTGCAAATCAGCTTGCCATCGAATGGCACATTCCTTTCTCACGCTACAATACGGACTACGTGGATGAAATTGTTTTCGACCTTGACCCACCAGATGCGACTTATTTTGACCTAGCCATTGAAGGGAGTTTATCATTAAAAGAGCTATGTGATTCTTTTGATCTTGCTTCATACGTCAAGTTTTCTGGGAATAAAGGACTACAAGTATACATTCCACTTCCTGAAAACACGTATACGTGGAGCGACACTGCCCTTGTGACGGAAACATTTGGCGCTTTCTTAACGAGCCGTCACCCTAGCTTGTTTACACTCGAACGAATGAAAAAGAAGCGAGGAAAGAAACTATACATTGACGTTCCACAACATCGAAAAGGAAAAACGATCATCGCACCGTATTCGTTACGCGGAAACGCAACTCCTCTCGTTGCTTGCCCACTATATTGGGAAGAAGTAAACGACACCCTCGACCGCACGATGTTTACAATGGAACACGTCATGGAACGTCTCGTATATAAAGGATGCCCTTTTGCGTCGATGAGAGCGGTAGACAACAAAAAAGAAATGGATGCATTGATCGAAATGATAAAGGAGAAAAAAGTATGATTCCAAAGAAACTTGTGGAAGCTTGTAAAAAGAAAATGGAAAGGTTTGACTGTGAAGGATTCGTTTACGGAACAGGTCCCATCCGTCCTGTTCTTTTTTTCGTCGGAGAAGCACCGGGAGAAACAGAAATACATAACGGCATTCCTTTCAGCGGAAGAGCTGGAGAAGAATTCGAAAAATTTATCACCTACCTAGACCTTACTCGCGCTGACATTTACATAACAAGTGCCATCCGTAGTAGACCGTATAAATGGAGAAAACCTCCTCATAAAACAGAAAAACGAAAATATAACCGCACACCGAACCAAAAAGAAATCGCCGCTCACGCCCCACTCTTAGACTACGAAATCGAAAAATCCGAACCGAATATCATTGTACCAATGGGGCGGATTGCATATTGGCGGCTCTTAGGAGAACACCCACGCATGGACGAAGTGACCGGAACATTTATCACCTCTCCGATTCGTAAACTCGACGACTGGGAGAAAAACACATATCGTTTTACTGAGAAAACGTACACGTTATTTCCAATGTATCACCCTGCGGCAGTACTGTACAAACGCTCCTTAGAGTCGGTGATTTATGAGCATTTGGACAAGTTAAAGGAGTTTTTGAGTAAAGACTTATAACATCAATAAAAAAACGATGATATTGATAAGTAAAATGTAACGCAATGCAAAGCCTAGATTCCAGCGGATAAATGTCGCTACATGGACACGAAGGACACTCGCCAATATGTTTGTATTCACACTGAACGGATTGATTAATATTAAAGGCATGGAGACACCGATTAACAAAATGGCTAAAGCATTTTCATGCCCTGCAAATATCGGTTGTAAAATGCTTGCAAACAGTGCCAACAAGACGAGAAGTTGTACTCCTAAATAAGTTAACAACCATAGTAATAATGAAATAAATAAGCAAAATACAATAATAGGCAAATAATGAAACTGAGAAACTAACAATTCGTTTAATAAATCAAGCAAAGGGGAGGCTTGAACCATCGTGACGAAAAAACCTGCGGACAAAAATAACATGTTGAAATCTGACATATTTTCTGCAGATTGAGGCCATACGCTGCGAACTTCTTGAAGGAACTCCTTTGGTTTGCGAATGAACAGGCTCCAAAGGAAACAAAATGGAAATAAAATAAAAATAATCGCTATCACAATCCCTTTATCAAGAATTGTATTCACTAATAAAACAGATAGTAAAAATACAACAATCGCAACAATAAATTGTATCGTTTTTACAAAATCATCTTTCGGAAAAGACACGGTCTCCTCTTCAGAATTTCCCAATGGGATATGTTGATAATGCCGTTTTTGAGCATACCATTCCACAAACAATAGCACAGCACTTATTACCATAAAGATGGAAAACACAATAAGAATATTAGCGTTTGTTCCATCAAGCACAATTAAAACTGCCATCTCCACCGGACTAGATGTCCAGCCAAAACCATAGGAACGACTGAGAAAATTACTGATAAATCTTTTTCTCGCTTCTCCTTTGAGTGCTGTGATTCTTTTTCCAAAACTTTGCGCGCTCACTGGAATGGCGGCAATCGCTAAAAATATCGAAAGAATATATACACCAATGGAGGCACGACCGTAAAGTTCATGTAACGTTTTTACACGATGCTGTAGAAATTGGTACAAACTGACGTCGTATGTACCAATTCGAATGATCGCTTGAATAAAAGGGAGAACGAGCAGAAATCCAATGACTCCTATCATAGGATGGAACGCTTCGGACAGTATTCCCGACGGAGTATCACTAACGAAAAATAATAATAGTCCAATAAACAGGAAAATGGCTCCCATGAGAGTGTAAAATCGTCTTGCCTTAGAAAAAGATAAAATGAGTGCGAAACATGCTAAAATAAATATCAATATGTTAAATATTTCCAAATCAAAGACCATGTTAATAACATAAATCAATGGAAAAGCAGCGTAAATAAGAATCCTTGTTATCTTCATTTCAACTATCCCCATATGTCAATATTCATTTTTCCCATGCCTATCTTATCATACTCCTTATCGAAAGACTGATTTTATGATGGAATGGTCGTATTCAAGAGGCGGAATGCTAGTTCGTACAAAAAACGTCATATGCCTTTTTTGCACATGACGTTTTTTTCTGTTTATACTTTTACTTTTTTCATCTGCTTACTTCTTAACTGACCACAAGCCGCATCGATATCCGTTCCTTGTTCTTGACGAATGACACAGTTAATGCCATTTTTCTTGAGCGTGTCGTAAAACGCTAAAATCGCTTCTTTTTTACTTCTTTGATATTCACTATGTTCACTCACTGGGTTGTACGGGATTAAATTGACATACGTTAAGTGGCGTTTATCACGAAGTAAATTGGCTAATTGCTCCGCTTCTTCCACGTGGTCATTCACATCATCTAACAAAATATATTCAATCGTTATTCTGCGATTCGTTTGTTCTAAATAGTAGTCCATTGCGGACATCACTTCCTGTATCGGATAAGCACGGTTAATTTTCATAATACGCGTCCGCAACTCATCATTCGGGGCATGCAAAGAAACGGCTAAGTTCACTTGCAACTCTTCTTCCGCAAACTTTCTTATCTTTGGCGCAAGTCCACTTGTTGATACAGTAATATGTCTCGCACCAATTTCTAACCCTTTTGGTGCGTTCACAATGCGGATAAAGTCCATCACGTTGTCGTAATTATCAAAAGGCTCGCCAATTCCCATGACAACAATGTGACTCACCCGCTCCCCTTTTCCTTGCTCATCCAAATGTTGTTGCACTTTCATAATTTGTTCTACAATTTCACCCGTCGACAAGTCCCGGTTCTTTTTCAACAGCCCACTTGCACAAAAGCTACAGCCGATATTGCATCCTACTTGTGTCGTCACACAGACAGAAAGCCCGTAATGATGGCGCATTAATACGGTTTCAATGAAATGACCGTCCTGTAATTTAAATAAAAACTTTATCGTTCCGTCCGCCGATTCTTGTTTTACTTCTTGCTCCAATGTTTCAATATGAAAATGGTCATCAAGGAGCTCCAGACATGCTTTATTGACATTTTTCATTTCAGAAAAGCTTGTTACCCGTTTGCGATACATCCAATCCCACACTTGTTCCGCTCGAAATTTTTTCTGTCCTCGTTCGACAAGCCAGTCTGTTAGTTGCTCTTTCGTTAAGCTATATATCGAAGTTTTCATTTTTAATCCTCACTTTAAAAACAATGTTGTACGTATACTATACTACACTCAAAAGTTAAATAAACACAACGAATGTATATGTCGTTCACTCATTTCACCATTGATTGATTCGTCTTGTTACCTCTTTTCCAAGCAACTGAATTCACTTCATCCATTGCCATTTCCGCGGTCTCTTTATCCGTCCAACGTACACCTATTGCAATCACTCGTTCTTCTTCACTGATCAGTTTTTCCAAATTGTTTTCACGATTCACGTCATGCACCGATGAAGAGCCGGAATGTTGGACAAGCAGCCAAGACGTCTCCCCAACAACAATCGGTACGTTTGATTGGACAGAAGAGACAGCATGATTCATTTCAAATGGGAGTAAGATGTTCGAAATGGAAGAAGTTCTGTTCATTTCTCCACTGTCTTCATGATGTCGTTCAAACAGCTGTGTTAATTCCAAACGATATGTTGTCTTATCTTCTTCCGATGACTGTTCTGTCATACCGACTACAATTTCCGCCAACTCCTCATCTTCCTGTTCTACAAGACCTAAAGCAAATACACTATTTTCATAATCATCGACACGTTTTCCGTTTTCGTAAGCATGCACAATCATTTCTAATGTGGCGATTTCTTCAGGAATTTCTCCTACTTCGTATACGGCTATGTAATCATTACCGATATTTGCATACTCTTTCTCTCTTCCTGACAACTCTTTTAATTGTAACGCTTCCACACTTTCTTCCTTATTTGAACTAGAAGACACATCTTGACATGCCGTGAACAGGAACAAACAACTGATTGCCACAAGAATCACCCTATTTTTCAACGTTTAAACTCCTCCTTACGAATAAAACCTATTTACTCCGACCCAAACATCCCATTCGTTATCTTTTCTATCCACTGATGCAAAGAGAGCTTCACACCGATAAGGACAGTAACAATCAAAAGAAAAAAGAACAACGAGCTCATCCATTCATACGGTATTTGATCTGCAATCCAATTGCCGACATAGTAAATGAGAAATGTTGCCAATGCTACTGAAACAATGAATGAGAGAAGGATACCGATGATTTGTTGAAAATTTAACAGTTTCAGTTTTTGTTTGTTTTTCATGAGAAAATTAACGATCAACGCAATGAATACAAAAAGAGAAAATAGTTTTGACATGACATACACCCTCACTGGGAATCTTACATCCATACTCTCTTCACCCTACCGCGTACAACGTAAAATTTCAAATCAACTCGGTGGAAAAATTCATGATATACTCTGAGAAGAATAAAAACGAATCAATGGAAGGTGAACTTCTTGGAAAACATGATTGAAGTTCGGAATTTACATAAAAAATATAAAGACCATCATGCGGTGAAAAATATTAGTTTTGATGTGAAAAAAGGTGAAATTTTCGGATTTCTCGGTCCAAATGGGGCAGGAAAAAGCACGACGATTCATATGATTTGTACGATGCTTGCTCCAACGAGCGGTTCAATTATGATTAATGGGTACGATGCCGTCAAGCAAAAAAATAAAGTGAGAGAAAGCATCGGAATTATCTTTCAAGAAAATACGCTCGATGAAAAGTTAACAGCCTGGGAAAATCTAATGCTTCATTGCAAGTTTTATAAAGTACCAAAATCAGAGAGAAAAACACGAATTCAAGAAGTGTTAGAAATTGTCGATTTAGTTCACGAAAAAAATAAACGGGTAGAAACTTTCTCTGGCGGAATGAAACGTAGGCTTGAAATTGCCCGCGGACTGCTTCATTACCCGAAAGTACTGTTCCTTGATGAACCGACAGTAGGTCTGGATCCACAAACCCGCGCTCACATTTGGGAATATATTTTACGCTTGAAAGAAAAACAAGGAATCACCATGTTTCTTACTACCCATTACTTAGACGAAGCAGAAATTAGTGACCGCATTGGAATTATGGACAAAGGGGAAATTATTACGATTAACAGCCCTGCAGCTTTAAAGAAAGAAATTGGCGGAGACATTATTGAATTATCCACTGCTGAACATCAAGCTACGATAGCAACAATAAAAAAAGATGACAATATCATAGATGTGACGGATCACGGAGACGTTATTCATATAAAAGTTCAAAATAGTGATGCTTTTGTCACACAATTTATTAAACAACTCGACGTACCAATACGAACATTAAACATTCGTAAACCGACATTAAACGATGTTTTTCTCGCTTTTACGGGAGAAAACATTCACAAAACAGAAGAAAAAGAAGCCTAGGAGGATCAACATGGAAGGGATGATTGCCATTTGGCAACGGGATGTTTTAAAATTTTTCCGTGATCGCGCGCGCTTATTCGGTTCCTTTGTTATGCCTGTTCTCTTTCTGCTTATTTTTGGCGAAGGGTTAAGTGGCACAATGGAAAGTTTAGTTATGTCCGGTGTGGAAGGAGAAGAAAATTTTCAGTACGTGAAATTTGTGTTTCCTGGAATAGTTGCCATGACGATTCTTATGACCGCTGTCTTTTCTTCTCTCTCCATTATCCAAGATAAAGAATTTGGATATATGAAAGAAATTATGGTGTCTCCTATATCTCGTGTTTATATTGCACTTGGGAAAATGCTCGGTGCTTCCACTGTCGCCTTCATTCAAGGAGTAATGATGTTTCTTCTCATTCCATTTCTCGGAATACGTTACGACTTCATCAATTTAATAAAAGTGCTTCCTTTTATGTTTTTACTAGCATGCACCCTTGCCTCTGTCGGTTTACTTATCGCAAGTTTACTAAAATCAACCCAAGGATTTCAGCTCATCGTTCAAATCATCGTCATGCCGATGGTTTTTCTTTCAGGTGCCTTGTTTCCTGTTAGTAACATGCCCGGTTGGATGGACATCATTGTGAAACTAAATCCAATCACGTATGGTGTCGATATTATGAAAAAAGTGATGATCGATGTCGATAGTCTCTCCCCGCTTATTCGCGAAATCATGGGATTAAATCTGACAATCTTTCAACGCCCGCTTTCAATAATGGAAGAAGTACTTTTTATGATTATTTTTACAACAGTGCTCATTCTTCTTGCTACCCTTAGCTTCCGTCGCGCAAATTCGTAAACTTAGCTCGTCGTGTTCTAAGATGAATAGTGCACGATTGTTCAAGCTGTTAAGCGGAGAAGACGACCATTCCGCCTGTTCTAATGTATGAGGCGTATCATGTTTTTTCAAACGTTCATTTATATCAGAAACATGCTTTGGCGGCTTTCTAGGTACTTGAACGCTTCAGATGATGGCAAAAGCCAAAACCAGGCTTCTGACCATAGTGGTGCTTCTGCTGAGAATGCACACGTCCTATGTGCAACGCAGAAGTACCTCCTACAAGTCCAGCGTCTTCGCATCTAAACAGATTCCTACGCTTTTCTTTGTCTAGCTTCAGCTCCTACTCGCTCAAGTCGCTTTCCGAGTCCCATACGACTCATTTCAATTTCGAATTTGACAAAAAATGTCGTATGAAGGTGGTGGATAAGAAAAATTACGTGATTGATGCTCAGGATTTCGGTTTATACGGCCAATTATTGCTCGGAAAGAAAAAATAAACGTCGTATGACCCTTTCATGGAATCTTTTGTCTCGTATAAGTTCTGTAAATGTGTCGCATGAAAGAAGAAATGGGGAAAATTAGGTGATAAAAAGGGGGATTGTCGCTTCATACGACCCATTGTTAGCAAAATAGAAAATTGAATCGTCGCATGAGCACTTCATGCGACGATTATTTGCATAACAAACATGAAAAAGTGTCGTATAGCAAGTAAAAATGGGAATAAATAGAAGAAAACTGCTTATTTTACGTTTCATACGATACATTGCTGCTAAGAAAGAACAATGAAGTGTCGCATGACGATTTCATACGACCAATTTTTATATATCAAACTCATTGAGTGGTCGTATGACATTCCAAATTCCCGTTTTTTGACGTTTATCCTCGGAATCCAGTGTTCAAATAGTGTAGATCCGAGTGACTTTGACTCCGATCTTCCAACGTCTTCGCACCTAAGCAGTTGCTTACGCTTTTCTCGGTCTAGCTAGCAACCAGGCGCTTGAACTCTTCAGGCCGAGACAAAAGTCAAAGAGCGACTTTTGACCCCGTCCTTCCAGCGGCTTCGCGACTAAGCGGTTGCTTACGCTTTTCTGTCTAGCTTCAAAAGCCAACCACTCGAGCGTTTCAGTGCACGGCAGAAGTCAAAAAGCGACTTCTTCCCGTGCTCTTCCAACGCTTGTCGTGGTTAAACGGCTTTCTACGCTTTTCTTTGTCTAGCTTCGAAAGCCAGCCGTTCGAGCGCTTCGGGTCGCTGAAGAAGCCAAAGTGCGGCTTCTTGCACCGCCCCTCCATCGCTTGTCACGGCTCACCGGCTTTCTACG
>NZ_WKJG01000030.1:21992-47662 GCF_027853235.1 Aliibacillus thermotolerans
TACGCTTTTCTGTCTAGCTTCGGCTCCTAGGCGCTCGGATTCTTCAGGTCAGATAAAGAAAGCAAAAATCGCTTTCTTTCCTGCCCTTCCAGAATCTATCGCGCCTGAACAGTCGCCTACGCTTTTCTGTCTAGCTTCGGCTCCTAGGCGCTCGGATTCTTCAGGTCAGATAAAGAAAGCAAAAATCGCTTTCTTTCCTGCCCTTCCAGAATCTATCGCGCCTGAACAGTCGCCTACGCTTTTCTATCTATACTCTTGTTTGAGCCAGTCGATGAGGCGGAGGTTTTGTTGGTCGCGGATCGTTTCGGTGTCGGCGGTGGCTAGAATGCGTCCGTTTTTAATGGCGATGACCCGGTCAAATAGTGGCTCCATTTCATTGATTTCGTGCGTGGTGATGATGACGGTTTGGTTTTCTACATCAACAAATGAAATGAGGCTTTCGACAATGGATTCTCGCACCATTGGATCAAGTCCCGAAAGTGGTTCATCCATTAATATAATAGGGGCGTTTCGGGATAAAGCGAGTATGATTTTTACACGTCCTCGGTTTCCTTTCGACAATGTTTTCATTTTGCTGCTAGGGTTCAATTTCATAAAGGAAATCATCGCTTGTGCTCGCTCTTTATCGAAATCTGGAAATTGGCTTGCCTCGAAATCAATCATTTGTTGGACAGTGAAAAAAGGGTAGTAAGCATCCAGTTCAGAAAGATAAGCGACGTCGGTGGCAATTCTGCGGGAAACCGCCTTTCCGTTTACCGTTACTTCTCCGTTCGTTGGACGAACAAGTCCTGCAATGACTTTTAATAACGTGGATTTTCCACTTCCGTTTTCACCGATTAGTCCAGTAATACCACCATTTTCTATCTTCAACGTCACATCTTGTAAGGCGGTTTTTGTAAGATATTTTTTAGTCAATCCATTGATTTCAATCATTGGTATCTCTCCCGTCTAAGTACTCTTGTAAGCTAGCTACCATTTCTTCTTCCGTATATCCCATCTCTTCCATTTCATGAACGAATTCTTCTATATGAATTTTTTTCATGCTTTCTTTCAAATCAAACAGTACATTTTCATCTGTTGTCACAAACGTTCCTTGTCCTCGTTTCGTTTTTACCACTTTTTCCCTCTCCATTTCGTTATAAGTTCTAGCTACTGTATTAGGATTCACTTTAAATTCCACCGCACATTCTCGAACAGAGGGTAATTTATCTCCAGGCTGGAGTTCTCCCCGAATCATTCTCCAGTACAATTGATCAGCAATTTGCTTATATATTGGTTTTGATGTATCAAATTTATCCGTCATACTTACACCTCAGCTTTTCTATCAATCAGAAACGTTGCAATTGCAAAGAGAACAAGTGCAAAAAGCAGATGAACGAGGAGAAATCCAGCTGAAATATCCATCGGAAAGATTGGCGCAAGCATTTCAGCTTCGATGTTTATTGTGATCGTTCCCCACTCCATAAGTGCTTGGTGCCAATTCATCTTTTCCACGATGCTAAATATCCAATTCATCAACATAAATAAACCGATGATAACTGGCCACGTCCATTTTCCGATCTTTCCCCGTAACAAAAGGTAAATCGCAACATACAACAATACATACAATCCAAAATAGACAGAAGAACCGATCAATGCCCCACCAAATAATCCAATAGAAGAGACAGTATTCCAAAAGGATGGCATGAATTCTTCTGGGATGTGTAATATAACGAGAGATAAAGCGATGGTGCCATTAATGAAAAGCGAAATTACCATACATAACAAGCCACTCATTAGTTTTGCTGAAAGTAATTTTATCATCGGCTGGGGCGTGTGAAGCCAGAGATGAAAGGTGTTTAATTCCTTTTGCATGCTAATGATGATGTAAATCGGCATATAAAACACATGCATAAAGACTCCACCCGTCATGAGGATCAACATCATTGGTCCAGCAAAAGCAGACTCATTTATTTCTACGTTCGCTTCACCGATTCTCAAATAATCCAACACATAGGAAAAACCCCACACTACAAATATAAAAACAATGGCCGCTATAAATATTGCTCGTGTTAATAAAAATTCTTTTTTCACAAGAGAAATCCAACTGTTCATATCAATATCACTTCCTGACTCAATGTTTTAGTGTACTAGTTAAATAGTACACAAATGCATTTTAACTGTCAACGGTTTTTAAATGTATTTTTTCATCGTGCAACACCCACCATGAATAAAAAAATCCCCCTTTAAAAGGGAGATTTCACCCTATTTGATTATGCAATCGTTTTCATGATTGAGCCTTAGGACATCTCATTCAATGACTGACGCATTTCTACTTAATAACACAAAAAACGTCGGTCAACCTATGAGAAAAAGATTAAATTAAGACCAGCTAAAGCGACTAATATGCTTGCGAATGTTTGAATTTTTTTGCGTGACAACCGGTCAAACCAAGTCATTCCGAGACGAGTTCCAACCAATACACTTACTACACCAACAAGAAAGTAAAGCAGGAAATGGGGACTAAAATCTCCACTGACTCCGTGTAGGACGATCGTGACAATGCTTGTAACCGCAAAAGTTGCTTGTAAATTCGCTGTATAAGTGTATTTGTCTTTACAAGCTATTAAATAGTAAAAGACAAAAAAGGGGCCTCCAACAACGAATATTCCGCCAATAAATCCGCCTACAAATCCTAATACAATGGGCACACTGATTTTCTCTTTTCGAATCACATCTTCTGGTTCCGGGCGTAACATAATATAAACGACCATCCCGATGAGCACAAACCCTAACACTTTTTTTAAGACATCCATTTCACCAAAGTGATGAAGAATAAAGTAAGCTCCAATTCTTCCGACAATGGCAGCACTTAATAAGTAAGAAAGTTTGCGTAAATCAATATGCTTATGTACTTTAATAAAAATCATCGTCGCCGTGACGAGCGCAAGAGAAATCACTAAAAGACTACTATCTTTTAATGTAAACATAAACGGTAAAAAAGCCATCGAGAATAGTCCAAAGCCAAAGCCACTTGCACCTTGTAAAAAGCTTCCAATCAACAGAACAATTGCAATAAACAATATTTCAAGTACCATGATGACGACGACCTTTCACTTTATTCATTGTTCCTCATTATACTTGATTTCGCCATAAAATACACGTAGGAATAATAGCGGAACGTCCACACGTCCCGCATCAATCACATTAAAAAATGTCTACAATCAACGCTACCGCAATGAGCAGTTGTAACAAGAGTTGGATATTCGCTGCGAGGTGCGTATCATTCGTTACTACTGTAATATCTCTACTGTTTTCGATATACGTCATTTGATGATTCACTTGCTTGATCTTCGCTGTTTGAATTAAATCTTGCGTGAATTTTTCCGCTTTTTCTGTATCACCACCGAAGAGCGTAATGGTAACGATGATGACAAGTGCTGCTTGAAGTCCTGCTTGTAGACTCAAAGCTCCTTTCGTATCTGTTGTGGAAACGGTGATATCACAAGAGTCGATAATTTTAATTGTTTCTTCTGACATTTGTATCGTTTTATTTGTCTGTTCTCCAGACTGAGTGCCATTGTGACCGGAACCACATCCGCCTCCATGCGTGCAGGACGGATCAAGTGCGTTCCATTCTCTGTGATGGCGCTTGCCTTGTTTCTCTCTTCGTGCTCTTCTTTCTTTTCTTCTGCAGTCATCACATCTGCATTTTCCCATCAGATGATACCTCCTTTCTCCTTAACAATATATGAGAAACAAAAAAGTGAGTGTGGACAAACTTCCTAAAAAAAGTGTTTAATTTTTTTCTTCTTTCTTCTTTACGTCTTTATTTTGATCCGTCTGAAATTCCTGTAAAAATTGTTCGACTTTCCCTTGAATGTCTTCAATGACTTCTCTCAATTCCTTGCGTTCTTCTTCTGTTAGCGTGACTTCTACTTGATCGACTCCATGTTTTTTTAACAGCCTTTTCACGAGCAACTTCGTTAATTTCGGATTTTGTTGCACACTTCTCCCCTCCTTTTTCACGTTTCTACATGTATATGTGTGAAAAAGCTGGAGAGTGTGGGACAGAACCCTGCCTTTTCTCCATTCAAGGATTGCTTTTAAACGCATAAAATTCAAGAGACAACGAAGAATAAAAAAGAAGAACCGTCTCACACTACCACCATCGAGGACAGAAAGGAGGGAAAAAAATGGGTCATGTTTCGGCAGTGGCAATCAAACTTACCTTAGTGGCATTCGTACTTCTTACTGTCTTCTCTCTTATGTATGGTTACGTTTTATGGAATACGTTAGTTCTTACTTTTATTGTTACCGGGATTGCCTATGTGATAGGGGATTTGTGGATTTTAAAGATGACAAACAATCTCATTTCTACGATTGCCGATGTCGGAATCGGAACACTTTCTCTTTGGATTATCGGACCGTTCGTTTTAAACGAACCAGTCTCTTTTTTCCTCGCATTAATTAGTGCTGTTATTATCGCAGTGGGAGAATGGTTTTTTCACAAATATGTCGATATGGCAGTTTTCCGGAGAGGAGAAAAAAGAGCATACCACTCGCCATAGTGGGTTAAAAAACAGAGTCCAAATAAGTGCTGGACTCTGTTTTCAATCAACTTATTATGATACATCGTTCTTTTATTGGAAATAACTACCTAAAAAAGCATATACAACCGAAATTTCATTATGTTCGTTTTTCCACTGCTAATTCACGTAACCGTTCATCAATGAGACGGAGAAGGGTACGGCACTCAGACACTTCAAAATCATTTTTCGCCTGTTCAAAATAGTCGAGACAAAACAAGACATGTTCACGCCAGGCTTTTAATTCATCGACCGTATACGTCTCCAGCTTTTTTCTTACTGTTTCTTTATGCATACAAACACCTTCTCCCTCATTTTTGTTTATTTTATCATGTCCCCAATCATACAAAAAATAAAAAGGCTGCCCACGTGGACAACCGTTAAAGCTTTACATTATATATTGGAAGATGATTTTACGTTGCCATTTGGCTGTTTTGCTACTCCTGTTTTCACCGCGGCTTCAGCTACGGCGCTGGAGACGGCTTGCACGACGCGTGGGTCGAGCGGATTTGGAATGACGTAATCCGGTGTCAAATCTTCTTCTAAAATGAGTCCTGCGATGGCGTATGCTGCAGCGACTTTCATTTCTTCATTTATTTCCGATGCCCGAACATCTAGTGCTCCGCGGAAAATTCCCGGGAAAGCAAGCACGTTATTAATTTGGTTCGGTAAGTCCGATCGTCCCGTTCCAATCACAGCCACTCCTGCAGCTTTTGCTTCGTCCGGCATAATTTCCGGCACAGGATTGGACATCGCAAAAACAATCGGATCGCGGTTCATCGACTGAATCATTTCTTGGGTGATACAGTTTGGCACAGATACACCGATAACAACGTCCGCTCCTTTCACAGCATCCGCCAATGTTCCGCTTACTTTTCTTCGGTTTGTTTTTGCTGCAATTGCTTCTTTATGAACGTTCATCCGTTCCGTTCTACCTTCGTAAATCGGTCCGACAGAGTCACAAAGGATGACGTCTTCCACTCCAAGCGATAGTAGCAACTTCGTAATCGCAACCCCTGCTGCGCCAGCCCCATTCACGACAATGCGTGAATTTTCGGCCTTTTTCTCTACGATTTTAAAAGAATTAATTAAACCTGCAAGGGTGACAATCGCCGTTCCATGTTGATCATCATGAAATACCGGAATATTTAATTCTTTTTTCAATCGTTCTTCAATGACAAAACAGTCAGGCGCAGCAATGTCTTCTAAATTAATGCCCCCAAAAGTTGGTTCCATTGCTTTTACCGTTGCTACAAATTGATCGACATCTTTAATATCGAGACACACAGGAAAAGCATCAATTTCAGCAAATTCTTTAAATAAAATCGCTTTTCCTTCCATGACCGGCATGGAAGCATCTGCTCCGATATTGCCAAGTCCTAACACCGCTGTTCCATTACTGACAACTCCTACCAAATTTCCTTTGCTAGTGTACTCATACACTTTCTCTTTGTTTTGTTCAATTTCCTTACACGGTTCAGCAACTCCAGGAGAATAGGCGAGACCTAGATCTTCTTTTTGATTGAGACTCACCTTAGAAAAAGTCCCAATCTTTCCCGGGTACTCCCTGTGCATCTCCAATGCTTTTTCTCTCATACTCACGTATTATTTCCCTCCATTTGTTTTTCTCTCTTTCTCTAAATTTTCAGAATAAAAGTTATGCGTTCCATTTTAACATAAAATCGTCTCTTGTGAAGAGTTTTTTTTGAAAAAAATAAGAATATGTAACCTAGGCAAATGAAAGACAAAAAATGCTCCCCTTCAAAAAGCCGGTTGGGGAGCACTTGATCAATCATTTTCATGTGAGGATATGGCAAGGGAGTGATTCCGTGCAAAAGCCAACAACATGTAGAACCTTTAAGCATCTAAAACTGCGAAACCCTCTTCATAAAGCGTCATTTCCGCTGAATCAAACCGTCGAAACGGCTAAGACAGCGATGCAGAACTCCCATTCAGTTCGCCATTTTATGAAATAATGAAAAATAGCGTTTTTTTCTTCATTCCCGAAGGCCAATTTTTTTCGCAATAATCGTTTTCATAATTTCATTCGATCCAGCATAAATAGAAGAAACCGGAATGTCTCGAAATCTTCTGGCAATTTCATATTCTTCCATATAGCCGTAACCTCCGAATAATTGCATACATTTTGCTACTGCTTTTTTCGCAAGATCCGTCAGCCACCATTTTGCCATGGAGACCTCTTTTACTACGTCTTCTCTGTTCATATGACGACTGATTACTTGGTCTAAGAAAGCTTTTCCTATTTCCACTTCCGTCTCCAATTCCACTAACGTAAATTCCGTATGTTGAAAATGGGCGATTGGCTGACCGAATGCTTTTCTTTCTTTCACGTACGCTTTCGTAAGCTCTACTACCCGGCGCGCGGATACTTCGGCAGCAATTGCCACAACGAGACGTTCTTGTTGTAATTGCTCCATTAAGTAGTAAAAACCTTGTCCTTCTTGCCCTAGTAAGTTTTTTGTCGGTACTTTTGCATCTTCAAAAAAAAGTTCCGCCGTATCTTGACTATGAAGCCCCACTTTATTTAACTTCTCACCCCTTTGAAAACCGGGGGTATCCCGTTCTACGACAAGCAAGCTGATTCCTTTATGAGGAGGATTTGCAGTTGGATCGGTTTTACACACTACAACGACAAGATCGCTTTGTATCCCGTTCGTAATGAATGTTTTTGAACCATTGACGATATAATGATTCCCCTCCTTGATGGCCGTCGTTTGAATCCCTGATAAATCAGATCCGGCCCCTGGCTCTGTCATCGCAATCGCAGTGATCATGTCACCACTGACACATGCTGGCAACCACCGTTTTTTCTGTTCCTCTGTTCCATACTGAGCGATGTACGGAACGACAATATCGTTGTGTAAACCAATCCCGACAAGACTCGAGCCAATTCGCTCTAACTCCTGTATTAAAATGACGGAGTATGCAAAATCCGCTTCCAACCCGCCATATTCCTCACTGAGCCATGGGCATAAAAAACCTTCCTTCCCCATCTTCTTCCAAAAGAAACGTGGAATCATACGATCTTTTTCCCACTCTTCGTAAAAAGGAGCAGCTTCTCTTTCAAGAAATTTTCGTAAAGATTGTCGAAAAATTTCGTGTTCTTCTTGTATATAAGATTGCATTCTTCAACCACCTTCTTTTTTCTCATCCTTCTGATAATTAATCAGTTTCCCTGCATACGGAAAAAGTATGCAGGGCGAAACTAGCGTTGATATCCTTTATCGAGCGGGACAAATGTCAGCTCGAAACCAGTCGGGTGCTCAATGTTTGTGACATGATAATCCCCGCTTCCCCAATCTATTAATTGATCGTGGTACCAATCACTCCAAAAGTGTCCCGATTGGCCTGGAGATACGTGATGGTATCCATTAGAAAAGTCTGCTCCGTCCATAATGAATCGCCATGACGCTCCATGGTTGACAATACCTGTTTCCGCGTCGTAGCTTGCTGCCATAATTGTATTCTCACTACCACCCACGCCCAATGGATCGTCTCGGTTAAATAAAAACTTTAACACGGGATGTTGATCAGAGAGTGGGTGCTCGAAATAGACTTTATGGAAATCTCCCCATTTCCAACGCTCCACTTTCTCACCGTATTCATTGACCAAAGCGGTGATTGTTTTTGTAAAAGATTCGGAAAGAACTTCACTCCATCCTCCTCGTTCTTCCATCCAATTGGATGCTTCTCCTTTGCGGATGAGAGCATCCAGTAATTGTCCGCGTTTTCCTACCAAATTCATGACTTCATCAGGGATTTCTTCTGCAAACACGATGTCTTCGATGGCATGAAGCCAGCGATGATAAATGAGCGGTTGCGGTGCGTTCACATCGTCATGAAAATCCCATGATTCTAACAAGGAAACTGCTTCTTTTTCTATTTCATTTAGTCCTTCTTCCGGTAACCAATCTAAAAGCAACGGAACAAATTCCCGTGCTTGCAAGTTATGGTCATCCATTTGGATGGTCACCATATCATTTACCGTAAATTCATTATTTTCTTCTAACAGTTCTACAATCCTTTCGTAACGGTACGGAGCGCCCCATACATTACTAATGTGATACGGATAGTCATCTCCGACAACTTTATTATTCGCGGAAGCAATATATCCTTTTTCCGGGTTAACCACTGTAGGAAGCTCGTCGAAAGGAATGAATCCATCCCATTCATTCTCACTTTCCCATCCTTCTAAAGGAAGGAGCGCGTCTTTTCCATCTTCATATATTGGAATCTTTCCATTCGCTTTATAAGCAATCGTTCCATCTTTCGACATGAACACAAAATTTTGCGCCGGTGCTAAAAACTTCTCCAACCCCTCTTCGAATTCCTGCCAATTGGAAGCTTTGTTTATGTCAATAATGGCTTCTAACTCCGTTGTCGCATCTAATGCCGTCCAACGAAGGGACATCACTTCTTCTTCCATACTGTCACTCGCAAATTCGGAAATGATCGGCCCGTGTCGGGTTTCTACAACTTCATAAGAAATTGCTTCCCCATCTTTCACTTCAATCGTCTCTTCATACACTTCCGCTTCTTCCCATTCCCCTTCATATAAAAATTCATAAGGATTATCGGGATTTCTTCTTTCGATATACAACTGTTGTACATCAGGACCGGTGTTTGTCACACCCCACGCAATCTCTTCATTATGTCCGAGGATAATCCCGGGAACACCTGCAAAAATGACGCCACTCACATTGACATCCGGACCCTTTAAATGCATCTGATACCACATAGAAGGTGTAGCAAGCCCTAAATGCGGATCATTCGCAAGGAGTGGCTTCCCTGATTTTGTTTTTTCTCCACCAATCACCCAATTATTACTTCCATTAAACGGGTGAGGGATGACTGCCTTTTCAAAACTTGCCGCAATATCGATTTCCCCTTCCTGAATAATCGTTGGTTTGTCGTCAGGATAAGCTGGGAACAATTCTAACGCCTTTTCTTCCTCAAACTGTTGCAGCAAATAGTAATGAAATGCTTGCCGCTCCCAATGCCCGCCTAAGTCATAGGCCATATATTTACCAATTGTTAAAGAATCCACCGGTGTCCATTCTTCCACTGACTCGATCTCCATCAAAGAAAACTCCATCGGGAGACGATTCCGTTCTGTCGCATGTTCGATAAATGCATTGACTCCATCCGAAAAAGCTTGTAACACTTCTTTTCCTTCTTCGGAGTAAACATTGTATGATTTTTCCGCAGCACGACGCAATCCGAGAGTACGGAAAAATTTATCCGTATCAATAGCCGCTTCACCCACGATTTCACTTAACGTGCCTGAAGCTTGTCTACGCGACATCTCCATTTGAAATAATCTGTTCTGCGCTTGCACATATCCTTGTGCAAAATAAAGATCATATGTATTATTCGCATAGATATGCGGAACTCCTTGATCATCGGTCCGTACAGTTACTTCCTCTTTTACGTCAGGAACGAATATTTGTCCTTCCACTTGTGCAACGGAACGACTCAAATAAGCGTTTAACATAAAAAGAGCAATAATCGTTAACACGATGAACGCAGCTAAAATGATGAAAAGCCATTTCTTCCAGCGAGCTAAAGGAGCTCTTTCGACGGCGTCTTCCATGTTCTTTACCTCCTCTTCTTTACGTATTATACCAACACGTATCTTCTATAATATATTAACAGTTTCCGGACACATATACCCCCGATTTGCTATGAAATATTTCTAACGATCTTTTCGTGTTTTTCTTCTGTATGAATCACTATATTTTGTTATAGAACAGTTGAAAATGAGAGGGTAGTTTGCTAAAATATAAATTAGGAACACTGTTTCTTAATAAGCAACAATAAGGAGGAAGAAAATGGCTAGTTACGTAAACGTCGGGAATTTGCAAGTAGATGAACGACTCTATCAATTTATTAATAATGAAGCGTTGCCAAATAGTGGAGTAGATAAAGATCATTTCTGGAAAGGGTTCGAAGAGATTATTGATGCGTTCACACCGGAAAATAAAGCATTACTAAAAGAACGGAATGAGCTTCAGGAAAAGATTGACGCGTGGCACAAAGAAAATAAAGGCTCCTTTGATTTTGACAAATATAAAAGCTTCTTAACAGAAATCGGTTACTTGGAAGGAAAAGTGGAAGATTTTGAAGTAACGACGGAAAACGTCGACGATGAAATTTCTACTCAAGCAGGACCGCAACTTGTCGTTCCTCTTACAAATGCACGGTATGCGTTAAATGCAGCGAATGCACGTTGGGGTAGCTTGTATGATGCCCTTTATGGAACCGATGCAATCAGTGAAGAAGATGGAGCGGAAAAAACAGCAGAATATAACCCAACCCGCGGTCAAAAAGTCATTGACTACGCAAAAAATTTCTTAGATGAAACGATTCCGCTTCAAGAAGGTTCCCACCACGATGCGACAGCGTACGCAATTGAAAATGGTGCCTTGTCAGTCACATTAAAAAATGGAACGACGACAGCCATTAAAGAAGGAGAACGTTTTGTCGGGTACCAAGGAGAAGCTTCTTCTCCAAGTGCAGTATTGTTTGAAAATAACGGCATCCACTTTGAAATTCAAATGGACCGTAATCATCCAATTGGAAAAGATGACCCGGCTGGTATCAAAGATGTGCTCATGGAAGCGGCATTATCGACGTTAATGGACTGTGAAGACGCGGTGGCAGCAGTGGATGCGGAAGATAAAGTGCTCGTATATAAAAATTGGCTCGGTCTTATTAAAGGGGATTTGTCAGTTACATTTAAAAAAGGTCTAGAGACAATTACGCGTACGCTAAACCCTGACCGGACTTATCAAACACCGAGTGGCGGAGAAAAGACCATCACCGGTCGCTCGAAAATGTTCGTTCGAAATGTCGGCCATTTAATGCAAAACCCAGCCATTTTAGATAAAAATGGCGAAGAAGTTTTTGAAGGGATTATGGACGGAGTTGTAACAAGTCTGATTGCAAAACATGACATCCTTGGAAACGGCAAATATAAAAACTCAGAAAAAGGCTCTATTTATATTGTTAAACCGAAAATGCACGGATCAAAAGAAGTTTCCTTTGCGAACAGATTGTTCGATCGTGTCGAAGATTTGTTAGGTTTAGAACGAAACACACTGAAAATGGGTGTCATGGATGAAGAGCGTCGGACGTCGCTAAACTTAAAAGCGTGTATCCGGGAAGCGAAAGACCGCATCGTCTTTATTAACACTGGGTTCTTAGATCGTACCGGAGATGAAATCCATACGTCAATGGAAGCAGGGCCGATGATTCGAAAAGGGGACATGAAAACATCGACATGGCTTGATGCATACGAAAAATCAAACGTATTTAGAGGACTTGAAACAGGTCTTCCAGGACGCGCCCAAATTGGTAAAGGAATGTGGGCAATGCCGGATTTAATGGCAGGAATGCTTGAGCAAAAAATCGCACAAGTAAAAGCGGGAGCAAACACTGCATGGGTACCATCTCCAACCGCAGCTACCCTCCATGCACTGCATTACCATCAAGTGGATGCAAAAGCGATGCAAGATGCGCTTCAAGATAAAATTGAAGACTTAACCGATGAAATTTTACAACTCCCAGTAGCGGAAAATCCAAACTGGACGGAAGAAGAAATTCAAGAAGAACTCGACAACAACGCTCAAGGAATTCTCGGTTACGTCGTTCGCTGGATAGATAGCGGCGTCGGTTGTTCAAAAGTGCCTGACATTAACGACATTGGATTGATGGAAGACCGAGCAACATTACGTATTTCCAGCCAACATATGGCAAATTGGATTTACCACGGCATTTGTACCGAAGAACAAGTATTAGAAACGATGAAACGAATGGCAAAAGTCGTTGACAAACAAAACGAAGGAGATCCAAACTATCGTCCAATGGCAGACAACTATGAAGAATCCATTGCTTTCCAAGCAGCTTGCGATCTTGTGTTCAAAGGAAGAGAGCAGCCAAACGGATACACGGAACCAATCCTCCACCGCCGTCGTCTCGAAGTGAAACAGAAATACGCCGTGCAGTAACCGTGAAACATTACTGTTTCATAAAAAGTCAGGCTGTTCAATCGAGTCGAATGACTTATTGAACAGCCTCTTTATATACATATGAGGGGTTGCATGACAATCACCGCTGACAGTTTCGAATGTTCTTTGATTATTCCATTAACTGCAGCTCCATATCACTCCGTGGAAATGCTTTACAACTTAAAATATACCCTTTCTCTCGCTCTACGTCGTTTAATGCCCCTTTTGAACATTTTTTTAGTTCATATTCCCCTCTCACCACTTTTACTTTGCACATGCCACATCCGCCATTCGCACAACCGTAAGGAAGCTTCACTAACTTCTTTCTCGCCGACTGTAAAATACTCATATCATCCTTCACTTCTAGTAATTGATTTTTTATTTTTACTTGATACATCTTCCATCCCCCTTCCTTGTAAGCGCATACATTTTTTAGTTGAAATATCCAACAGGTTGCGTGACCTGTTGGAATAGAAATCACTACTTTAATGCAATACAAATGTTTTTCGCTTCCGTGAAGAAGTCAATACTATATTGCCCTCCTTCCCGTCCAATTCCACTCTTTTTCATCCCACCAAATGGCGCACGTAAATCACGGACGAACCAGCAATTGACCCAGATGGTACCTGCTCTTACGTGGTGAGAAACCCGGTGCGCACGGGTTAAATTTTCCGTCCAGATGACAGCGTTTAAACCGTACTCTGTATCATTCGCAATTTCCAACGCTTCTTCTTCCGTATCAAAAGGAATTAATGTGACAACAGGACCGAATATTTCTTCTTGACAAAGACGAGTTTTCGGATCTTCTTGTATATAAATCGTCGGTTCTAAATAAAATCCTTCGCTTAATCTTTCATCCAATGTAGGACGCTTTCCACCGGTGACGAGGGTCGCATTTTCTTCCTTGGCAATTTCTAAACCGACAAACGGAAGCTTGGAATATTTTGACGGCGAGGAACTTTATATCCCACTACGTTCAGGTAAACCTAGAATTTTCATGATGTCTTTTTTGTCGAGGAGCAACTTTATATCCCACTACGTTCAGGTAAACCCATACTCACTGAGATCAATAAAGCCATAATTCCAAAGCTTTATATCCCACTACGTTCAGGTAAACCTTGTAGGACATCACCTGTCGCCCCTGTGAGTGTATTCCTTTATATCCCACTACGTTCAGGTAAACCTTTAACTCCCTAAAAAAGCGCCTAGAAAGGGCGACAGCTTTATATCCCACTACGTTCAGGTAAACCTAGAATTCCGTTGATCGTCTTGAATTTCCAAGTGACTTTATATCCCACTACGTTCAGGTAAACCTAGAATTCCGTTGATCGTCTTGAATTTCCAAGTGACTTTATATCCCACTACGTTCAGGTAAACCGGAAGCAGGAACCAAGCATCTCTTTTTTCCAAGCACTTTATATCCCACTACGTTCAGGTAAACCGTGTAGTTTCGGCGGCGAAGGACATTGCTTCTTCTGTCCTTTATATCCCACTACGTTCAGGTAAACCACTGCTTTGCCTACTATTATTGATACAGCGCTTCTTTCTTTATATCCCACTACGTTCAGGTAAACCGAATGGGAGAGGCGTTTCTCTCTCCCTTATCCATATCTTTATATCCCACTACGTTCAGGTAAACCTTATTCTTCAAAGTATAGAAAATAAGAACACACATACCTTTATATCCCACTACGTTCAGGTAAACCAGAATGCCGAAGCTGCTGTTGAACCAGCGTTTACAACTTTATATCCCACTACGTTCAGGTAAACCTTCGATCTTTTAAAGGTCCTTTGTTTACACCTTGCACTTTATATCCCACTACGTTCAGGTAAACCGAATGGGAGAGGCGTTTCTCTCTCCCTTATCCATATCTTTATATCCCACTACGTTCAGGTAAACCTTATTCTTCAAAGTATAGAAAATAAGAACACACATACCTTTATATCCCACTACGTTCAGGTAAACCAGAATGCCGAAGCTGCTGTTGAACCAGCGTTTACAACTTTATATCCCACTACGTTCAGGTAAACCTTCGATCTTTTAAAGGTCCTTTGTTTACACCTTGCACTTTATATCCCACTACGTTCAGGTAAACCTGTTGCCTGGGATATCTGTCGCAGGTGCGACGGTGCTTTATATCCCACTACGTTCAGGTAAACCTCAAAATGACAGTAGTACGAGGTTTAGACAACATTTTAAGCTTTATATCCCACTACGTTCAGGTAAACCAGATAAACGTAGAATGACGGGCGTCTATCTTCGCGAAACTTTATATCCCACTACGTTCAGGTAAACCTTCTCGCTCCTCTTCCGCAATAAATTCTAATACCGCATCTTTATATCCCACTACGTTCAGGTAAACCCCTCGCCCGCTTTCTTAATAGTTATCGACTGTTTCAACTTTATATCCCACTACGTTCAGGTAAACCCCGTATATTCGACAACGAAGAAAGCCGCATCTCTTTGCTTTATATCCCACTACGTTCAGGTAAACCCTGATCCGACCGTTTCGGGCGTGTCGGACAGCTTGCCTTTATATCCCACTACGTTCAGGTAAACCTTGATGAAACTCCATAGCTCACCGGCTTTTTCTTTTACTTTATATCCCACTACGTTCAGGTAAACCCCTATAAATACACATGCTAATTTCCTTGTTATGGCAATAGTTTGAACAAGATAGGATTATTCACAGATTTTGTTTTTTGCAGTAGACCACTGGTAGTGTTTAAGAAAAATTCAAATTTTCTGCTCTAAGGCTTATAGACAAAGGGATTGAAAGCTTTTTTTGAAAAATCGGTTTAATGCAATATTTTCCATCTCATTTTTATTATAATTGATTTAGAGGAAGAGGTCCATTGGACTTTTTTCTACTCCAATGACGTCTTTTTTAATGTTCCGTGGATTTGAAACTCGATACAAATAAATGGAATCCTCTTCCGGATCTATAATTTGTCGCAACTCCGCTAGGCATTTATTAAGTGCTCCAACTGTTATATCACCTTCAAACACGGAATTTTGTGTCCAATCTAAATACTGTCGCAGTTTCTTACATACTTTTCCAACCCTTTTTTGATTAACATCATATGTTATCATTACAAACATGCTACCACCACGCTTTCAAAGGTTTGTATACTACATCATTGATCACGTGTTTAATGAGCTTATAGCATTCCAACCGAATCATGTAACGATAACTTGTGTTTCGTTTCAATTTTCGGTGTTTTACTGTTCTTGCTAATGTTTCTTCCCATGCTCTTAAAAACCTTTTTTGACCATCTTCATTGAGATAACACATTTTCCCCTCTAACATGTCAAAGTGCTTTAAGGTGATTGCTTTCCGATTTATCAGTGAAAATATTAAAGAATCTACAATCAGTGGTTTAAAAATTTCCGCTAAATCCAAACTTAGAGAAAATCGTTTAGTTGACGGTTCATGTAAATAACTAATAGTTGGATCTAGTTGTGTACGGTATATTTCTGACAAAATCGCTCGATACATCATGGAATTTCCAAAAGATATTAACGCATTCAATGGGTCATTTGGAGGTTGCTTGCTTCTTCCCTCATAAGCAAAATCCTCTGGCAAAATAGAGGTAAATGCTTGATAGTATATTTGACGGAGACGACCTTCTTTCCCCATCAGTTCTTGTATTGTTCTTGATTCTTGCAATTTTCTTTCTTCTAATTCGATATTTAACAGTTCTTCCTCTGTTTTTTCTTTGTATCTGCGCAAGTTTCTTTTCATATGATGGATGCCACCTTGCAGAAAGGAATAAGCGAGATACATTCTTTTATTTTCATCTAAATAATGTTCACTTTGTTTTGCCACGGAATACCCTGATACTTGTGTTTCTCTAGGATAAAATGAACCTGAGTAAAATCCATAGTAATTGTAAAAGTGAACACATATTCCGTAACTGTTTAAAAAGGTTAACACTTTATTATTCATGTCCACTTCCCCAAAAACATGAATGTTACGAATCTTTTCTACTGGCAAAGGTTTCGGACGTTCATTTTTTACTTCAAAATAAACTGTATTGTCTTTTCGTTTCAGACGGCCACTGGAGTATAAATAGTGATCCCGCTTCATTCCTCATCCTCCTCCAATGCATAACAAAAAGAATAATAAGCACAAGATTTACAATAAGGGACTTTTTTTACTTTTGGGGCCGTTTCCCTTTCTAATACGGAAAAAGCGCCGGCAATCGCTTTTTTAATTTCCTTTTTTGAATCCTCATCCAAAATAAGTTCCTTCGTCCGTTTTTCTTTCGTATAACTTAATAGCCCTTTCTTTTTTATTCCTCTTAGCTCCATTTGGTATAGATAAAAAAGCATCTGAAGTCGATCGGCATTTGCTAGTTTACTAGAAATTTTCGTTTCACGGATGTACTCTCCATCGATTGCATCAATTTTAAAAGTATCATCAATGAGTAATTCCTTTTGTTGAAGACGCGGGTACGCATGTTCGTGCAATATCTTTCCTTGTAAAACTCTGTCTGATTCTTGCTCCATCGTAATTCCACGATCATACAACCAAAGTTTTCTTTTACAAACAGCATAATAATGTAAATGAACGCCACCTACTTTTAAATTCTCCAATTTTTTCACCCTTTTAATCAACACTAAACAAAGCTACTCCCTCAGCCCATTCCAATCCCAGTCCCTTTCGGCTTTCTTCGTCATAGTTATAGCGGCATTCAATCATGTAAAAGTCGTTCAAGCTTGCTGGAAGACCTGCTCGATGAATAAACTTTTCTGCTCTGTATTTATTCACACTAATAACGTGGCGTTCCAATTCCCTCCGTATTTCCTTCCGTTTACTCTTATCACTTTTATACGTCTCAATTAAATCTTGAACTTCAAGGTCATCCTCTGGTAGCACTTTGATATTTTGGATATTACGTAAATACTCCTGTGCCTTTTCTTTTGTTATTTCATAAGGAACGATGTTTCTGAAATATTCTAGAGAGTCATTGAATGTTTTCAAATAATCAGTATCAGCAAGACTTTCTTTACTGTACAACTCTTCTATCAATTCCATTTTCTCTTTCTCGAACAGTTCTTCTTTTTTCCTTTTCTGAAGAAGTTCAATACTTTTATTCGTAATATCAGTAGAATAAACAGATCCGATACCAGAAACATCATACGTATATACGAATACATTAGGTAATTCGGTAAATAGTTCCCTTTTCCGATAACAGCGACCATAACGTTGAAATTGACTATCAAGTGGAGAAATTTCCGTATGCAATTCATCGAAGTCGACATCAAGACTTGCTTCTACTAATTGAGTAGTCACCCAAATACCAGCCTCTTCACTTTTCGCAAACGCTTGTATTTCTTTTTCTAATGTTTGTCTATCTTTTGCTTTAAATTGCGCATGAAGTAAGTGTACATTTGTATTTTCATTATCTAATTTTTTATACACTTCCTTCGCTCGTGCAATCGTATTGCAGATGATGAGTATCTTTTTATCTTTTTTATTAGTAAGAATTTCTTCCGTGCAGTCTAATAAGGATGCTTCTTTTACTTGCACGCGATGACGCAATGTATTATCGTAAAATTCCTCATATACAATCGGCTTATTTGTAATCTTTTTGTTTTTTAATATTTCATTTTTATAAATTGTAGGGAGTGTCGCAGTCATAATCATAAAACTACCGCCTACTTGGTCAATCATTTCTAATGCTCGAATAAGCATCGCTGCAATTTTCGGATCATAGGCTTGCAATTCATCAATTACAACTTTTGCGCCACATAAAGCAGATAATTCCTTTTCAAATCCCAAATAATAAAACGGGAATTTTAAAATTTGATCAACAGTTGTTAACATGAGGCGATTTGCATGCTGTCTGCTATGCGCATATAATGCTTCAGAGTAACCTTTTTCTTCTTTTTCTTTAAAGTGTTCCTCCAGCATTTCCAGACTAGTTGAGTGAAGAAGTCCTGTATATTCCTCTGGAAATCCAATATTATTTTCATCAATCATTCGAGTGTACATTGCGTTTAAACTAACGCGAAGAGGTAATGTGAAAAACAACTTCTGATTCCCTGCCCAAAGTAATGCCGCTTCAGTCTTTCCCATTCCAGTCTGAGCTACAGTTACGACGTGAGAATCTTTTTCTTTTTCAGCAAATTGTTGCAAAGGACGTTTTGGTTTTTGAAGTTTTTCCTCAAAAAATGTGTTCGTATATTGTCCAATACTTTCGCTTATCCCCACTTCAACAGAAACACCAGCTGAAGAGGCGTGATCTAAACGATGGAGAATCCCTTTTAGCAATACATAAAGATAAAATAAAGATTCATTCATAGAAGGAGTAATTCTTTTTTGTATCCATTTCACAGGTGCTGCCTTAATTTTATTCGGTAGCGGTAATTTTAAGTGAGATTTTATCTCATCAAAATAAGGTGTTAACTCCTCTCTCACTAATCGTTTTATTTCTGCTGGATTTGGAGCTATTTCTCTTTCGTGATGATATCCTACTGCTTGAGCCACTACGCTTTTTACATCAGTTGGAAGATTCCATTCTTCAAATGGCATAAGTGCAACTGAAATATAGTTATGTGGGATAAACGTTTCTTGTTCTATCTGAAAAGGAGGTTCCTTTCCTAACTTTTCATGCATATTATTTTGAAATCTTAAATCAAATTTTCCAATGTCATGATACTGTACAACAATCTTTAACATTTCCCAAAAGCGATCATCTAGATTCTCTTCCTCTCTTAAATGCTCCCTTAAAATATCTAAATTTTTTAATAAAGCGTCAGTATGTTCTTGAATTGTTTCCTCATTTTCCGTCTTTGCATACCACTTCATTTGTATTCACTTCCTTCACTTTGCTAAATAATATCCCCCGAAAGTTAGAAAAACCTTCGGGGATGTCATCATTGATGAAAAAAGACCAGATCATCATATTCATCAACAAATATCTCTTCTTCAATTTCTACTCCGGGTTGTACGTAACCAACGGCTATTTTTTCCCACTTCCTCACATTCTGTACGATATCGTATTTCCAATTTAACCGGTAAGGTACATAGAGTTCCCCTTTCATTAGTAAATCAATGGGAATATAAGCTGGTTTTTTTGTCGTCCCCTCTTCAACTGCACGTAAATCAACTGTTTTGTAATCTTTGATAACTACAATATCTTCCCACCTGCCAAGGCTAATTGACTTACCTTTTTCAATGGCAGTGATGATTTCTTCAATCACTTTATCCTCTGCTTGGACGTGAATAATCAAGTTAACATTATATAGTTGATGCGTATATAAAGGCATCTGTGTGATTTGCTTTTGTTCTGGTACTGCAATGTTCAAACCATCGTATACAATTGGCATTTCTCCACTATCATGTTTTTTAAAAAAATAATGGGTTTGATAGTCTATGAAGATAGAGTCATATGTTCCTTGAACACTTAGTCTCATAGGAATAAAAGTGTCTGCGTCAATCAACGCATGAATCATTCCTTTTACAGTGGAATATGGAGGTAATGGATACGTCTCACCAACTTTAAAAGCTAATGGTTTTTTATAGCAAGCCGTTTCTTGAAACAAATCAAGACGCAACGTCTTCATGCCAGTTCACCCAATGCTTCTATTGCTTCCTGGTTTAAACTTTCAAAAAACTGTTCCATTGTAACTAATTGATCTCCAAACGTCTCTTTCATGTGCTGCTCATTTGTAAACACTCCGTCTAAAAGTGCCACCTTTGTTTGATCTCCGACTTTCTTTCCTGCAAAAGTTTGTTCACAAACAGATTTTATCGTGCGAAAATCTATGTTCCAGCCTTTTTCTTCTATATTTAAACGAACTTTTCCTAAGAAAAACGGGTTGGCAACGTCATAGACACCTCCGACGACAAATAGCGGTGCGAGACTTTCTTGTCGTCCACGGATATTGCGATTTAAAACTTTTAGAATATCTAATAACTGATGAATCCGTGTCGTTTTTTCCTCGGTCGATAGTTCAATTTCTCCATCTATTCCCACACGCGTTAAATCAAGTGTTAATGTGTAAGTATATAAACTTTCATGTTGTTCTATATTTGCAAGGTTAGGATCTTCGTTAATCCGTTCGGCAAGCCCCATATTGTTTAAAAATTCCATATCGCTATTATACGGTTCTAAAGAGATTGCATGAGAAAGTCGGGCAACGGCAGGACGTTTTTGAGACTTTTTAGATGTTTTTAAATACCCGAATAAATCCATTTCAACAGAATCTTCGATAGTAACATCCTCTTTAAATTGAACCGTTCTTTTGCTTTTATCGACAGTTTTTAAGTTCCAATCAAACATTTCATTCCCCAGTCGCACAATGTCATATCGCAAACTTTGCCGTGAAGCAAAGGTTAACACATCACCATTTCCACGGTGAATTTTTTTCAGTTCTGATATATTAGAAATTCCCTCGCCATAGTTTAATGAGTTCGCTTGGAAAATTACCGTTAATGTCATCGCTTTCTTCATTCTTCTTTCTCTCCTTCACTTAATTTTTCATTGCTTAATAGACCACTAATAAAAGCACTAGAAACTGTTTCAAAATCGACATTTTTCTCGTGTAATACGTTAAGTAACACAGTTGGGATTTCAAGATTTACTCCTAAATACATGCGATAAGCGGTATCAAGAAAATTTTGCTTATGTCTTGCTTTGGCCGCATTTAAGAGACGGTACGCCAATCCACGTATCTTTTTATCGCTGCTAGCGGTATACGTTCCTTCCGCTTCAGACTCACGAACTTGTTGCGCCCCCATGAGTGCTTTGCGAAGCTCTTGTCCTTGGCCAAAAATATGGTAAACAACTTTATTATTACTTTTCACGTCAGTCACCCCTTTTTTCAAAAGTAAAAACCTTCTTCTTTCTAACACAGCCATCAAAATGTTCTTTCCATCGCGACTGCTATCAATAACCTCTCGCATGTACCGAAACAATACTTGCTTTGGGTCTCTTCCTTCTAAAATGGAACGAACAAACGCTTCTCTATAATCAAAAAGATGTATCCACCGTAATGTTTTACCTGACTGTAAAAAGAAGTCGACGACATAATTTGGCATATGATAGTAATCCAGCAATGTCTTTTTAGACTCATAGTTTGAATGAAATTCAATTAATAGCATTTCTTTTTTCTGTTTTTTCCCGGCTTTTTCTGTACTTTCTAGCAAAACATCGTAAATAACTTCTTCAAACGGATTTTCATCTAACCGTTTCATTTTGTATTGATTATTCATTTGACAAATGTCACCAAATAAATCGTTACTATAAAGAAATCCGTAAAAGTTTTCATAAACACTTTGAGCACCGAAACCAATTTTCCTTTGATAAACAGCAGTACCGATTGGAACCATAAACAATATTAATCTACCTAATGCTGAAAGCGGCACTGATTGTTTTTTATTTAAGTCCCAAGAGAAATTAAGAGATTTATTGAGCGATATTCCAAGCGGCGTAAATATCATTTCTTCATAATTACCGGTTCCGTACTGATTATCAAACAAAATACAAGGTGGAACTTCTTTTTCCATGTATTCTTTTATTTGTTCAACCGAATCATATTTTTTAAACAATCTTAACCACTCTCTAAACGGCTTGTAATCTTTGTTTTCTTCTAAATAAGTGAGGAGAGCACCGATGTCCTCTTCTTCATTCAACAGATCCAACCACTTTATCTCTAAAATAGTAGGTGTGATGTAGTCTTTTATCATTATTTCTTTATGTTCTTCGGTGGATCTCTTATTATGAGTTACATTCAAAAAGCTGACCTGTCCAAACAGTGGTTGCATAATGACGGTTTTCACAAAATTCAAAGTAATTTTTTCATGAATTTGTTTCATGCGAAGTATTTTAATAAACACTTCTTTCTTTTCTTGTAACAACGGCAAATCATCTTTATCTTTTATTTTTTTCACAATTTCAATTGTTTCTTGTAGTTCTTTCGTTTCTTTAATATCAGGAAAATACCGTTCAACTTTCTTTAGCTCTTCGGTCATTCTCCTCTGTACTTGTTTCTTTATGTCCTTAAAAGTATCTGGATTTCTCTCTGCTCTTGACAACGCTTGAGTGAGAATTTTATTTTGACGTTCTGCCACACTAAAATTGTTTAATAGATAGTCAAAATATCGTTCGGTCACTTCCTCTAAAATTTCCGAGTCAAATTTGAGTCCAAATGGTGTATTTTCCGTTTCATCCGGGAATAGTCTTTTTAAACCAACAAGACCTGCAGAGGTTAACCAGTCCTCTGCATATAGTTCAATTTGCACGAACGCTCACCCCCTTATATTTGATGATAGACATCTAAAAGTCCGAAAGACTGGGATCTTCTTTTTGATAGACCTATTTGATAGATCATATTTAAATCTTCTGGACGCCCGTCCAATCGAATAAGGCCACGATAACCTGTGAAATATAAGAAGCCATCATTGTGTTTCTCCCATTTACTATTTGTCATTTTTACAACAGTTTTTTTCATTCGATGATTTTTCACTTTGAGTGGTGCATAAAGTGTTCTCCCTAAAAATTCTTTCGCCGTTAAGGAAGCATAGTAGTTTATTTCTCTTTCATAGGTGGTATCTTGTGGTGATAGCGGGTTACCATTTTTATCTTCTATAAGAAGTGGGGAAAGAGTTCTGAAGGTGACAGTCGAGGATGTAATCTCTTTTTCTGATAACAACTGAATTCTTTCTTTTGTCCAGATACTATTTTTGTAAGAGTGCTCATTTAACTTGACTAAACCATTATGAAAATGTAACAAAAATTCGTGATCAAAGGAACTGATTGTGATGCTGATTTTTTTCGCCGATACATTATTTGAATGAAAGACCGGTTCATGCAAAAAAGTAGCAAAGCAAAACGGCTTAGGGGTGTGATCCTTTTCATATAAACGTTTGAAATAACTCTCTGATGACCGTTTTAAAGCTTCTTTGATAAGTGAAACAACTCCCATTTGGTAACCATATTCCAATTGTTCATCGACAATTTTAAATGTAGCTCTTAGTCTCATTTAATCACCTCCTGATTTTATTCCTGTTAGATATAATCTTTTTATATTATCGACTCGATTACAATTTATTACATGTGGAGAAATGTGTCAATAGTTTTTTGAAAAAATACAAAATAAAAAGGGGCTGTCTAATAAGTCCTGAAAAATAAATCGAGAGGAGAAAAAATTGTTGTTTTTCTCCTCTCGATTTTGTATCTCTGTGTTTTTTCTCTGAAAGTAGCTTGCGTAGGCTTGCTACTTTCAGTAGGTTGTGGGCAATTGCCACTACTCCGAACTCGACGTGTACTTTGTCGAGTCCCCGTAGAGAAAATCTACGGAACGACCGATTGCCCTTGATGTGACCGAACACACTTTCTACTTCGTTCTTACGTTTCGAGTAGATAGCGGCTTTATCATCACACTCAAGGGCTGCCTTAGCTTTTGCTTTCATTTCTTCGAAAATCGGATTCCAGTGAACTTGTCGATTGCCTTTTGCTTTCGTACATTGTGGTTTGAGTGGACAATCCGCAGCCCCTCTGATAGTCTTTGATTTTTTTAAAAAGAGCAATTATGAAATTGATTCATATATGAAAAGAGGTCATCCTATTTTTTTAAGATAATCTCTTCATCATCTATACTTTTGCTTGATATAAATGTCCTGATGGATCAACCAGTCCTAATTCATATGCTTTCTCTATATAATTCATCGTCGCTCCTTCCATTTTATGATTACCTGTCATTTTTCTTTGTAGTTCACTATGTTGCTGTTGCCACAAGTCTATTTCTCTTGAGAGATAAGGATTTACCACTTCATCTTTTTCTATAATCTCAAAAAAATCTTTGAAACTCATTCCAGCATGTGTACGAGATACATTCATTCCTTCATGTTTTGCCTTTGCATGAGCAACCACTGTTAACCTCGTGTATGCTTGAAATGCAGCTAATTCCTTGGAACTAAAATCCTGCATCTTCATTTATATCTACCTCATATATAGCATTTTTAAAAGTTTCCGCTTCCATTTGATTTCCATTCCAGTCAATATTGAAAGTTCTCGTCGCCGAACGAGTCACACTAGGATTATGAATGTCTCTTGCAAAAACAGTAACCGTTCCTGTGTTTTCCTTTGCAAAATAATCTAGTGGAATCGATTTATAGGAAATATAGCCATAAATAATATTATCTGGTCCACTTAAATAATCTTTAGGTAATGGTTCTTCAATCTCATTAGTAATATCAACACCGTCTATATAGACTCTAGGTGAACTTGATAATGTGTACCCTTCTACATAAATAGCTAATACTACCTCACTTCCACTGGCAGTATACCCTGTACTTCCATATTCCGATTCTGGATAATACCAGACGTAATTATCCCCATCTGAAGTAATTGCAAGTACATTAATATAGGTTAATGGAGGGGCTGGTTGAGCTAATATGAAGCTAGTGAACATAGGAGTATTTAATAAAAATCCAACCAATAACAAAATAATAAACAATTTTTTTAATTTCATTTTTCTACCTCCTAAATTTTGGTTCTAAAATTTATATCGGCAATGATTTGAAAATGTTAAACTTTTTTCCAATTTGTTTCAGCGTCATAGACTAAAAACGCACGAAATCTACATGGGTTTATTTGACGATTACAATAGAGTTGGTCATTTTTCATAAATGGATAGCCTCCCCACACCGTTCAAATAATACTTTAGCAAAAGATTATAGCTAACTTTTACATCCCACATGTTCATATAAATCATATTCACTTTCTTCTGGATTGTACTTGATTTTTATCCTCATGAAAAGTTTCTTCTGAATCATGTCCATAGACTTATTGAACTTGCAATAATATAATTTCTTTAAAATCTTGTCACAATACTAAAACACTTTTCAACCCCAAAAATATCCATACTTCCCTACTGAACAAACACAGTTTCTTCCAAAAAATTTTTGGCGAAAATTAAAATTTTTATTGTGAGCTAATTGCGATGTTTGAATTTTCAAGTCCCTCAAGGGGCTTGGGAGATGGTTGAAAAATTTTTACCCCAAAAAGAAGTCAAAAAAAGTGGAATAGAAGGAAAGGGCAAGAAAGGTGCCAATGA
>NZ_WKJG01000031.1 GCF_027853235.1 Aliibacillus thermotolerans
TTTGCGTATAATTCATTTTGAGTCCTCCTTGGTTTTCTAATTTCGGAGTCGATGCATCGACATCCTGTACTATACCAAGGAGGCTCTTTTTTGTTAAACCTCAAATTTCTTCATTACAGGAATGCTTTCTACTCCTCTTTTTCTCTATCGATGATCATTTGGAGATACGCGTCAATTTCTTCGGCTGTTTTACGGTAGACTTCAACAGGACCACCAAAAGGATCTTGTATATCTTTATCCTCCTCTCCCTTCGTTGCGTATTCTATCAATGTAAAAATTTTATCTTCCATTTCAGGATAAAGCTGTTTCGCATGATTTCGATGGCTTCTCGTCATTGTAAGGACAATATCCGCCCAGTCCACGAGTTCTTGGGATATTGGCTGGGAAGTATGATCACTAGTGATGCCTCGTTCTTTTAATACTTCCGTGGAACCCGGGGATAACGGAACGCCAGGGGCAGCGTAGAGCCCGGCTGATTTTGATTCGATGACGTCACTTGCTTTGTGATGAGATAATTCCTTTGCCAAAGGACTTCGACATGTGTTCCCACTACAAACAAATAAAATCCGTTTCATGATAACTTCCTCTCTTTCCATGATTAGTATGCTGGCGTTCATGGAATACTGGAACGAGAATCACATGAGGAGTGATCAAGCATCCTTCTTTATTCATATAACTCTATAGACCAATTTTACCATAAATATATTTCTATAATGCTAATTTTAGACCAAAAGATAGTAAAATAATTCCTCCGATCATTTCTCCATACCGTCCGAGTGATTGTTGCATATATTTCCCTAATGTCAGACCGAGCCATGTAAATATTCCGCTAAACAGTCCGAACAACAATAGTACGGAAAAAAGTTCCGCTTTTAAAATGCCAAGAGTAATACCAATAGAAAAGCTATCGAGACTGACAAAAAAGGAAAAAATGAACACTCTTAGACCGACGGGAAGAATCATGGATTCTTGTTCCGCATCTTTTTTCCAGCTGGAGACAATCATTTGCAAGCCAATGACAAATAGTAATACCCCTGCTGCCATCATCGCTGTTTGTTCAAAAGAAGCAGCAATCCATGTGCCACTGATTAAACCAAGAAAGGGCATTCCCATATGAAAGAGGCCAACTACCAGCGCCGTGCACATTTTATTTACCGGAATTTTCCGCTTCATTGCCACCGCCAGCGACATGGAAAATGCATCCATACTGAGGGCAAATGCCATCGTACTTAAAAAGAACCAACTTTCAATTGCCATCATAATCTCCTTTCTGGACATGCATCGTTATAGCACTGTATGCATATCAAGAAAGGAACATTCAAAGGAACTAACCGCTTGCTGCTTTTTCTAGTCGATTCATGATTGCTCGTCCGAGACCATCCGGTGGAAATGTCTCGCATAAAATCACATCTGCGTCGGTACGATCCGCTTCTCTTAGCTGATCATATAAACGAGCAGCAACTTCTTCTAAGGACTGACCGAGAGAAACAAAATGATTTGCCTCTTCCGACGACGCTCTCATCGCCTCCCGTGCCATCACTGTCACCGTTTGACCTGCATGGCGACGTTTTGTAATTTCTCGTTGCATCGCTACGTTTCCGTCCACTAAAAGAAGGGGCGTGTTCGGTGCATAATGGCGATACTTCATTCCAGGTGATTTCGGGGCATGACTGCTCGTTGTCGTTTCTTTTACTCGCTTTTCTCCGACAACTTCCGCTAACTGTTCTTTCGTCACTCCGCCTGGCCGTAAAATCCAAACGATATCTTCTATCACTTCGATAACAGTAGATTCTACTCCGTAGCCGGCATCTCCTCCATCGATGACTCCTTTAATTTTCCCATCCAAATCTTCCATGACATGAGCGGCTTTCGTGGGGCTCGGTTTCCCGGAGCGATTGGCACTGGGAGCTGCAACAGGTACGTTTGCTACTTGAAGTAATGCGCGCGCCACCGGATGGGATGGCATGCGAACGGCAACGGTATCCAATCCTGCTGTCACACGAGAAGAGAGTCCTTCTTTTTTCGGAAGAATCACCGTTAACGGTCCCGGCCAAAAACGTTCCATCAATTGTTCTGCGCAACAAGAGAGCGATCGTGTTACGTGATGTAATTGTTCTTTTTCACCAATGTGAACAATTAAAGGGTTATCTCCAGGACGTCCTTTCGCTTGAAATATTTTTTTAACCGCTTTATCATTTCTCGCATCCGCTCCTAATCCATATACCGTCTCCGTTGGGAATGCGATGACTTCTCCTTTATTTATCCACAGGGCCGCTTCTTGTATTGCAGGCTCTTTTTCTAATTCGCTTCTATTTTTGTCCACAACCCATATCTTCGTCTGTGAATAACTCATTATTTATTCTCCTTTTCCCCTCCATCAAATCGTCCTTATTATAAGGAAAAGACGGCAATGAACGCAAATAAAAAGAAGTTATCCACCATTGTTGGCTTCTTGTGGATAACTATCTCTCAAACGCTCTCTTCCCCTTCTTATATTTCTTCCTTTTTCTCTTTTCCAAACCAATCTTTCCACTTTTCCACAATAAAAAATGTATATTTCTCCTTTTCATCCACAGCTTTTTCCTCTTCTTCTGTATCCGTCTCGATAAAACATAATGCCGGAAATAGGACGCACCACCAGTTTTGTCCTTTCCCTTCACCAATTGTTACGACAAGGGCTTCATACATTCCCTGTGGGTAAATGAGGGGGCCATATATACGAGTTGGAAATTCTACTTCTTTTTTTAAAGATAACGACACATCATGGGTGACGTCATGCTCTGCAAGCACTTCGTCTACAATCTTTTCCAATTTCGGAATGGCTTCGGTGATTTCTTTTCTCGCAATTTTTTTTTCATCAATGTAGCCGACAACGCTTCGTAATTCTGCATTGATGGCATCGCGCACCTTCGTTTTAATCATTTGTTCTTTGAGAGAATCATCATGGGCTAAAATCCGTAATCGAATTGCTTCTTCCGGAATTACTTGCTCTTCCATACGAGAAGCATCGACATATTGATTTTGTTCTATTTGTAACCAAATCATAACAGAAAAAAATAATACATATAAAAGTGCTAGATTCATTGTTTTTGTTTTCATGTCATCGCACCGCCTTTCATTACAAGTATCGACGGTGCACCAATGACATAAACCGTATAAATTACTCGCTTTCTGGGTACACTTGGACGATGCGATCTTTTCCGTTGATATCTTTCTTCACAGTTACTTTTCTCTTCGGTAAGTGTTGTTCCATAATAGATTTCACTTCTGCTCCTTGATTATATCCTATTTCAAAGAAAGCAAAACCGGTCTTTTTTAAAGTAACAGGCAGCTTTCGAGCGATTTCTTCATAAAAAGACACCCCTTTATCTTCGTCTCCTATTAACGCAAGTGCTGGTTCATGATCTTTTACGGTGACGTCTAATTGTTCCCACTCTTTTTTTGGAATGTAAGGGGGATTGGCGACAATCACATCCCACTTTTTTCCTTCGACAGGAGCAAATAAATCTCCTTGGAGAAACGTCACATTGGCTCCGAGCCGATCGTTGTTTTCTATTGCTACGTGTAACGCTTCTTCACTAATATCCACCGCGCATACTTTTGCCTTTGGAATTTCTAGAGCAAGGGTAATGGCGATGGCCCCACTCCCCGTGCCAAGATCGAGAATGGTAGGAGAGTCGTTCTTAGAAGAGAGTGATTCAATGACATGTGCAACCAATTCTTCCGTTTCAGGTCGCGGAATTAGCACTTTGTTTGAAACAGAAAAGCGCCGCCCATAAAAAAATTCGTATCCAATTAAATGTTGAACCGGAATCCCTTGACTATGCGCTTTCACGTCTTTTTGAAACGCTTCCCAAACAGCCGGAGAGAGCACATCTCTTCTTTTTAAATGAAATTCCGTCCATTTGACATGTAAATGATGCTTTAGGAGTATGTCTGCCGCTCGCATTTCACGACCATGTTTTTCCAAAAAAGAAGAAGCCCATTGTAAGGCTTCATATACTCGGATTCGTTCACTCATGCATTTCCCGCCTGTTCCATTAATTCCGCTTGCTCTTGTACAATCAATGCTTCAATAAATTCATCAATTTCTCCCGCTAAAATTTGGTCGAGTTTTTGAATGGTAAGACCAATACGATGATCTGTTACCCGGCTTTGCGGAAAGTTGTACGTACGAATTCGCTCCGAACGGTCTCCTGTTCCAACCGCAGATTTGCGGTTTTCCGCATACTCTGCTTGTGCTTCTTGTTGGTATTTGTCGTACACCCTAGCCCGTAATACTTTCATCGCTTTTTCTCTATTTTTAATTTGCGATTTTTCATCTTGACAAGAAACGACGATTCCTGTTGGTAAATGGGTAATACGGACCGCGGACATCGTAGTGTTGACACTTTGTCCCCCTGGACCACTGGAAGCAAACGTGTCTATACGAAGATCTTTTTCGTTAATCTCTACTTCTACTTCTTCCGCTTCCGGCAATACAGCAACCGTTGCGGTGGAGGTATGAATCCGTCCGCCCGATTCCGTCTCTGGAACCCGTTGTACCCGATGCGCTCCATTTTCGTATTTCAAACGAGAATAGGCGCCTTTTCCGTTTATCATAAATATAATTTCTTTATATCCCCCAAGTTCCGTCGGGCTTGCTTCAATTACTTCCGTTTTCCACCCTTGTTTTTCCGCGTAACGGGAATACATTCGGTACAAGTCGCCTGCAAATAAAGCAGCTTCATCCCCACCGGCTGCTCCGCGAATTTCAACAATGACGTTTTTCTCATCATTTGGATCTTTCGGCAAAAGAAGAACTCTTAATTGTTCTTCTAGCTCTTCTTTTTTCTCTGTTAGTTCTGCAAGTTCTTCTTTCACCATTTCTTCCATTTCGTCGTCCATTTCTTCTTCTAACATCGATTTGGCATCATCAAGTTGAGACACTGTTTCTTTATACACGCGGTAAGTTTCCACCGTTTTCGCAATGTCCGCTTGTTCTTTCGAATACTCTTTTAACTTATTGGTATCGTTAATCACGTTCGGATCACTAAGTAATTTATTTAACTCTTCATATCGGTCTTCTACAGCTTGTAGACGATCAAACACAAGCATTCACCTCTTTTGATTGCATAACACTACAATTATAGTATACAGCACCTTCCACGTCAAAATGAATCAATCCATTGTCTGAGTCAACCATTTGTGGGCAACTTTTTATGAACTCCATAATTGTAAGCGGATTCACTCTTGCTGGGTACTCCTTTGAAGTGCTATTAATCTCTTTTTAAAAGATATTAATTCAAATTAATTATACAATCAGTGGAATTAATGGAAAACATTTAATTTTCTTAATACTTAAAATTTATTGTATTCTTATCTTATAGATATATTTGAAAGGTTTGTCGTTTTTATATTGAACGTAGAAGGAGATAAAATCCCCTTCTACATTGCCTTGATCACTTCTTTTTCCACAAAAGACACTTTGCGTACAGCTGCTTCTTCTTGGATATCCGGAGAAATGTCTTGTTGACAAGCGACGATGAGAGAATTCATAAAGAAAAGCGACACAATAACGAGCAATAGACGCACGAAACCCCTCCTTGAAGTCCTTTGTTTCTTCATAGGGTTCCCAACGATTTTACTTTTTATGAGTTGATTCCTTCTTCCGTCTCTTCCATTTCCATTGGGGCAGGTTCCGGCCCTTTTTCATCCGGTATTAACACTGATGGACTGATTAACAAAAATATCCCGAGAGACAAGATGGATAAAGTTCCACCGACCGCAATAAATTGCGCTATTTTTATACGGCGCTGTTTCCGAGCCTTTTGTATGTAAGACCAAATCTCTTGAGGAGTTACTTCATCCGGAAGTGCTGCAAAGGTTTCTTTCCAACGTGCCTGTGCTTCTTCGGTTTTTCTGCCGTGTTTCGATAATTGGGCAAGAAACTTTTCTCTCGCCTGCTTTGTTTCTTCGTTATCAATATGTAAAATTTCCCCTGTTTGTTCGATGGAAAAATCGTGTAAGTCATGAAGTAAGAAGCTCGCTTTTTCTGAAGTGAAAGTTCCTTGGGCAGTTTGAAACCAGGCCCCTATCTCTTTTTGGTCATATTGTTGTTCCGTTTTTTCATGGGTAGAAAGTTGATCTATCACGAGTGTATGGACTTTTTGAAACAACCGTGTCCGGAAGGTTTTTCCTGTCCAGGAAGAACCGTTTCGGTATGCTTCTAAAAATGCTTCGTTCATGACGTGCACAAGTGCAGATGATGCAAGACCCATTTGGCGTGAAAATGTTTGTACTTGACGATAATATTTTTCTATTAATTCTTGAAACGCTGTCTCATCACCGAAACGAAACCGCTCTAGCAATTGATGATCATCTGGCACTCTTGTCTCCCCCTTATGATGTATGTATTTTTCACTTGTGCATCCAGCCCTATAGAAAAACAGGCAAGTCTCCTTGCCTGTTTTTGCATCGATACCTCTTAATTGATGTTGTATTTCTTTTTGAAACGATCGATCCGACCACCTGCATCGGCAAGTTTTTGTTTTCCAGTGTAAAATGGATGTGAATCTGAACTAATTTCCACTTTGATTAGCGGATATGTGTTGCCGTCTTCCCATTCTATCGTTTCATCTGATGTTTTTGTCGAACCGCTCAAAAACTTGAAGCCTGTGCTTGAATCCATAAAAACGACTTTATGATATTCTGGATGGATGTTCTCTTTCATCTGTATCACTCCTTTTTTATATCATCTCAATCTTTCGAGCTACACTTCATTTGTGAAAGCACACAAAAGAAAAGTGCTTTGCTGAATTTTGCACATAAAGAAATTATAGCAAGCACGAATTCATTTTTCAATACATTGTTGGAACTTGCACACGGGACATGAGCGATGCCCTTGTACTTTCACTGACTATGTCTATTTCTTTCCTTCTTGTCTTTCTCTGTCTTCTTTCATTTCTTCAAAAAATTCTTCGTTTGTTTTCGTTTGTTTGATGCGGCGGATGAAGTGTTCGACGAATTCCGGTGAATCGTTCATTGATTTTCGGATCATCCATAAATGTTCGAGATGTTCTTTCGAAACAAGGAGTTCCTCTTTTCTTGTACTGGAACGACGAATGTCGATCGCTGGGAAAATACGTCTTTCCGCCAAACGACGATCTAAATGAAGTTCCATATTCCCGGTTCCTTTAAATTCCTCATAAATGACATCGTCCATGCGGGAACCGGTATCGACAAGGGCGGTGGCCAAAATCGTTAAGCTGCCCCCTTCTTCAATGTTCCGGGCTGCACCAAAAAAACGTTTTGGACGATGAAATGCTGCAGGGTCAATTCCTCCAGAAAGCGTTCGACCGCTTGGGGGAATGACAAGGTTGTAAGCTCGCGCCAGCCGGGTAATACTATCCATTAAAATGACGACGTCTTTTTTATGTTCCACGAGACGCATTGCTCTTTCCAACACGAGCTCAGCTACCTTAATATGGTTTTCCGGCAATTCATCAAAGGTGGAGCTAACGATATCTCCATCTACCGAACGTTCAATATCCGTCACTTCTTCCGGACGTTCGTCAACAAGCAACACAATCAGCTCTGTATGGGGATGGTTTTCGGTGATGCTATTGGCAATTTCTTTTAACAGAGACGTTTTCCCTGCTTTTGGCGGCGCGACGATCAATCCCCGTTGTCCAAATCCGATCGGCGTAATTAAATCAATCAAGCGCGTACTAATGCGTTCCGGTTTGGTTTCTAACGTCATCCGTCGATCAGGGTAAAGGGGAGTAAGCGCTGGAAAATGGGGGCGATCCCGCGATGTATCCGGATCTTCTCCGTTGACCGCTTCCACCATTAATAATCCATGGTAGCGTTCTGTTTCTTTCGGCGGACGAACTTTTCCGGATACTTTATCTCCATTTCTTAAACCGAATCTTCGAATTTGGGAGGCAGAAATATAAATATCTTCTGAACTTGGCAAATAATTAATCGGACGAAGAAATCCGTATCCTTCTGACTGAATAATTTCTAAAACGCCTTCCATAAACATTAAGCCGTCTTTCTCCGCTTGACCTTTTAAAATAGCAAAAATTAACTCACGTTTCGTTAACTTACTATAATACGAAACGTTGTACTCTTTTGCTAAACTATATAACTCTTTTAGCGTTTTATTTTCTAATTCTGATAAATGTACACTCAAAAATCGTCACCACTTTTCTTCTTATCTCACAAATAGATGTGTATATTGGATATTGAAACAGTTCGTTGGGATTTACATCGAAACGTAATATAAGAGAAGAGAGAGGTCAAAAGTTCCTTTTTATTAAAAAAGGAAGGCTAATTTCATAGGGGTGGAGAATCATTACTTTACCATTGTATACATCTTTAAGATGTTTAGCAACATACATTCCATCAAAAATTCAAAGAGTATAGGCGGACATCTCCACAAATAAATCTCCGCCCAACCTCTTGTGATGCTTACCGCTGTCTCCCACTTCAAAAAGAGTTGGTTACTACGAAATACATATCATTCCGGTAAGGTAAACTTTACTTTAAAACGAATTTAGGTTTTTTCTTCACGTTATGTTCTCCCGCGATAAAACGGACAGTGCCGGATTTCGCTCTCATGACGATGGATTCTGTCTTGGCAGTAATCCCTTTATAGTGAACCCCTTTTAACAGTTCACCGTCAGTTACTCCCGTAGCAGCAAAAATAGCGTCGTCTCCTTTGACGAGATCATCCATATAAAGTACTTGAGAAATGTTTTCGATACCCATTTTTTTACAACGATCTTCTTGTTCTTTCGTCTCCGGGGTAAGCTGTGCTTGCTGTTCTCCTCCGAGACATTTTAACGCCACCGCGGAAAGGACTCCTTCCGGCGCACCGCCAATGCCCATATAAATATCGATTCCCGTTGATTCAAATGCCGTGTTGATGACACCAGCGACGTCTCCGTCTTGAATAAACTTAATGCGAGCTCCTGCTTTGCGAATGTCATGTACGAGTTCGTTGTGACGCTCACGTTGTAAGACGCTGACAACCACGTCTTCCACATCTTTTCCTTTTGCTTTTGCCACCGCTTGTAAATTGTCCAAGACAGGAGCGTTGATGTCGATTTGACCAACCGCTTCCGGGCCGACCGCTATTTTTTTCATATACATATCCGGTGCATGAAGCAAATTCCCCCGGTCCGCAATCGCAATGACGGACAATGCATTCCACATGCCATTGGCTACAATGTTTGTACCTTCCAGTGGATCTACGGCTACATCTACTTCGGGTCCGTCTCCTGTGCCTAATTTTTCCCCAATATACAGCATCGGCGCTTCGTCCATTTCACCTTCTCCAATCACCACTGTTCCCCGCATTGGAACAGTATCAAACACATCGCGCATCGCTGTTGTGGCAGCGTCATCGGCTTCGTCTTTTTTTCCCCGTCCCATCCAACGAGCAGAAGATAGCGCGGCTGCTTCCGTTACCCTTACTAATTCCATCGTCAAACTTCTTTCCATCGTATCTCTCCCTCCAAAAATGACTGCTAAGATGTTTTTAAGTCTGCCTGTTCTTCTTCCGTCAATGGTTCTCGCCAAATCTTTGCACCAAGAGAAATTAATTTTTCCTCTAAGTTTTCATATCCACGATCAATATGTTCCACCCCAGTAATTTGCGTTATTCCTTTTCCCATAAGACCGGCAATGACAAGGGCTGCTCCTGCTCGTAAATCAGTTGCTTTCACTTTCGTTCCTTCCAGCGGAGTTTTTCCATAAATAATGGCAGAACTTCCTTCTACTTTCACGTCGGCTCCCATTCGCTTTAATTCATCAATATGTTTAAAGCGGGAATGATAAATCGTATCAGTGACGATACTTGTTCCCTTTGCTTTTGTAAGTAACGCGGTAATCGGTTGTTGTAAGTCGGTCGCAAAACCCGGGTAAACGAGAGTTTTAATATCAATGCTTTGGAGATCTGGAGAAGAGCGAATGAATAATTGATCATCTCCCACTTCCATTTGTACCCCCATCTCTCTTAATTTTGCCAAGAGAGATTCCAGATGATCGGGAATGACATTATCAATCAACACTTCTTCTCCCATCGCTGCCGCAGCAATCGTGTACGTTCCAGCTTCAATGCGATCGGGGATGATGGAATGAGAACAACTTCGTAATGTTTTTACCCCATCAATGCGGATGACATTCGTGCCAACTCCTTTAATTTTTGCCCCCATGCTCGTTAACAAGGTAGCGACATCGATGATTTCCGGTTCTTTTGCTGCGTTTTCAATGATGGTTCGCCCCTCAGCTCTCACGGCAGCCAGCATAATATTAATCGTTGCGCCAACGCTTACGACATCTAAATAAATACGTGCTCCACGCAGTTTATCTGCTCGTAAATAAAGCATTCCTTGTTCATTTGACACCCGAGCACCAAGCGCTTCAAATCCTTTGATATGTTGGTCAATGGGACGGGGACCAAGATTACAACCCCCTGGGAGGCCAATCGCTGCTTTTCGGAACTTCCCAAGCATTGCCCCCATCATGTAATAGGAGGCTCTTAATTGCTTCACTCTTCCATTTGGTAACGGCATCGGAATAATATTGCGCGGGTCAATGTTCATCCGACTTCCTTGCTTTGTTACCTTTGCGCCGATATCTTCTAACAGTAATGCCAAGGTGTGGACATCTGATATGTTTGGTAAATGATCGATCGTCACAACATGATCAGATAAAATAGCCGCCGGGATGAGTGCCACGGCGCTGTTCTTCGCCCCGCTAATATGTATCTTTCCCTTTAACGGATGACCACCTTCAACGATTAACTTCTCCATGAGCGGTTCACTTCCTCGTACATAATCAATCTCACCAACGTTTGATGGTTTGATGACAGAGATTCTCTTTTCCATTATGGACATCCTTTGATTAGGATAGACGAAAAAGAAGCAGGTAGCTTATTTTCTTCCAAGCTACCCCCAACGTTACTATTTTCTCCTTAGCGATTGTTCCAGTCGTTTAAAAACTGCTCAATGCCTTTATCTGTCAACGGATGTTTCACTAGTTGCGAAATTACCTTATATGGAATCGTCGCAATGTGCGCTCCGCGAATCGCTGCTTCCGCTACGTGCATCGGATGACGGATCGATGCAGCAATAATTTCCGTGTCGATGTCGTGTATTTGAAAGATCTCTGCAATATCACTGATTAAATCGAGCCCATGATGTCCTATATCATCCAGTCTTCCGAGAAACGGTGACACATAAGTCGCCCCTGCTCGCGCCGCCAGCAATGCTTGTACCGAAGAAAAAATGAGCGTGACGTTCGTTTTAATATTTTCATTCGAAAATGTTTTTACCGCTTTTAACCCTTCCGTCGTCATTGGCACTTTTACTGTAATGTTTGGAGCAATGGCGGCAAGTTCTCGACCTTCTTTAACCATTCCTTCTGCATCGGTAGCAATGACTTCTGCACTCACTGAACCGTCGACAATGGCGGTAATTTCTTTCAGTCTTTCTTTCAAATCGACGCCTTCTTTTGCTACGAGTGTCGGATTGGTCGTTACTCCGGATAAAATGCCTAATTCATGAGCTTCTTTGATTTGAGTCAAATTGGCTGTATCAATAAAAAATTTCATTCTTAGCCTCCTAACCATTCCTACGCGCTGGGAAAAATACATTTGTCTATGTATGGACTTCGCAAAAACCCTTCAATATCCTTCCTTTATTATAGCACATGAGTGCTGTTTGTCATCGACAATAAATAAAGTTAGTTCATCAAATACGTGCGCAGCGTTTCCTTTAATTTGTCAATGTCAAAAGGCTTTAAAATACAGGAAACGGCTCCTAATTTTTTTGCCTCTTCCACCATTCCGACTTCTTCATAAGCGGTGATTAAAATAACGGTTGTCTTTTCTGCCAGTTTCCTTTGTTTTCGCTCCATTAATATATCAATTCCGTCTCTATCGGGCATTTTTAAATCTAATAAGAGTAAATCTATGGTTTCCGTTTCCAAGAGTTGAAGTGCCGTGTCTCCATTATCAGCTTCTAGTACTTCATACCCTTCTTCACTCAATAATGCTTTTAATAACGATCGTATTCCATCTTGATCGTCAACAATTAATATTTTGTCCACGTTGATGTCCTCCTAGTCTTCCTGTCCCACCTACTAAAATGATTCATAGATTGATTATTTCCACTCAACGAAAACAAATTCCTGCTCTATCCGATGTTCATTAATAACAAACATTGTCCTTTACAAATAAAAAAGGATCCCGATGTTTCATCGAGATCACTTCTTTATTTATTCTTGGCATGTCACTTCAATAAAGCGGCGAAACAATGGGTGCGGTCTCGTTGGACGAGAAATAAATTGCGGATGGAATTGGGTCGCAACAAAAAATGGATGATCTTTTAACTCGATAATTTCCACTAAACGACCATTCGGACTCATTCCGCTAAAAATCATCCCGGCTTTTTCCAGATGTTCTTTATATTCCATATTAAACTCATAGCGATGGCGATGACGCTCATAAACGACTTCTTCGTCATAGGCAGTACGGGCAATCGTTCCTTCTTTTAACTTACATGGGAAAAGCCCAAGACGAAGTGTGCCACCAATATCTTCTACCCCTTCTTGTTCAGGGGAGAGCTTAATAATGAGATCTTTTGCTTTTGGATGCACTTCTTCCGAGCCAGCCTCCGGAAGATCTGCCACATGTCGGGCAAATTCCACCGCGGCCAGTTGCATGCCTAAGCACACTCCAATAAAAGGACGGCGCTGTTCCCGTGCATATTGAATGGCAACCATTTTTCCGTCCACACCCCGGTTACCGAAACCACCAGGTACGGCAATCCCATCTACGTCTTTCAATTTTTCATGAACATTTTTTTCAGTCACTTCTTCCGCGTTGACCCAGACGACTTCTACATCTGCATCAAAGGTATAACCTGCATGCTTTAAAGACTCCACGAGAGACAAGTAAGCATCAGGCAAAGAAACATATTTTCCGACTAACGCAATTTTAATTTTGCGTGAGAGATGTTGGACTTTGTGAACAAGTTCTTTCCACTCTTCCATATCCGCTTCATGACCGCCCAATTGTAAGTAATCACAGACCAATTGATCGAGATGTTGTGCTTGTAAATCAAGTGGTACTTGGTAAAGCGTGTCGGCATTTAATGACTCAATCACAGCTTCTTTATTAATATCACAAAAGAGGGCAATTTTTTCTCTCATATCCTCCGGGATTGGATTGTCGGTACGCACGACGATGACATTTGGTTGAATCCCGATACTGCGCAATTCTTTGACACTATGTTGCGTCGGTTTTGATTTCATTTCCCCTGCTGCGGATAAATACGGAATCAGTGTACAATGAATGTACATTACATTGTTGACTCCGACGTCACTTTTAATTTGACGGATTGCTTCTAAAAAAGGAAGTCCTTCAATGTCCCCGACAGTGCCCCCGATTTCGGTAATGACGACATCGGCATGGGTTTCGCGGCCTGCACGATACACTCTTTCTTTAATCTCATTCGTCACGTGTGGAATAACTTGTACCGTGGCACCGTGATACTCTCCACGACGTTCTTTTCGAATCACGCTGGAATAAATTTTACCCGTCGTAATGTTACTATGTTTCGTTAAGTTAATATCTATAAAACGTTCGTAATGGCCAAGATCTAAATCCGTTTCAGCCCCGTCTTCCGTTACAAACACTTCCCCATGTTGATATGGACTCATCGTTCCCGGATCAATATTAATATAAGGGTCAAACTTTTGAATGGTCACTTTTAAACCACGATTTTTTAGCAGTCGACCGAGCGATGCTGCAGTAATTCCTTTGCCAAGAGAAGAGACAACCCCACCAGTGACAAAAATATATTTCACAGTCATTCATTATCTACTCCTTTTTATGTCTCTGTTTCCCATCATATCTAGCAAACAACGGTGGAAAATCAGAATAATTACTGACAATGGCAAGACATACAAATAAAAAAAGCAAAAGTGAGGTTGCTCCCGAAAAAACCGGGGGCACACTTTTGCTACTGCATGTATCTATTTATCGTATCGTATATGGTAAAGCCCAAGAAAGATTGTACCTATCTTATTTTTAAAAGTCAAGCAGTGCCTTTATCAAGCATCGTACTTTTTAGTCACTATCGTGTGGAGTGGGAAATCGTCTTTTACAAATCCTTTGGTGCGTCCAAATCGTCGATAGAATTGTCTGTATCCTCATCGTGGGACAATTCATCAAAATCATCTTCTACTTCATCCAGTTCCATATCTTTTTCCTCATCCTCTAACAAGTCATCCCCTAGCTCATCAACTATCTCTTCTTCGGCATCTTTTAAATCGTCTGCTGTGATAGTTGTGCTTAAATCTTCATTTGTTTGGTCCAGCGGATACCACTCTCTGAGACCCCAATGATTTTCACCTAAATGAACAAACCTTCCATCTAAGTTCATGGCGGTAAACAGTTTCGTCCGTCGATTCTTTAACTCTTCTCCTTTCAACTCTTTTAACTCAGCGATGCGATTCATTAAATCATGGAAATCATACGCATCTTTTTTTTCATTCAGAAGTATGAGCGCTAACTCAAGGGCAGACATTTCTTCGATTTGTTCTTGTGTAAAATCGGATAACTTCACGGATGCCACTTCCTTCCCACAAATATATAAAACGCTTGGAGCTTGAAATGTAAGCATTCAAGCGAACTTTAATAACAAGTGGTTAGAAAAATCATCCTTTACATTATAAACATATTCATCTCATTTATGCTAGCCTTTTTGAACAGGAAGGTTTTCGTTCTTGTTTTGTTTCTAACAGACGCCTTCCTTGAAGATGTTGGTACGTAGAAAAAGAGTGTCTCTCCTCTCTTTTCAAAGAGGAACGACACTCTTCATTTACCTTACATGTTGCGACGGTATTGGCCACCTACTTCATAGAGCGCATTGGTAATTTGGCCGAGACTTGCCACTCTTACTGTTTCCATCAGTTCTTCAAATATATTTCCACCTTCGACTGCGACTTTTTGGAGTCTGGCGAGCGCTTCTTTTGCTTCTTCTTGATGCTTTTCTTGGAAGGCACGCAAGTTTCTAATTTGTGTTTCTTTTTCTTCTTTTGTCGCGCGGGCAAGTTCCATGTCAAATTCTTCTTCTTCATCCTCTGGAGGTAAATAAGTGTTCACACCAATAATTGGTAATTCACCGGTATGTTTCTTCATTTCGTAGTACATCGATTCTTCTTGGATTTTTCCACGTTGATATTGGGTTTCCATGGCGCCAAGGACGCCACCACGGTCGTTTATTCGTTCTAATTCTTGCAACACCGCTTCTTCAACAAGATCCGTTAATTCGTCCATGATAAACGAGCCTTGCATTGGGTTTTCGTTTTTTGTCATACCGAATTCTTTTGTAATGATCAATTGAATGGCCATGGCTCGACGGACTGATTCCTCCGTCGGCGTCGTGACCGCTTCGTCATATGCGTTCGTATGAAGCGAGTTACAGTTATCATACAGCGCAATCAACGCTTGAAGCGTCGTACGAATATCGTTAAAGTTTACTTCTTGCGCGTGAAGGGAACGTCCCGACGTTTGAATATGGTATTTTAGTTTCTGGCTCCGCTCGTTCGCACCGTATTTGTTTTTCATCACGGTCGCCCAAATGCGACGCGCAACCCGTCCAATGACTGCATACTCTGCATCGAGACCGTTACTAAAGAAGAAAGATAAGTTCGGCGCAAAGTCATCAATGTCCATTCCGCGACTTAAATAGTATTCTACATACGTAAACGCGTTCGCAAGAGTGAAAGCTAGTTGCGTAATTGGATTGGCCCCCGCTTCTGCAATATGGTAGCCCGAAATTGAAACAGAGTAATAATTGCGCACGTTATGGTCGATAAAGTATTGTTGAATATCCCCCATCATCCGAAGGGCAAATTCGGTCGAGAAAATACACGTATTTTGCCCTTGATCTTCTTTCAAAATATCTGCTTGCACCGTTCCGCGAACGTTCGAAAGGGTGTACGCTTTGATTTCCTCATATTCTTCTTGGGTCGGTTCGCGCCCATGTTCTTCTTTAAACTTATCTACTTGTTGGTCAATGGCGGTGTTCATAAACATTGCTAAAATAATTGGGGCAGGACCATTGATTGTCATCGATACCGATGTCGTCGGTGCAAGTAAATCAAAGCCGTCGTACAATTTTTTCATGTCTTCCAGCGTACAAATACTCACGCCACTTTCTCCGACTTTCCCGTAAATATCCGGGCGATAATCCGGATCTTCTCCGTAAAGAGTGACCGAGTCAAAAGCGGTACTTAAACGTTTTGCCTCATCGTTTTCCGATAAATAATGGAAGCGACGGTTCGTCCGTTCCGGTGTCCCTTCCCCGGCAAATTGCCGTTTCGGATCTTCTCCTTTTCGTTTGAATGGGAACACTCCCGCAGTGAAAGGAAAGCGACCCGGTACATTTTCCCGTAAACTCCAGCGCACAATTTCGCCCCAATCTTTAAACTGCGGCAGGGCGACTTTCGGTATTTTCAAGCCGGAAAGCGTCTCTGTTTGCAGTTCGGTAACGATTTCTTTGTCTCGCACTTTTACCGTATACGTATCTTGTTTATACGACTCTTTTAAATCTTCCCATCCTTTTAAAATGTCCAGCACTTCGTCATCGACTTGTTTTTCCGCTTCGTCATACATTTCCTGAAGCGTACTTGTATCCATGCCTTGTTCTTCCATGAGCTTGATGGCACCTTTTAATTGATACAATTCGCTCGCTTTTTCTTCTTGTTCATCGACATAACGGTGGTAGTCCCGGACGGTTTCGACAATTTCCCGCAAATAGGTTTGACGTTCCGGCGGAATGATTAAATCTTTTTTGCCCGGTTCTTTGGATGTGTCAATGGTCGTTTCCCAATCGGTATTCGTCTTTTCATTCAACTTTTCGATCATGGCTTTAAATAAAATGTTCGTTCCCGGATCATTAAACTGACTGGCAATGGTACCATATACAGGCATCGTTTCCGGGTCTTGATCAAACAATTCGTGACTGCGCTGGTATTGTTTACGCACATCACGAAGCGCATCTTCCGACCCTTTCTTTTCAAATTTATTAATCGCAATGAGGTCGGCGAAATCAATCATGTCAATTTTTTCAAGTTGTGATGGGGCTCCGAATTCACTCGTCATCACATACATCGACACGTCCGCCACTTCAGTAATTGCGGCATCCCCTTGACCAATCCCACTGGTCTCCACAATAATCAGGTCATATCCTGCGCGCTGAACCACTTTGACGATGTCATTAATTTCTTTCGTCGTTTCCGAGCGGGATCCTCTTGTCGCAAGACTTCTCATATATACATTCGGGTGTTCAATCGAGTTCATACGAATGCGATCCCCTAGTAAAGCACCGCCGGTTTTTTGTTTTGTCGGGTCAATGGATAAAATAGCCACTGTTTTTTCCGGAAATTCAAGCAGGAAGCGACGAACGAGTTCATCCGTCAACGAACTCTTTCCCGCTCCCCCGGTTCCGGTAATTCCAAGTACAGGAGCGATTCTTTCCGTGTTTGAAATTTCTTGTAACGCTTCCTCCCAAATTGGATCGAGACCATTTTCTTTATTTTCTACAACCGAAATATAGCGAGCGATCGCTTGATCATCTTTTTCTTTGATTTTGTCGAAAGAGACATCCGTTTCTCGAACAATTGGGTAATCGCATTCTTCTAATATTTGACTAATCATACCCGGAAGACCAAATTCCCTTCCGTCATCCGGGGAGAAAATCCGCGCAATGCCGTAGTTGTGTAGTTCTTCTATTTCCGGAGGAGTAATGACGCCACCTCCCCCTCCGTAAATGCGAATGTGACTGGCATTTTTTTCTTGCAGTAAATCATAGCAATATTTAAAAAATTCCATATGCCCGCCTTGATAAGACGAAATGGCAATCCCTTGCACATCTTCTTGAATGGCAGCGTTTACAATTTCTTCCACAGAACGGTTGTGACCTAAATGAATGACTTCAGCGCCGCCTGCTTGTAAAAGACGACGCATAATATTAATAGACGCATCATGTCCATCAAAAAGGCTGGCTGCCGTGACAAAACGAACGGGATGTTTCGGTTTATACAACTCATTTGACATCTGTCAAAAACCTCCTTTAGTTGCGTTTTCCTCCATGCCGTGAAGTAAGAAGCGAATTTGCATGTCCGTGTACTCTTCTAACGTAAAGCGCTTTTGCAATTCCCAACGACGAAACGTCCAAGCGTGAGCGATAATCATAATATTGTGCGCTAACAATTCTACTTCTTTGTCGGTTAAATCCACCAATCCATCTCCTCGGCAGGAATCAATCGCTTTTTCTACAATGGCTGTCATTTCCATTTCCTTCTTTAACACGTAAGAAAGAGAATCCTTCGGTAAAGACTTTGCCTCCTGGTACATGACAAGCACTTCATCTTGCATCTCATCCATTACTTTCATTAATGAACGAACGACTTGTTTCAAACGATCAAGGCCTGAGTAATCGGTGGAGAGGTGAGCTTCCAGCCGTTCCCTTACTTCGTCATAGATAGAATCACAAACGAGATACAAGACGTCTTCTTTAGATCCGATATATTCATATAAGGTTCCGATACTAAAGCCGGATTCCTTTGCAATTTCTCTTGTTGTCGTCCGGTGAAAGCCTTTTTGTTTAAAGAGAGAGACTGCTCCTTTCACCATTTGTGCTCTTCGTTTTTTAACTAATTGTTCATCTTTGACCATAGAAGGTACTTGTTTTTTTGACAATGAACCCACCTCTCTTTTCACTGATCCTTAATCTTGAAGCAACATTTTTCCGATCACAAGACGTTGAATTTCGTTTGTTCCTTCGTAAATTTGGGTAATTTTTGCGTCTCTCATGAAACGTTCGACTGGGTACTCTTTCGTATATCCGTATCCACCAAACACTTGAACAGCTTGTGTCGTTACCTCCATTGCCGTATCCCCTGCAAACAATTTCGACATCGCTGATTCCTTTCCATAAGAAAGCCCTTCACTTTCTCTCCAAGCTGCTTGATACGTTAGCAAGCGAGCCGCTTCCACCGCCGTTGCCATATCGGCTAATTTGAAAGAAATTCCTTGTTGGGCGCCAATTGGTTTTCCAAATTGTTTTCTTTCTTTCGCATACTCAGTCGCAGCATCTAATGCTCCTTGCGCAATTCCTACCGCTTGTGCTGCGATTCCGTTCCGGCCACCGTCTAACGTTCTCATGGCAATTTTAAAGCCTTCTCCTTTTTCACCGAGCAAGTTTTCTGCCGGAACGCGACAGTTGTCCATGATAATTTCTGTCGTCGTGGACGAACGAATCCCTAATTTATCTTCATATTTCCCGATGGAAAAGCCGGGGAAGTCTTTTTCAATGATAAAAGCGCTCGTTCCTTTATGCTTTTTCTCTGGATCGGTTAGTGCAAAAACGACATACACATCCGCCACGCCACCGTTTGTAATAAAAATCTTCGAACCGTTTAAAATGTAGGAATCGCCATCTTTTTTAGCAGTTGTTTTCATTGCTGCCGCGTCTGAGCCGGATCCCGGTTCCGTTAAACCATACGCCCCTAACATTTCTCCTTGAGCAAGCGGCTTTAAATATTTTTGTTTTTGTTCTTCAGTTCCGTACGTATAGATTGGCCAGCTTGCGAGAGAAAGGTGGGCCGATAAAGTAACCCCGGTGGAAGCACACACTCTAGAAAGCTCTTCTACTGCAATGACGTAGCTTAAATAGTCGGCACCAATGCCACCGTATTCTTCCGGCCATGGAATCCCAGTAAGACCAAGTTCCCCCATTTTTTTAAAAATATTGATGTCAAATGTTCCTTTTTCATCCCGTTCTGCTGCGGTCGGTGCCACTTCATTTTCTGCAAAATCCCGCACCATTTTGCGAATCATTTCTTGTTCTTCGGTTAGTAAAAAATCCATCGTTTTTACCCCTTCCATCTTACCTAATCTTTTGATTCTAGTGATCCAATAATTCTTTTCCGATGACGAGCCGTTGAATTTCACTCGTTCCTTCGTAAATTTCCACTACTTTGGAGTCGCGGAAGTATCTTTCGACCGGATATTCTTTCGTATAGCCGTACCCTCCAAACACTTGCAAGCTTTCGATCGCTGTTTTGCGAGCGGTTTCAGAAGCAAACAACTTTGCCATGGATGCTTCCTTTGGACAAGATATGTTTGCAGCATGGAGAGTCGCTGCTCGATACGTAAGCAGTCGTGCTACTTCCACGTTTGTCGCCATATCCGCGATTTTAAAAGAGATTCCTTGTTGGGCGCTGATTGGTTTTCCGAATTGTTTCCGCTCTTTCGCATAATGGACAGCTGCTTCCAGCGCTCCTTCCGCAATTCCAAGAGACTGGGCCGCAATACCAATCCGACCGGCAGATAAATTGGACAAGGCAATTTTGTAACCTTCTCCCACTTGTCCGAGCAAATTTTCTTTTGGAATAATACAGTTGTCAAATATGATTTCCGTCGTATTTGATCCGTTTAATCCCATTTTCTTTTCTTTTTTTCCCACTTGAAAACCAGTGAAATCTTTCTCCACAATAAAGGCGGAGATTCCATTTGCTCCTTGGCTGACATCTGTTTTTGCAAAAGTAATATACGTGTCCGCTGCCCCACCGTTTGTAATAAACAATTTCGAACCATTTAGTACGTAATGGTCCCCTTGATCTTCAGCCGTCGTTTTTATCGCTGAGGCTTCGCTTCCTGCACTTGGTTCGGTAAGAGCAAATGCGCCAACATATTCCCCGGAAGCAAGTTTCGGGATATATTTTTGCTTCTGTTCTTCCGTGCCAAAATATAAAATCGGGTTCGTCCCTACCGACGTATGAACACTTAAAATAACACCTAGCGCCGGGCTTACTTTTGAGAGCTCGTGAATGGCAATAATATAAGATACGAAATCCATCCCTGTCCCACCGTACTCTTCAGGAATTGGAATCCCCATTAAGCCAAGTTCCGCCATTTCAGCGACCAATTCTTTTGGAAAACGATCTTCTCTCTCCATCCGCTCCACTTCCGGTTCCACGCGGTCTTTGGCAAAATCTCTTACCATTTTTCTCATCATTTGCTGCTCTTCCGTGAAGTTGAGATCCATTTTGCTCCCCCTCTTAGCTGCTTATTCGTACGTGTAAAAGCCGCGACCCGTTTTTCTTCCGTACCAACCGGCGTTCACGTATTTACGTAACAATGGACATGGTCGGTATTTATCATCTCCAAGACCTTCATGAAGGGTTTCCATAATATAGAGGCACGTGTCAAGACCGATAAAATCAGCCAGTGTTAATGGTCCCATCGGATGGTTCATCCCAAGTTTCATCACTTGGTCAATATCTTCCGGAGAAGCAACGCCTTCATATACCGCATATATCGCTTCGTTAATCATCGGCATTAAAATCCGGTTCGCTGCAAAGCCTGGATAATCATTTACTTCGACGGAAGTTTTGTTTAATGAATCACAAACTGCTTTTACGTGATTGTACACTTCATCAGAAGTTGCTAAACCACGAATGAGTTCGACGAGTTTCATGACAGGAACAGGATTCATAAAGTGCATTCCTATGACTTGCTCCGGACGATTTGTGGCCGAAGCAATGTCTGTAATTGGCAAGGAAGATGTATTTGTCGCAAGGATTGCGTGAGACGGTGCATGTTCATCCAATTGTTGAAATAACGACTTCTTTACTTCCATATTTTCCACCGCAGCTTCTACGACCAAATCCGCATGTTTCGCATTTTCAATATCAGTGGAAAGAGTGATGCGAGCTAATACTTCTTCTACTTCTTCTTTCGTCATTCTTCCTTTTTCTTCTTGACGTTTTAAATTTTTTTCAATGGACTTTAATCCTTTTCCCGTCCGTTCATCGTCAATATCATGAAGATAGACGTTGTATCCTGCTTGGGTATGTACTTGAGCAATTCCTGAACCCATTTGTCCGGCTCCAACGACCATGACTGTTTGAATTTCCATACAAAATCCCCCTACTTTTTTCTCGTATTGTCAAAACTTTATTAAAAAATAGGTTATAAAACCCTGTGTTAGAGGTCTTTGAAAGCAAAAAACTTGCCACCCCCTGAATTCTAAGGTATTAGTGAGGTAACCACACGCCCACAAATCCCAAAGAAAGAAGGAAGTGACAAGTTGTTACCTCAGATTATAACCTATTTATTAACTTTTATAAACTTTCAAGACCAAATCATTCGAACATTACTTACCTTGTTGATAGGTAAAAGCATGTTTGACAAGCCAACGGAAAAGCCAGTGAATAAGCCTTACCGAAAACTTCAAGTCGATGATCTACCGATTATTGAAATACCAGAGAAATTAGATTTTCGGACCCTTTTATCCGAGTATATGGAGACAAAAGGCAAACCTCTCAAACCAGTTCAAAGGCGTTCCAACTCAACACCAGTTCCTTCATCGATAAAATGTCCAAAGTGTGGTGCTCCAGCTGAATATTTGTATGCGAATAATGGAGGCAAAGGACAGTATCAATGCAAGGTTTGTTCATGTCTTTTCAATCAGAAGAGTCGCTATCTCAAGGAGGCTATCCTTAAATGTCCTCACTGCGCAAAAACGCTTGAAAAAGTAAAAGAAAGAAAAGATTTTCATGTGTTTAAATGTAAGAATAATGACTGTTCCTACTACCAAAAGAAATGGAGTAGAATGTCACAAAGAGAGAAAAAACGATTCAAAGAAGACCCACAAGCTTTTAAAATGCGTTATATTTATCGGCAATTTCACATGGACTACCAACCGTTAGCAAAACATTCACCGAAAAAACCAAAGGTGGATTTGTCAAGACTTTATGTGTCCCCACATACACTGGGACTCATTCTGACGTATCATGTGAACTACGGATTATCTGCTCGTAAAACAGCTGCACTCATGAAAGATATTCATGGTGTATCGATTTCCCATCAAAGCATTTTAAATTATGAAAACAGCGTGGCTCTTACGCTTAAGCCTTACATCGATCACTATCCTTATGAGCTTTCAGATCAATTCTGCGGTGATGAAACGTACATCCGTGTGAACGGTCGTTGGCACTATCTGTTTTTCTTTTTTGATGCGGTGAAGAAGGTCATTCTCTCCTATCCAGTTTCATCCAATCGAGATACAGCGACAGCGATTCGAGCGATGGATGAAGTATTGCTTAAACTGAAAGAAATTCCTGAAAACCTTACATTCGTTGTCGATGGCAATCCCATTTACCTGTTAGCACAGCATTTCTTTCATCAACATGAGATTTCGTTTGATGTAAAACAGGTTATCGGCTTAACGAATGAAGATGAGGTTTCACGAGAATACCGACCACTCAAGCAAATAATCGAGAGACTAAATCGCACATTTAAAGGTAACTATCGATCAACTTATGGCTTCGGTTCAGAAAGCGGGTCTGTCTCTTTTGTGACGTTATTTGTGGCTTACTTCAACTTTCTAAGACCACATGCCAGCTTGGAAGGAAAGGTCCCAGTTCTCATTCCAGAGTTAGAACGGCTTCCAAACATGCCAGCGCGTTGGACGAAGCTCATTGATTTAGCCCAACAATGGTTGATTGATCAAAAAGCCTAACTTTTGTCTAGCTGAGCCCTTTTCAGCCTCGGCGAAGCGAACTCTTGACAAACCGAACTTGCCAATGGTTTAAAATGGAAATACCAAGGGCTTATTTTGCTATGCCTTCTTTTGTCCCCTTCGCCCTTGTTAACCCTCTCGCTAAACCATTGGCGTGTTTGTCAAGAGCGATGGCGGAGGTTTCCACCAACATAAATGGTATTAACTGTTAAACTCTTTGTTTTTCATAGATCTTTTGACACTACCTTTTTTCTTTCTCGTTATTTCACTTCAATCATGACAGCGTCTCCTTGACCACCGCCACTACAAATTGCTGCAATTCCTCGTCCGCCACCGCGACGTTTTAATTCATGGGCCAACGTTAAAATAATGCGCGCTCCACTTGCTCCAATCGGATGACCTAGTGCCACCGCTCCCCCGTTTACATTCACTTTTTCCGGATCCAACCCGGCAATTTGCTCGCTGGCAAGCGCCACCGCAGCAAACGCTTCATTCACTTCAAACAAATCAATGTCAGCTAATGAATGACCTGTTTTCTTTAACAATTTCTCAATGACAAGTCCCGGTGTTTTCGGGAATAATTCCGCTTCGATGGCAAGGGCGGTATGATCTACAATCGTTGCAAGGGGTGAAATTCCTTCAGCGGTTGCTTTTTCCTCTTCCATCAACACCATCGCACACGCTCCATCATTCACACCGGGTGCGTTCCCCGCCGTCACGGTGCCATCTTTTTGGAAAGCCGGCTTTAATTTAGCAAGCACTTCCAACGTTGTGTCTTTTCGCGGCGACTCATCCGCTTCTACCACGATCGGATCTCCTTTTCGTTGCGGCACCTCTACCGGAACGATTTCCTCTTTAAATATTCCCTTTTCCATCGCCGCAAGGGCTCGTTGATGACTGCGGTACGCCCATTCATCTTGTTTTTCCCGAGAAATATTTAATTCATCGGCCACGTTCCCGCCGTAAATTCCCATATGCACATCGTTAAAGGAACAAGTAAGCCCGTCATGCACCATCATATCAATCATTTGCGTATCTCCCATGCGCACCCCCCAGCGCGCTTTCGGGATGAAATACGGCGCATTACTCATCGACTCCATTCCACCGGCGACAATCACTTTTTTATCTTGCGCGCGAATGATTTGGTCTGCCATTGTAACACTACGCATGCCCGAGGCACACACTTTGTTCACCGTTTCCGTTTCCACTTCCCAAGAAAGCCCGGCGTGTCGCGACGCTTGACGGGACGGAAGCTGCCCTTGACCTCCTTGAAGCACATTCCCCATAATCACTTCTTCCACTTTGTTTCGGTCTGTGTTCGTTTTTTCCAACGCCGCTTTTATTGCAATACCACCTAGTTCTGCCGCTGTCAGAGAACGAAGCGCGCCACCAAATTTTCCGAATGGCGTTCTCGCCCCTCCAACGATGACTGTTTTCCCCATTTTGTTCACTCCTTTTCCTTAAGATTACTTTAAACGCACGGTTAATGATCGAACGCTCGCTCAATGACTTGTGAAAAAAAGAGAAAAAAATTTCCTGCACTTTTATCATCATTCTACTCATCACTTATAAAGTAGCGTAAAATGGCTCAAAAATCAAGAGAAGTTTGAAACTTTTCTAAAAATATTGTTTCTTTTTTTGTGTAAAAAAGAGGCTGGGTCTAATAGTCCTGAAAAATAAATGGAGCGTTCCTTTCAACAATTATTTAGCGCTGAAACGGTGCCATTCATCGTACACGGATTGCTTTCACAATGGTGTTTGGATTGAAACGGTGCCACGATCCATTCATCGCTTGTTTCCACAAACTATTTTTGAATGAAACGGCGGCATGAGCGATCCATGGCTTGCTTTCATCAGTCATTTTTGAATGAAACAGTGATATGACCCATTCATGGCCTGCTTTCACAAGCAATACTTTGATGAAATGATGGCATGACTATCCATGACTTACTTCCATCAACAATTTGGTGTTGGAAACATGCCTATTCGGCCAAGAGGCGTTTCCAGAAGCAATTTTTGATGAAGCGGTAACAATCGAGTAGGAGGAGGTGATGAACCTCCGTCCTCTCACACCACCGTACGTACGGTTCGCGTATACGGCGGTTCAATTAAGATGGGTAACGCAAGACTTCCTTCCGTGAATAGCTTATCTTCTTATGCCAGTAGTCACTCCACCCTCCAAGAGGTCTTCCACGGAATTCACCGTTTCCTTCCTCAAGTGAGGTACTACGTTTTCTGTGTTCATCATGACTGAATAGAAAGGGCTATTCTCTCTTCATTGTTCCGTCCTTCCAAACCGTTCTAGACCGATTCGTACTATGACCTCTGATGGTTCAGCTGTTTATCGCTAAACAGGTTATGAAGGGTACTTCACGTATCCATCAGACCTCCCTGGGTAAGGATGTCATCTTTCCTTCCATCTATCCGCTTCATTTACTCTGTATCACCTTTGGCAGAAAGGACTTTGTTTTGTCTTGCAAACTCATCCAATGATACCTAGCCTTGTTATGAAGTTCCTATTCCTCGGACCGGAAGTTTGCCGCCCGCTTCCTTCAGATTCTGCGTCGCCACGGACGCCCTTGCGTTAAGCTAACCACTACTTCTGCCTTCGTGGCTCGGGACTCTCACCCTATAGATGACACCCATGCCAGGCGCACAAAAAATGTCCAAAAAGTCACCAATCATGACTTTTTGGACAACTCCCGAATCATCTTCATTTACACAGCTGCTTCTGTTTTCTCTCCAACAACGGACTTCTCCAAAATTTCAGCAACGTCCATTGTTTGGATGCTATCTTCCAATTCTTTTGCTTTTGTACCGTCCGATAACATCGTTAAGCAGTATGGACAGGCGCTTCCAATCATGGATGGGTTGACTGCAAGGGCTTGTTCGGTCCGCATGATGTTCACCCGTCCCCCTGCTTCTTCTTCCATCCACATCATGCCGCCCCCTGCGCCGCAACACATGCTATCTTGACGGCTTCTTTCCATTTCCACAATCTTCAAGCCCGGGATCGCTTCTAAAATGGCCCGTGGCGGGTCATAAACGTCGTTGTAGCGCCCGAGATAACAGGAGTCATGATACGTAATCGTTTCGTTCACCGGGTGTTCTGGTTTCAGCTTTCCTTCTTCGATCAGTTTTGCGAGTAATTCGGTATGGTGATACACTTCGACGTCTTCGTCTAACCCGAATTCCGGATATTCATTTTTGATCGTGTTGTATGCGTGCGGGTCGATCGTGACGATTTTTTTCACGTCATTTTTTTGGAATTCACTAATGTTTTTCTCCGCTAATTCTTGGTATAAAAATTCGTTTCCAAGGCGACGCGGTGTGTCACCTGAGTTTTTCTCTTTGTTTCCGAGAATCGCAAAAGAGACTCCTGCTTCGTTAAGCAATTTCGCAAATGATTGCGCCACTTTTTGGCTGCGGCGGTCGTAAGAACCCATCGCACCAACGAAAAATAAATATTCGAAAGACTCGTCTTTCTTTTTCAACTCTTTCACCGTTGGCACGTCAATGTCTTCGCGCCCATCACGCCAGTTTTCCCGCTCTTTTCGGCTAATGCCCCACGGGTTGCCTTGGCGTTCAATATTCATCATCGCTCGCTGGGCTTCCGCATCCATTTTCCCTTCCGTTAAGACGAGATAACGGCGTAAATCAATGATTTTGTCGACATGTTCGTTCATCACCGGACATTGGTCTTCACAGTTTCGACAAGTGGTACATGCCCAAATTTCTTCTTCGGTAATGACATCTCCAATGAGGTTCACGTCGTATCCGGCCGCCGCTTCTTCTCTGCTTTGGCGCGCAAGCTGATTCGCTTTCGTATTGCTCATCGCAAAAGCGGGAAGCCATGGGGTACGGGACGTAACGGCTGCTCCTTTTTCGGTGAGATGGTCGCGCATTTTAATCATCAAATCCATCGGAGAAAGCATTTTCCCTGACCCGGTTGCGGGACACATATTCGTACAACGCCCGCATTCAACACAAGCATAAAGGTCAATGAGCTGGCGACGGGTAAAATCTTCTATCTTTCCAACGCCAAAGCTTTCCGCTTCTTCGTCTTCAAAGTCAATTTTTTGGAGCTTCCCGACAGGACCTGCTTTTTTAAAGAACACGTTAAAAATGGCAAACACTTCGTGGGCTTGTTTTGACTGCGGTACAAACACCATGAAACTGAATACCGTGATCATGTGAATCCACCAAGTGACGTAGAATAATACGGTCGCTGCGGTCGTTCCAATGCCAGCAAACAGCGCGGCAACGATACTCGAAAATGGGGCAAAGGCATAGTTTGCTTCCATGCCATACATAATTCTTTCAAAACCAAGGGAGAGGATAATCGTTCCGGATAAAATCGCCAATGCGACGTAAACAAAGAGCGCTTTGCCATCCCGCTTCCATTGGAGACGCTCAAGTTTTTCCCCATAACGGCGATACGCCGCATAAAGAATCGCACAGAACATCAAGAAGACGGTCCATTCTTGAATCAAGTTAAAATACGGATGGAAAGCCCCTAATGGATATTGAAATCCTTCCACAAACCCTTTCAAAATGATTTCAAGTAAGCCCACTTGGATGATAAAAAAGCCATAAAACAAAATGAGGTGTAAAATTCCACTTTTCCAATCTTTAAACAATTTCCGCTGGCCTAAGACATTGACAAGCACCGCATGAAGGCGCTCTTTCCAAGCGGAATCAAACGCTTCTTTCTGGCCGAGTTTAATATATTGGTAGCGGGTAATTAATAATTTCGCGAACAAGTAGATCGCATAAAACACGACGAATAAAAACACAATCAAATGGATTACTTGTAACGCACTCATGTCTATTCTCCTTTCTCTGAAGGGGAACCCCCAGTCAATGTGACGTCGTAAAATGATTCTGAATATTCATGACTATATTATAACAGAAAAACCTCAATGAGTGAACACTCAGTCGACTGCTTTTTAAAAATGAAAGAACTTTCTGCTGCTAAAAAACAGTTTTTTGGGACACGCTAAACGTATCTCACCACTGCAGGAGGTCTCTTAACATGACATTCTACCTCATCATTGGTGTGTTCGTCATCCCTTTTTTTCTGTTTATATGGTGTAAATTAGATTTTATGCTCGGAAAAAAGCGTCACAATCACGAACGCGAGCACATTTTTTATCCTCGCAGAAAAGGGCATATTACTTTTTTTCGTGATGGAAAAACTTTTTTTGACGCATACTTTGAAGATATAAAAAACGCTCAACATCACATTCATATTCATTTTTTTATTTTTCGAGATGATCAACTCGGTAGTCAATTAATCCGTCTACTTTGTAATAAAGCAGAAAATGGCGTCCATGTCAATGTGATGGCAGATCGACTCGGTGCAGGAATGAGTCGAAAAGGACGACGAACACTGAAAAAAAGTGGTGTTCAATTTACCTATTCTCAAAAAGTTTCCCTTCCGTTTCTTTTTTTTAGTCTCAATCGCCGTAACCATCGTAAAATGACAATTATTGATGGGAAAATTGGTTATGTCGGAGGCTTTAATGTAGGGGATGAGTATATTGGAAGGAACCCGGAACTCGGGTTTTGGCGTGATTTCCATCTCCGAATCGAGGGACAAGGGGTAACGGATATTCAAACACAATTTTTATCGGATTGGATGAAAGCAAAACAAACACCGTTTCCAAAGGACGATGAATACTTTCCGACCATCGCAGAAGAAGGAAAAGATACTTATCAAATTCTCGCCTCCGATGGCTCCGGTTTAGAGACTTTTTTTACACAAGCAATCGAACAGGCAAAAAAATATTTGTATATCGCATCTCCCTATTTTGTTCCCTCAAACCGCATTCAAAAAAGTATTCTGCAAGCGATAGATCAAGGGGTAGACGTCCACATTATTTTACCCGAAAAAAGAGATCATCCGTTTGTGAAAGAAGCATCCTATGCATTTTTAGAACAATTAATGAGCAAAGGTGCTTCCGTTTACTACTTTCGGGAAGGTTTTTTTCACGCAAAAGCATTGCTTATCGATGAAAAATGTTGCGACGTTGGAACGGCAAACATGGACATGCGCAGCTTTTTCTTAAACAATGAAATGAACGTGTTATTGTTTTCCTCTGATCTGATTCAAGAAGTAAAAAACACGTTAGATAAAGATATAGAAAAATCTCTCCGGGTGAAAAAAGAAGATTTACAAAACAAATCATTTTGGGCAAATGCTAGAGAACAAATCGCCCTGCGCATAAAAGAATTACTATAAGGGACGAAACTTTTAGAAAACGTCATCCAAGGAAACCGGCATAGCGTGAAAGTGGTTATACGTTTCCGGGTCATCTTCATACAACAAGACAGTGCAAAAAAGTTTACGCATATTTCCTTTCATGGTAAAATGAGTGCACATCCACGTTTTTTGTTCATAAACTATATAAAATGAAAAATAAAGAAAAAAGAGCTGTCACCAATGAGGTGGCAGCTTCGTGCATTTTTAAGGGGAGTGAAGATGATTTTCCTTATCAATGGAAGGAGGGGATGCAAATGACATCCATCCAATTGTGGAAATCAAGGGAATGGCAGTTTGCCCTCATTAGTGGCGTTTTAATCGTGTTTGCTTGGGTGTTAGAAACAAGTGCTTTTATGATTAGTGCAGCCATCATTTATTTGTTGGCCTATGCCATCGGTGGGTTTTATAAGGCGAAAGAAGGCATTGTCGATTTTTTCAAAGAACGGAAATTAAATGTAGAAATCTTAATGATTATCGCTGCCATTGGAGCTGCTATCATTGGCTATTGGGCAGAAGGAGCACTGCTCATCTTCATCTTTGCGATGAGCGGAGCGCTGGAAACGTATACGATGAACAAAAGTGAAAAAGAATTATCGGCATTAATGGATTTACAACCGCAAGAAGCGACCGTTTTAGAGGGCGATAGAGAAATGATTGTGCCTGCAAAACAATTGCGGATTGGTGATCGAATATTAGTAAAACCAGGTGAGCGGATTCCGACGGATGGAGTGGTTGTTCATGGGAGTTCGACGGTGGACGAATCAGCGCTTTCAGGAGAGTCGATTCCGCTTCTTAAACAAATGGATGACGAAGTATTTGCCGGAACAGTAAACGGAAACGGTTCGTTACAAATCTACGTAACAAAACGGATGGAAGAGACGTTGTTTCAAAAGATTATTGATCTGGTTCAATCGACAAAAGCGGAAAAACCGCCTTCTCATCAATTTATTGAGCGTTTTGAGAGCGGATATGTAAAAACCGTGTTCATTGTCACTGCTCTCATGTTATTCCTTCCTCACTACATCCTTGGCTGGAGTTGGACGGAGACTTGGTACCGGGCAATGGTGCTTCTTGTTGTTGCATCACCGTGTGCGTTAATTGCTTCCATTATGCCGGCCACTTTATCCGCTGTCTCCAATGGTGCGCGGCAAGGTATTTTATTTAAAGGCGGTGTTCATTTAGAAAAACTCGCCCAAATTCGTGCCGTCGCCTTTGATAAAACGGGAACGCTCACGAATGGAGAACCGGAAGTGACCGACGTTCTCGTACGAGAAGGGGAATCAAAAAAAGAAATTTTTCACGCGGTTGCTTCCATTGAAAATCAATCGACCCATCCATTGTCACATGCAATGATTCGCTATGCACATACGCTCGAAATAACGGATTTTTCCAGACCGGAAGCGATGAAAGAAATTGACGGATTTGGAATTGAGGCAACTTTACACGGCACGACCTGGCGAATCGGAAAACGAGATTTTGTAAGTGACAACATGGCGACCTTTTTTCCAGATGAAGTAGAGCAGTTTCAACAAGACGGAAAAACGATTGTGTATGTGGCAAACGATACCGGACCGGTAGCTGTCATTGCCCTTGAAGATACGATTCGAGAAGAAGCGAAACATTTAATAAAGCAGCTAAATAAAAATGGCATCCACACCGTCATGTTAACAGGTGATCATCAACGTACAGCTCAATCCATTGCCAAACAAGCCGGAATGAAAGAATATGTGGCAAACTGTCTTCCAGAAGATAAAGTGGCAGAATTAAAAAAATTAAAAGAAAAATATGGAAGTGTTGCCATGGTTGGAGACGGCATTAACGACGCTCCCGCATTAGCCACCGCCACGACCGGCATTGCCATGGGCGCTGGAACGGATGTTGCCATGGAAACAGCTGATATCGTTTTAATGAAAGATGAACTATCGAGCATAACCCACGCCTTCCGATTATCGAAACGAATGAATCGCATCGTGCGGCAAAATATCATTTTCTCTATCGCGGTGATTGTCCTTCTCATTGGTGCGAATTTTACCCAAGAATTGAGTTTGCCATTAGGAGTGATTGGACACGAAGGTAGCACCATTCTCGTCATTTTAAACGGACTTCGATTACTCCGGGACTAAGCGATTGGCAAAGCGTTTAATAATCGCATTATAAACATCAGATTGACGGGTTGGCACTTGATGAGCAACCCTGTCGACAAAAACTAAATCCGTCGGTAGACCTTTTCTCTGTTTATAAAATATATACGGATAATAATGAACGTAAAAGTCCCATCTCCCATATATTAAAAGAAGCGGGACCGTTATTTGAGATAACTGGTCAGTCACTTTGTAAGATAAACCTGACTCGTACAAAGATTGTAATAACGACGGATCCACTTGTAATATCGTGTCATAAATAAGACGACGATGGCGCAAGTCGGTTGCATGAGAGAAGGAAAGAATTTGTCCAAGTAATCCGATATAGTTTTTATGAGCAAGCTGTATCCCAAGATGAAATTGTTTCCTTAAAAGGGTCGTGCATACTTCCGGAAACCCTCCGGTGAGCACGACTCCTTTTGTTTTTTCCGGCCACCGTCGTGCAAATTCTAACGCGACCGATGCCCCGCTGGAGTAACCACAAATAATTGCTTGTCTTACCTGTAATTCTGTTAAGAGATGGTAAACGTCCACCGCCCATTCCGAAATTGTTAACGTTCCTTTCCCATTGTCGCTGAAACCATGTCCTCTCGCATCCATCAAAATGACTTGGAACTCGCGGGAGAGGGATTTTTGTTTGAAAAACGTCGTCGCTCCCATGGCAGGTGGATGTATAAATACAATCGTAGAACCACGCTCCCCCCATTTTTCATAGTAAAGGTTTGCACTTTGCGACTTTAAAAAAGGCACCGAACCCCCTCCTTTTCATCAGGAGAATAACCATCCAAATAGTTTATAACCAAGGTATATCCCCACAATTCCCATCACTCCGGCAAGCGCAGGAGGTGCGGGAATCGGAAGACGAATCCATGCAAACAAAAAACCAACGATAGCACCCGTAAGGAGCGCCAAAAGCAATTCTTTCATGTTTTATCCTCCCTTCTTAGCATGACCGCTTCTGCAATCGTTATGCAAACCTTCTTTCCCATTATGATAAAATGAAATGAAAAAAGAAGAATTTGAAAAACATATCGTTATCGAATGGGGTGTGAGAAGATGAAAGTCATTGTCGTTGGCGGAGGAATTGTCGGAATGAGCGCGGCCTATCATTTGGCTCGTGAAGGGAGTGTGGACGTTACTCTCGTCGATCAAAAACATGAAGGGCAAGCCACTGAAGCAGGCGCAGGGATTGTTTGTCCTTGGATTTCCGAACGAAAAGATGATAAAGATTGGTACGAATTGGCCTGTGCCGGTGCTCGCTATTATACGACGCTCGTGGAGCATTTAAAAAAAGATGGGGAAGAAGATTGGGGATTTAAGCGGGTCGGTGCGCTTGCTGTCAGTGAGGATGAAGCGGAGCTGGATCAAATAGAAGAAAGTGCGCAGGACGCGAAACGAACTTTTCCGGAAGTAGGTAACATCACACGTTTAACAAACGAGGGGGCGAAAGACCTTTTTCCACTTTTAAACGATCGTTTGAGTGCCATTCATCTTTCAGGCGGGATGCGCATAGATGGCAGACAACTACGAGAAGCTCTCAAGCGGGCGGCAATCAGACATCGGGCGAGCATCATCCACGGAAAAGCACGCCTTTCAACAGAAGGAAATCAAGTAAAAGGTATCTACATGGAAGAATCGTTTCACCCGGCTGATCACGTCATCGTAGCTGCAGGTGCTTGGGCGCCGGAATTGCTTTCTTCCATTGGAGTCACGCTTCCCATTGAACCTCAGCGCGGACAAATTGTACACTTGCAAATGCCAAAAACGGATACGTCCGAGTGGCCGATGGTTCTTCCGAGAACGAGTTATTACATCGTACCGTTTGATCATTCCCGCATCGTTATAGGCGCTTCACGGGAAAATGGGGCAGGTTTCGATTACCGACAAACCGCCGGTGGCATTCAAGAAGTGTTAAACAACACGCTTTCTGTCGCTCCGGGATTGGCGGAAACTACATTGCATGAACTGCGTATCGGTTTTCGCCCGGTCGGACCGGATCATCTTCCCGTTATCGGACGGATACAATCCATTGAAGGGGTGAGCGTTGTCAATGGCCTTGGCTCTTTGGGGTTAACAATGGGTCCTTATACGGGAAAACTAATGACCGATTGGACGCTTGGAAAAGAGATGGAAATGGACCTATCCCCTTATGATCCGCAGCGATTTGACAATTAACAAGCGCTATTTTTTCTATTTGTAATTAGGGAGAATTTCATGTCTTTCATTATAAAATTGCATTCTGCGTTGTTGTCTCCTTTTATTTTTTGGGCAATCGTTGGGAGAACACATGTTATCTTTTATCCTGAGTCAAATATAGCGGTGATGTTTGGGATCACGCTTATTTATTCCTTGCCTGTTTATCTGATTCTAGGCATTCCATCTTCTCTTCTGATAGAGAAGATTTTAGAAAGAAAATATCTCATTGGAAGTATACTTACAAACTTCATCTCTTCTATTCATCTCATAGACGCCATCCGATTTGGTGCTTTGTTAGGAGCCATCGCGTCATTTATCTTCTTTCACCTCCATTTTTTGCTTGAAGTATATTCAAAGAAATAAGCTTTTTTATGAGTCTTTATCGCTTCCACCAACGAGAGCGAGACACATGTTCCTTCATGAACTACAACCCCATCAAACAAATGAAGCTATCCCTCAGAAAAAGGAATAGCTTCATTTTTTACATTCTTTCTGGTGCGGCAACTCCGATAAGTTTCATGCCGTTTTGTAACGTGATTTGCGTCGCTTTGACAAGGGCGAGTCGGGCTTTCGTTTTTTCTTCGTCTTCTTCATCAACGACTCGTTCGGCGTTGTAAAAGCGGTGAAAAGCAGAAGCTAAGTCGTGTAAATACGTGGTTATTCGGTGTGGAGCGCGCTTTTCCGCAGCGATTGCTACCGTTTCTGGAAATTCAGCAATTTTTTTTAATACGTCAAATTCTTTCTCGGACGAAATCGGTGCGAGACTGGCGCTCGGATCGAACGTAAATCCTTTTTCTTCCGCTTGTCTAAAAATGCTACAAACTCGGGCATGAGCGTATTGAACGTAATAGACAGGGTTTTCGTTCGACTGGGACTTCGCAAGATCTAAGTCAAAGTCTAAATGCGTATCCGCACTTCTCATCGCAAAGAAATAACGAGTTACATCAATTCCTACTTCTTCCATTAATTCTCGCAACGTCACCGCTTTTCCGGTTCGTTTACTCATTTTGACCCGTTCGCCATTTTCATACAAATTCACCATTTGAATAATTTGTGTTTCCAGCTGGTCTTTCTCGTAACCGAGTGCTTCGATTGCCGCTTCCATTCGCGCTATGTACCCGTGGTGGTCCGCCCCCCAAATGTTAATCACTTTTTTAAAGCCGCGCTCAAATTTGTTTTTATGATACGCGATATCCGGCATTAAGTACGTATACGATTCGTCACTTTTCACAAGTACTCGGTCTTTGTCATCACCGTATTTCGTCGACTGAAACCATACCGCTCCCTCTTTTTCGTATACTTCCCCTTTTTCTCTCAGTAAATCAAGGGTCTCTGTCACCTTTCCGTCTTCATACAGAGAGGTTTCCGAAAACCAGACGTCAAATTCCACGCGAAAATCACGTAAGTCTTGTTTTAATTTTTCCATTTCGCGCTTTAAAGCATACTCTCTGAAAAATTGAAACCGTTCGTCTTCCGGCTTGTCCAAAAGTTGTTCCCCGAACTCTTCTGCTAAATCTTGACCGAAGGCGCGAATATCTTCGCCAAAATACCCGTCTTCCGGCATGGTCGCATCTTTTCCTAACGCTTCTAAATAACGCGCTTCAACGGAATAAGCCAAGTTGTTGATTTGATTGCCGGCATCGTTAATATAGTACTCCCGAGTCACGTCATAGCCTGCTTTTGCTAAAATATTACATAACGAATCGCCCACCGCAGCACCCCGGGCATGGCCTAAGTGTAAATCCCCCGTTGGATTGGCAGAGACAAACTCCACTTGCACTTTTTCCGCATTGCCGACGTTCGTCTCACCATAAGACGCTCCTTTTTCATTCACCGTGCGAATGACGTCGAGTAAATGCTCGTTACTAATAAAAAAGTTAATAAACCCCGGGCCTGCAATGTCTATTTTTTCAATCGACGTTTTCGTCACGTCGATATTTGCTTTAATTTCTTCTGCGATGAGACGCGGTGCTTTTTTCGCCACTCGGGCGAGCTGCATCGCGATGTTCGTTGCCACATCTCCGTGGTCTTTTTCTTTCGGTGTTTCCAGCACAAAATCAGGAATTTCTTCTTTTGGTGCGAGCCCTGCTTTTTCAATGGCCCGAATAATTTCTTCTTTCAGTTGTTCTTTCACTTGTTCCACTGTACTCACGTAACTTTTGCCTCCTCTATCGAAATAGTAACATCATAGCGCCCCGCCACTGCACCTTGCAACGTTAAATCATATCCGAATTGAATGCGGCCTGTGCGCCCACTATCTGACCAAATCATCGCCATCTGATCCGTATCCGCTTCCGTTCGAAACGTACCGTACGGGGTCGCATAACTGCCTTCCGTTCTTTTTCCGTACACGTAACGCTGCTTCATATCGACCGCTCCCGAGCGAATGACTGTCACTTCTTGTTTTCCCACTTTGAGGACCGTCGATATTTCTCCAATATCTTCCAAATCTTCCTTAAAGCGAATGTACGTCAGTTCTTGTTTTTGAAACAACTCTCCCGTCGCTTCAATTCCAACTTGACTTTTCTCACCTTGTTGAGAAATATTCGTCGTCATTTTCACTGCCACGGGAATTTTATCAGCCATTCTATCCCATCCTTTTCTATCTGCATATTTCCGAAAAGACAATCTTAGCACCACATTATGTATCAACGACGCATGCTATGCATGAGAAAAGGAAAATATGAATGAAGTCTCTCTCGACATTTTACCATACAACCATCCATCGGTTGATACAAAAATGTTATGATGACAAAAGAAGAAAAGGATAAGGAGGATAAGTATGGATACATCGTCACAACATTTTTTATTTGAACTACTAAACACCCCATCTCCTTCCGGACGGGAGGAAGAAATTCAAAAGAAATGGCTCACATACGTAGAACCTTTCGCGGAAGATTTAAATACAGATGCGGCGGGAAATGCGATTGCAACGATCAATAACGATGCGAAACAGCAAATTGTGCTGGCCGGGCACTGCGATGAAATTGGTTTTCTCGTGAAATCCATTGATTCCAATGGTTACATTTCTGTCGAAAAACTTGGCGGCATTAGTCATAAACCTGCTCTTGGAATGAAAGTAGAGATTTTAGGAAAAAAAGGACCGATTAGCGGTGTGATTGGAGTAAATGCAGAACACCATGGCGGAGCGAAAGATTCTTTTTCTTTCTCCGATTTATTCATTGATTGCGGAGCAACGAGTAAAGAAGAAATGGAAGAGTATGTGTCGATCGGAGATGTGGCAGTATACAAGCGTACTCCGGAAAAACTTTTGAATGATCAAATTGCCGGTCGCGGCCTTGACAACCGAACGGGAGCGTTTATTGTAGCGGAAGTGCTGCGCAAGCTCTCACGTAAAAACATTTCCGTCGGCGTATCCGCTGTCAGTACGGTGAATGAGGAAACGAATTTAGGCGGGGCTTACTTTGCAGGGGCTTCCCTTGAACCGTCCCTTGCAATTGCCATTGACGTCACGTTTGCGACAGACTACCCGAGTGCAAACAAAGATAAACAAGCGGAAGTGAAACTCGGTGGCGGACCGGTACTTGCAAAAGGAGCGCCAATTAATCGGAAAGCGAATGAATTGTTAGAACAAGTCGCAAAAGAAGAAGGGATTCCCCTTCAATACGAGCTTACTCCTCGTACAACTGGAACGGATGCGGATCAACTAAGAAAAACAGGAAAAGGAGTGCCTGTTGCCCTTGTCTCCCTTCCACTGAGATACATGCATTCCCCGGTGGAAACCGCCCATTTAAAAGATATGGAACAAATCATTCACTTATTAACCGCTTTTCTTACACGACTGGACGGAACGGAAGATTGGAGACCTGTGTCATTGCCGCTATAATCATTAAGAAAGGAGCTGTCCAAAAAGTCATGATTGGTGACTTTTTGGACATTTTTTGTTACCGCTTCATCAAAAATTGCTTCTAGAAACGCCTCTCGGCCGAATAGGCATGTTTCCAACACCAAATGGTTGATGGAAATAAGTCATGGATAGTCATGCCATCGTTTCATTCAAAAATAGTTTGTGGAAACAAGCGATGAATGGAACATGGCACCGTTTCAGCGCTAAATGATTGTTGAAAGGAACGCTCGATTTATTTTTCAGGACTTATTAGACAGCCTCTTTTTTCGCCGTTGTAAAAAAGCAGCATTACATATACATCATCGTTTATTTATCTGGTATCATGAAAGATAAATAAAAAGTTGTTACCACATGGAAGGGGTGAATTCTTGCACAGAAACGTGCAAAGACTATTTTGGAGATATTTAGTTTGATCATGGTCGCAATTTTAATAGCCTTGACGGCTTTTTTTGTAGCCGCAGAGTTTGCTATTGTGAAAATAAGAAAATCAAGAGTAGAGGCGTTAGTCGCTGAGGGAAAGCCAGGAGCAAAAGCGGTTGAAAAAGTAACTAACAATTTAGATGGATATTTAGCTGCCTGTCAGTTAGGGATTACGGTGACAGCGCTCGGAATCGGGTGGTTAGGTGAGCCAGCAGTTGCTCATTTGCTTTACCCGCTCTTTGCTTATTTTGGTTTTTCTGATACGGTCGTATCCACGCTTTCTTTTGCTTTATCCTTTGGTATTATAACATTTTTGCATGTCGTGATTGGAGAGCTTGCTCCCAAATCATTCTCTATTCAAAAAACGGAAACCGTGAGCTTATTGCTTTCTCCTTTGCTCGTTGCCTTTAATAAAATAGCCTATCCATTTATTTGGTTTCTCAATGGAACCGCTCGTGCATTGGTTAAATTGTTCGGTTTATCTCCTGCTACAGAAAGCGGCGAAGTGTATTCAGAAGAAGAGTTACGCTCGATCATGTCTCTAAGTTATAAAAGCGGAGAAATTAATGCGACAGAAATCAATTACTTAAATAACGTGTTTGAATTCGATGAACGAGTGGCAAAAGAAGTGATGGTGCCGAGAACCGAAATTGTTTGTATATATAATGACAACACACATGAAGAAAACCTTGATATTTTAAGAAATGCCAAATTTACAAGATATCCGGTTGCAGATGGCGATAAAGACCATATTATCGGGGTTGTGAACATAAAAGAGTTTTTCTATGATTATTTAAACGATGAGCAGAAAAACCCAAAAAGTTACATTAAACCAATCGTTCATGTGACAGAAAATATGCCGGTCAATGAAGTGTTGACGCGGATGCAAAAAGAACATAGTTATATGGCGATTGTCATGGATGAATACGGCGGAACTGCCGGACTTGTGACAGTAGAAGACATTATTGAAGAAATTTTTGGAGAAATTCAAGACGAGCTAGATATCGATGAAAAACCGATGTACGAGCGCGTGAATGATCACACCTTTCTTCTTAACGGCAAATTGCTTATTTCAGAAACAAATGAATTACTTGGAACGACGATTGATGACGAAGAATTGGACACCATTGGCGGTTGGTTTCTTAACGAAGAAGTGGATGCAAAAGTAGGAACAACGATTGAATGGGACAATCACTTGTTTACAGTAAAAGAAATGGATGGGCACCAAATTAAAGCAATTGAAGTAAAGGTGAAGCAACAAGAGGAATAGAACCCTTTCACTTCACAATAATAAAAAGGGACTGCCCGATCAATGGACAGTCCGTTTTTACAATGTTACCCTTTGCAAACGGAGGGCATTTAAAACAACGGAGACCGAACTAAATGCCATCGCCGCTCCTGCAACCCAAGGTGCCAAGAGACCAAGAGCAGCAATTGGTATACCGAGACTGTTATAAACAAAGGCAAAAAATAAGTTTTGTTTAATGTTTGTCATCGTTTTTTGACTCATTTCAATCGCATCCGCGACGCTATTTAAGTCGCCGCGCATTAAAGTAATGTCAGCCGCTTCAATGGCGACGTCAGTTCCTGTTCCGATGGCCATCCCGATATCGGCAAGGGCAAGGGCTGGAGCGTCGTTCATGCCGTCTCCTACCATCGCTACTTTTCTGCCTTCTTGTTGAAGTTTTTCCACTTGGGCGCTTTTTTCTTCCGGAAGCACTTCTGCCATGACATCGTCAATCCTAACTTGTTTTGCAATAGCCTCGGCTGTTTGTCTATTATCTCCCGTAAGCATCAAAACGTGCAGACCGGCGTTTTTTAAACGGACAATTGCTTCCTTCGATGTTTCTTTCACCGTGTCAGATACGGCGACAATGCCGGCGAGTTCTCCGTCTACCGCAACGAGCATCGCCGTTTTTCCTGCCGCTTCTAGTTGCTTCATCCGGGCTTCACTACTTGCGAGGTCGATGTTTTGTTCTTTCATGAAGCGCCGCGTTCCAATGAAAATACGCTTTCCTTCCACCTTTGCTTCCACACCGCGACCTGTTATTGCTTGAAAATCAGTGGCGGTTGGAAAAGAAATTCCTTTTTTCACTGCCCCGTTCGTTAATGCAACTGCAAGGGGATGTTCAGAGTTTTTTTCCACCGCGGCAACGACCGCAAGTACATCCGTTTCATTCCATCCGTTCATTGGCGCAACATCCGTTAGTTCCGGCTCCCCTTTTGTAATGGTTCCGGTTTTATCAAGAATAATCGTATCTATTTGTTGCGTACTTTCTAAATACTCGCCCCCTTTAAACAACACACCCATTTCAGCGGCTCTTCCGGAACCTGCCATAATCGACGTCGGTGTCGCTAAACCGAGGGCACACGGACACGCAATGACGAGAATCGACACCGTTGGGATGAGCGCACGGCCGAAATCTCCCGGTGTGACAAACAGAATCCAAATGAGAAAAGTAAGAATAGCAATTCCAATAACGGTAGGAACGAAAACACCGGAAACTTTATCTGCCAATCGTTGAATGTTCGCTTTTGATCCTTGCGCTTGTTCAACAATGTGAATAATTTGTTGTAGGGCCGTATCTTTTCCTACTTTCGTTGCTTTTACATGCAGCAAGCCATTTTTGTTTACGGTCGCTCCAATGACTTCATCGCCTTTTTGCTTATCTACTGGAATGCTTTCTCCCGTAATCATTGATTCATCAACGGAAGAAACTCCATCGATGACTTCCCCGTCCACCGGTATTTTCTCTCCGGGTTTCACAATAACGACATCCCCGACCGCGACTTGATCGATGGCAACTTCTACTTCTTTATCGTCACGTAATACAACCGCTGTATCCGGGCGCAATTTTAATAATGCTTGAATCGCATGGGACGTTCTTCCTTTTGCCCGTGCTTCAAACCATTTTCCAAGAAGAACAAGGGTAATGACGACAGCGGAGGCTTCAAAATATAAGTGGGGCATTGCTCCTCCTGTAACGGTCCAGTCGATAGCGAGATACAAACTATAAAAATAAGCTGCAGACGTTCCCATCGCAACGAGAACGTCCATGTTGGCACTTTTGTTTCTTAATGACTTATAGGCGCCAACGTAAAAAGGCCAACCGATGATAAATTGCACCGGAGTGGCAAGAGCGAATTGAAACCAAGGGTGAAGAAAAAGATCCGGTATCCAGATAAAAGAAGTCCACTCAAAATGTGTCACCATTGTCCATAACAGCGGGAAGGAAAGAATAGCGGAAAAAACAAAACGTAACGCTTGTTTCCGGATGGTTTTTTCTTTATGAGCTTGAGAAGAGGAGTTTTCCTCTTTTTCTTCCATTTTATAACCAAGTTGAGAGATCGCTTCCTTCATTTTCTCGGTGGAAATAACTTTCGGATGGTATGTTACTGTTGCTGTTTCAAGGGCTAAGTTCACGGTCGCATGACTGACACCGTCTAATTTATTTAACTTTTTCTCGACGCGATTGGAGCAAGCGGCGCAAGTCATTCCTTGGACATCAAATTCTGCCTTTTCATGAACGACATCATAACCGAGATTACGAATTTTTTCTTCAAGATCTTTTTCGTTGATAACTTCCGGATCGTACTTAATATCGGAGCGTTCCAGCGCTAAGTTAACGTTTGCTCGTTCTACCCCTTCCATCTTTTGAAGTCCTTTTTCTATTCGGTTGGAACACGCCGCACAGGTCATCCCATCGATGTGAAGCGTGATTTCTTTATGTGACACATTCTTCACTCCTTCTCCATACCCATAGGGTGTATATCGATGCGAAAAAAATAATGTTATCCTGCGACGACATCATACCCTTGATCATCAATCGTTTCGACTATCTCTTCATGGCTCGTCTTTCTTTCATCATAGGAAACCGTCACTGTCCCTTCAGAAAGATTCACGTTCACTTTGGAAACACCACTCAATTTACTCACACTGCCTTCTACTGCTTTCACACAATGATCACAAGACATTCCTTTGACTTGAATTGTTTCTGTTTTCATGTTTTCTTCCTCCTGTTTTAGTAGAATGATTGAAAAGGGCAGAATATAGACTATTTCACCATTCGCTTCATTACGTCCATTAACTCTTCAATGGCGGCTTCTCCGTCGCCATTTTTAATCGCGTGGGAAACACAATGATGGGTATGATCTTCCATTAAAGCAAGAGACACTTTATTCATTGCTGCTTGTACTGCCGCAATTTGATTTAAAATATCAACGCAATATCGGTCAGATTCTACCATCTGATGAATGCCTCTCACTTGACCTTCAATTCGTTTTAAACGATTTAGCAGTTGCTGTTTATTCGGTTGGACCGTCTTTTTTGTCGATTTTTCCATTCCTGTCCTCCCTTAATGTGTAATACATATACCCTGTATCATATTTTAACAAACAATTTATTTTTTGCAAATATGTAGACCTTTTTTCTTTTTTCCGTTATCGTAGTTTGAGAGTAGTCTCGTCTTAAAGGCGAAATGGAGGAGACTTTTATATGAACAAACAAACAGAGCAACGATATGACATCAACATCTTTTTTATTTTGTTTTTATTCAGTGTATTAAGTTGTATGTACATTTATTTTGCACAACAACTTCCCCAATATAATACGAACTTTGCCCTTCGACAAGCGGTGTTTTTTGTGATTGCTTTTATCGTCGCATTTGTCATTCTTCACTTTGACTTTGAATATTATCTCCATTTGTCATGGATATTATATGGTGTTGGACTGTTACTTCTTATCATTCTTGCCATTGCACCGGAGTCCATTGCTCCGCCAAGTAAAGGAGCAAAACGGTGGTTTGACTTACCGGTTATTGGCTCATTTCAGCCTTCCGAAATCATGAAAATTTTCATGATCATTTTATTATCTAGCATTATTTATCGTCATAATCAAACATATGTCAATCGTTCGTTTCACACGGATATGATGCTATTAGGGAAAATGCTTGCCGTCGTGGCTCCACCTGTATTCTTATTAATCCAGCAACCAGATATGGGAATGATTATGCTCACTGCAGCCATTTTTTTAGCACTTCTTCTCGTTTCCGGTATTTCCTATAAAATTATTGCGGTCATCACCGGAATTCCAGCCATACTTTTTGCATTGTTTCTCATCGCCTATTGGCGCTTCCCGGCACTTTTGGAACGGTACGTATTTAGCCATATGTCTGACTATCAAGTTCGGCGTTTTTACGGATGGCTAGAACCGTTAAAATACGCAGATGAAGGATACCAAACGGCAAAATCCATCACATTGATTGGATCTGGGAAACTATTAGGAACCGATACAGGTGGATATTTACCAGAAGCCCACACGGACTTTATTTTTGCGATTATCGGAAATGTCCATGGCTTTGCGGGAGCAGCTTTTGTCATTACGCTTTATTTTGTCTTTATTTATTTAATCGTATTAATTGCACTTCGTTGTCACCACTCCTTTGGGAGACTACTATGTGCCGGCGTCATCGGGATGTTTTCTTTTCAAGTATTTCAAAATATCGGGATGACGATTGGACTTCTCCCGGTAACAGGGTTTACCCTTCCATTTATTAGTTACGGCGGAAGTTCGCTCGTGTCCTCGATGATTGCGGTAGGAATTGTACTGAGTGTGAAATACCATAGTAAGAACTATATGTTCTCGTCTTCTGAAGGCAGTTAGTCTCGCAAAATGAGATAAACGAACGGGTTTTTTATAAGGTACTTGTAACCCGGTCTTGGTGATTTTTTTCTTTTTCTGAATGAGATACAACTGGAAACCTACCACGATCGTTTAGAAAAAGAATGATCGTTGAAATCTTTCAAAACGACTAATTCCAATTCCAAGAAGCAAAAAAAGGTTGTAGGAACGATTCATAGAACCTTTTTGCGAGAAAAATTCCATGAAGTGGTCGCTTGAAAGTGTGGAAGGGCACAAATATGCGTTATAAGCTTTGAAATTTCGCGTTTGACGGTTTCATGCGACACTTTTCAGTAGAAAATCAAAAATAGATGGGGCTGTCTAATAAGTCCTGAAAAACAGATCGAGAGGAGAAAAATGTGTCTTTTTTCTCCTCTCGATTTTGTATATTTTTGGTTTTTCGCTGAAAGTGGCTTGCGGAGGCTTGCTACTTTCAGGAG
>NZ_WKJG01000032.1 GCF_027853235.1 Aliibacillus thermotolerans
CTGTATCACCTTTGGCAGAAAGGACTTTGTTTTGTTCAGCAAACTCATCCAGTGATACCTAGCCTTGTATGAAGTTCGTGTTCCTCGGACCGGAAGTTTGCCGCCCGCTTCCTTCAGATTCCGCGTCGCCACGGACACCCTTGCGTTAAGCTAACCACTACTTCTGCCTCCGTGGCTCGGGACTTGCACCCTATAGACTACACCCATGCCGGGCGCACTGATAAAACAGATTGCATGAAGCGTTCATGCAACCTGTTTTACTCTTTTTGAAGCAGAATGAACCCCATGAATTCATTCCAGTAGCTTTCAATTAGAGATGTCATAAGACGGTTATAAGAGGTTTTCAAGATATTGGTTCCAGCCCCGTTTTGATGGAGAAACAACTAGAATGCTCCTTTAAACTTCTCCTTTCTTCTTCACAGCAACCCAAATTTCACTATACACATTACTTCTATCTGATAAATCTCCCGTAAATGAAATCTCTGGAGCTTCTACTAATTCGTAATCGGAAGATGGAAGCCACTCCGAGACGATTTTCCCCCAGGTCTCTTGCATAACTTTTGGAAATTCACCTTGTGAAGAAAAAATTGCCCAAGTTAATGCTGGAACTTCTACGACATCGAACGCCTCAAAATCTGACTCTTTTGTCGTCAAGACGCCAATCATATGATCGAGACTGCCTTTTTCCTCCATACGCCCTTCATCAAAATTGTAGGATGCATTCACCACTTGTTTTGGCTCCATGTTTGCATAACTATGCAATTGATTCCTCTGTTCCGATGTGATACTTTTAGCTAACTTGATAATTTCGTCGCTTTCTCCTTCAAATTGAATGGGAACCCTTTTACTCACCCCGACAATCTGAAACGCTTCTTTGTTCTCAATTCTATAATCCATCTGTATTCCTCCTTGAATCGTTAATTGGAAGGAAAGTTTTGGGAATGCTTTCAGCGTGTTACTTTTTTTTACTTCTGAAGGACTGATTCCCGACCATTCTCGAAATGCACGGGAAAATCCATCCACTGATTCATACCCGTATTTAAAGGCTGTTTCCGTCACTGTCATTCCTTCATGAAGCAGATCAAAAGTAGCGTTCGATAACTTCCGAAGACGAATATATTCCCCTAATGTCATCCCAGCAAGATATGAAAATATTCTTCGGAAATGATAAATAGAAGTTCCTGTTATTTTTTCCAGTTCTTTTTCATCAATTTCATTATTCAAATGTAATTCGATATAATACAACGCCTCGTTCATCCTTTGAAGCATCCCTTGTCCTCCTTCATGTCCTCATTATAAACACGTCAAAAACATGGTACCCTATAAAAAAGAAACGGTTTTTATCGGATGAAATGATCATATAAAATCAAATGGAGATCAATCGAAAGGAGTACAAAGCGGTTTGACTTTAAAAAAAATATATGTTCGATTGTTACAATTCTTAAGTCTATTATTGTTTATTTTTCTCATGTCAACCAAGTCATTTAGCATATTTGCAGTCATCTATTCCCTCATCGCAGTCCTTTTTATTGGACAGGTGTGGCTATCTAAAAATACGCTCACGACAAAAATCATGTTTTCTATCATTTACATACTTATCATGGCAGCACAGCACGTATTGAATGTATTTTTTGTATTTTCAGGGGTTCAAACTGGAATTCTATTTCTATTTAAAAAATTTATTGCCATTCTCACGATGTTCGTTCCATTTTTTGTATTGTATTTAAACTATTTGTACAAACTGCAATATCAGTTTTCCCATTCTTTCAAAGATGCGTCGGTCATCAGTTTTGAAATGATTAAAGAATTCCATCGCCGGGGCAACACATTTAAAAACAAAGTGATAAAAAGTAAAAATACTTTATCCAAAGATAATGTACATGAAATTTTACAAGATATCCCTAGACATAGTTACACGAAATACATCAACAAAAACACTTTAACAGAAGAATATTTTGAGGAATGCGAAAAAAGTTTGAACGACGAGCATTTATATATTGTCATTTCAAGTACCGGAAGTCCTGCCAGTGAACTTATTTCATTGTTTACGAATAAAGCATATAATCACGTATCATTAAGTTTTGATCGAGACTTAAAAACAATTATTAGTTATAACGGCGGGGAAAATGTCTCTCCTCCGGGATTAAATGTGGAACAGTTGGAATTCTTTAATAAAAAGGATGATGCCTCCATTTTAGTTTATAAAATTGCCGCTCCAAAAGAGAAAAAACAGCTTGCCATTGATAAAATTAGAGAAATTAACGAAACAGGTAGTGCCTATAACCTTGTTGGACTTGTATCGAAAGTTTCCCTCCGGCCGAACATTATGTTTTGTTCCCAGTTTGTTTATAACATTTTACAGGTTGCCGGACTCGCATATTTTCAAAGTCCCGCCACAAAAATAAAACCAACAGACTTGGTAGAAAAAGATTATTATAGAAAACTTCAATTCTGTTGAAATCAAATTTAATAAATTATGAGTGCAAATTTAAAAGACTTGTTGCAATGACGACACAACAAGTCTTTTACTGTGATTTCACTGTTTTCCATTCACATACAATGGATAGTTGACCATCTTTTAGATCACCTGTAATGGTTCCGTTCATTTTTTCCATCAAGCTCTTTACAATCGACAAGCCTAATCCCGAACTTTTGCCCGAACGAGATAAGTCTGCCATAAAAAAACGGTCAAACATGCGCTCTACATCTTGTTCCGTTAACGAAAATGCATCGTTTTTTACGATCAATTGAACCGTGCTTTCTTCTTCGTTAAGCTTAATCATGATATTTCCATCGGAGTGGGTAAGTGCATTAGACAGCAAATTTTCAATCACGCGTATGACCGCTGATTCATCAGCAAAAATAAATACATCGTTTTCAGATAGATGAATCGTTGGTTCTAGATGTTTTTCTTGAAAAAGGTCGTAAAAGCTCATTAACACGTCTACTGTTATTTTTTTCAAATTGATTCGTTCCGATTCCAATGTATAATCAACGGATTCTATCATACTTAGTTCAAAGAAATCATTTAACAATCTCTCCAACCTTTTCGCCCGTTCACTTGCAGTGGTTAGTAAGTCTTTTCTCTCTCTATCTGTCACGTCATCATTATTCGCCATTTGAATATACCCAATAATGGAAGTTAGCGGGGTTCTTAAGTCATGGGACATATTCGCAATTGCTTTTTTCTGTTCATTTTCAAAATGGAGTCTCTTTCTATTTTCCGCGACATGTAAATCGATCAGTGTATTCAATTCTTGACCTAGTTTTTCCATCTCTTGATCGAAAAGAGTCATATCAATTTTTTTATTTGTTTTCCGATCGTTATAATTTTGCAGTTGTTTCGTTATTTTTTTCACTTCTTTTTTTAGAGCAATGAAGCGAGTAAGTAAAAAGATTGTCACGAATAATAAAATAATTGCTAAGAGTAACATGGGCTTCACCCGTTTACGTCAAAGTTATTTAATTTCCTTTCTATTAAAAACAAGGATTCCACACAAGGATATCATCATGCATGATAGGACTCCAATTATTATGGACTTCATGATTTCGCCGTTTGTCATTGTCAACTGAAACACTTCGGTAAACTGATAAAATATTGTATTTTCATATACCATTTCAAGAAAAAATGGTTTAGATAGTTTTTCCACAGCAAACATTGCAATGGTAAACAGGATGGATAAAATGATTGTTTTCCCTTGATCGCCCGTAATAATGGCTAATAACATAATAATCGATGCAAAGGCTAAAAATTGAAGTGTAAATAAACCGTAAGCCCTTCCTAAATACATGGCATGAGTAAGACTCAATCCATCTCCTTGCCCAAATAAAATGGCGATAATAATAGCTGTTATGACTGGAATAAGTACCGTAACAATAATCGAACCTAGTGAAAAGACAAGAAGCTTCGCAATGAAAATGTGAGACCTTTTATGACCACTGATGATTTGATTTCTGATGACTCCACTGTTTGAAAACTCGATGGAAATAAAAAATCCTGCAAGGGTGCTGACGATTAAATTAAAAAATAGCGGGACTGTAAAAGTGGATAAAGCATCTAGTTCACTTAATCCGGCACGGTCAAATACAGTCCCATGCATTTGCCACCAGTCAATGATAACGAGATAATGCAGGAATGTACTTAAGCCTGCGACAGTTGCAATGAGTGCCCAAAATGTTCTATTCCGTTGTAATTTAAACATTTCCGCTTTGATAAGATTAGTCATTCTCTTCACCCCCTACTAGCTTTGAAAAATAGCTTTCAAGACTGTCCCCATTTTGTGAGAGATGGAGAATGGTCAGTCCGTGGTTCGTTAGTGCACGTGAGACGGTACGGACATCATCGAGGTAATTGTAAAGTTTCAGAGTACCGTCTTGCATCACTTCAAAATCAGTCGTCGATAATTGCTGTTCCAATACAGTTGCACCCATCGTCGGATTGTCTACCTTGATTCGCAAATGTTGTCTGCATTTTTCATCCAACTCTGTTGTGGTCAGTTCCTCTATGAGCTGTCCTTGATGGATGATCCCAAAATTCGTTGCGAGTTGATGGAGTTCGCTTAATATATGGCTTGAGATTAAAACAGTCACTCCTTTTTCACGATTTAATCTTTTGATTAATTCCCTCATCTCAACAATTCCCATTGGATCCAATCCATTTGTCGGCTCATCAAGAATTAAAAATTCCGGATCACTTAATAAAGCAATCGCTAATCCTAGTCTTTGCTTCATCCCGAGGGAAAAGTTTTTCACTTTTTTCTTTCCTGTATCCATCAGACTAACCAATTCAAGTGTTTTATCAATACATTCTCTCCCGGGAATCCCTTTTTGTAAGCGATGAACCTCTAAGTTTTCATAAGCGCTCATGTTTGGGAAGAGAGCAGGTTGTTCGATAATGGCACCCATCCTTTTTTGTGCGTCAATGGCTACATTCGGTTGAATTTTTCCAAATAGTTCGATCGATCCACCTGACGGAAAAGCTAGTCCCGTAATTAACCGAAGCATCGTTGATTTCCCAGCACCGTTTCGACCGATTAATCCGTAAATTTCACCTCGTTTTATCGAAACATTTACGTTGTTAAGGGCAATATCCTTTTTATATTTTTTTGTAAGATGATTTGTTCGTAACACATAATCATTCATTTGTTTCATCGCCTCCCTTCAACATTAGTATCGTCGTTGAAACATAAGAAAGGCTTAAGACAAACCTTAAGAAAAACTTAAGATTTCATGCGATAACCCATTCCCCAGATCGTTTCAATATATTCTTCGTTTGGATTTGCTTTCGCAAGCTTATTTCGTAAGTTACTCACATGCACATTCACCGTATTGTCATCCCCGTGATAAATCTCCCCCCAAACACTTTCGAACAGATTCGCTTTGGAAAAAATTTTTTTCGGAGAAGTCATTAAAAGGGTTAGAATTTTGTATTCTCGAACAGTTAACGCAATTTCTTCGCCATTGACGTGAACGGTTTTCGTTTCCAAATCAAGATGAATATCTTTATGCGTGAGCACTTTTTTATGGGCGATATTCGACTCTTTGTATCTACGTAATACCGAATCAATGCGTGCCGATACTTCATCCACATCAAATGGTTTGGAAATAAAATCATCTGCTCCTGAGCGCAAACTATGAATTTTTGTTTCCTTTTCATTTTTGGCTGAAATAATGATCACAGGAATTGTTCCTTGTTCTCTTATTTTGGCAAGAATTTTTTCCCCATTCATCCCCGGAAGCATGAGATCGAGCAAAACCAAGTCATACTTCTGTTTCTCTAAATAAATGAGAGCTTCTGTGCCAGAATAGGCAGGCTGTGGTTTGTAATTACTTTTTTTTATAATTTTGCATAGCAATTTGTTAATGTCATCATCGTCTTCCACGACTAAAATACGAATGGTCTCATCCACTTTCATCCCTCCTGTTTCTGCTTATACATTTTCCACTGGAAGGAAAACCGGAGAAGAAAAATCATCCGATTTCTTTTGATGGGGATAATCCTTCAATTTCCCTTCATACTCCAGTCTCCATGCAGCGTCTTCCAGTAAGTCAAACGGTGCCACAAGAGATAATGGCTTCTCGAATTCCATGATGTCACATTCCATTAAGACGGTGGCTACAAATTGTGAACAGAAAAATGCTTTTTCCCTTGTTATCGGCTTATTTAATATAAATCCAAACAAACCTAAGAAATGATAGCGGTAGTTTTTCTCCTCTTCTTCTATGTTTCGTATGAAACGTTTCATTTGTTCCAATTGACTCTCTGTTACAGGGAGCGAATAAATCGCACAATCTGCATGTTGAAAAAATCGTTGCTCCACGTCTTCTTTTACAAATCCTCCTTGTACCGGATTATGAACCTTTTTCCTGCCGAAACTATACACGTTTAATAATTCAGCGTCGAGAGCAATCGACGCATGATTGTATCGCTTTTTTGTAAATAGCTTTATTAACTTTGTAAACAATGTACCCGTATCTGTCAAAAGAAGATATATCTTTTTATTTATCATCATCATACCTCTTCTTCTTGGAAAAAATTTATATGTTCAATATACAAATGAATACATAAGAAACACTTAATTGATTACTTAAGAAAACATTAAGTTTGGAAAGAAAGAAAATAATATGTCGACATTATTTTTCACCTGTAATATATTTATTACACATGATAGTTATTCATTTAAAGAAAGGAGTACAAAATAAGTGGGGATAAAATTCATAAAAGTATCTGTGATTTATTTTTTGATTGGGATTAGTTTAGGTATCTATATGGGATTTGCAGATAAGTTTCAATTTACTTCAGCTCACACGCATATTAATTTACTCGGATGGGTATCCCTTGCCATATCAGGAGTCATTTATCATCTCTTCCCTTACGCAGGTGAAAACACATTAGCGAAAGTTCACTTTTGGCTGATGATGATCGGTGTGCCACTGCTTACATTTGCGATGATATTATTCGGATTAGGTGAAATTGGGATTGGAGGACCAATGAGTGGAATTGGTGGGATTCTCATCCTAATAGGTGTCGTTCTATTCGTTTTTAACGTGTTGAAAAATGTGCAAGTAAAGGCTACCGAGTCATGAAAGAACCAATGAATGGGGATGAGCTTCTTGCCTTATTCGAAGCATTGGCGAATCCACATCGTTTGAGAATTATCTCTATATTGACCAATGGCAGGCAATACGTCAGTCAACTTGCGAGAGAAGCTGAAATGAGCCGTCCTCTTCTTTACATGCACCTGCAAAAATTAGAAAAAGCCGGGATGGTAAAAACAGAAATGGAAGTTTCAGAGGACGGTAAAGCAATGAAATATTATGAACTGGAACCTTTTGATTTCCATATTACGCAGGACTTCATTAAAGAAGCGGTAAAAACGTTAACAATCAAAAAGAAAGAAGGAAAAGAATGATGCAAGAAGAAACAATTTACGGATTGGCAGGAATGGGGTTTGCTATTTTACTAATTGCCCTTGGCGTCGTAATGATCGTTTCATTGACGAAAGTTTGGCAAACGAAAATTAAAACAACAAAAGAAGAAGTCTACCAAAAACAAGCAGCAGAAGCCATTGAAGCACAAAAAGAATCGGCACGATTAAATGAAAAATTAGCGACAGAAATGGCAGAAATGAAAGAACGTATTACTTCGATTGAAAAAATTTTGAAAGAAGTAGAATAGTAAGCTGCTTGCAAGCCTAAGGCTCTTTCTAATCATATAAATGAGGGAAATCCTGTTTTGACGCAGGATTTCCCTCTTTGTCGTATTAAAAGGTTATAGGATCAATTTACATCTCATTCGCCCCTTCCATTTCTTTTTTAACAATTACAGGATTTATATTTACCTAAAATTTTCATTTATGAAATTGTTTGTTCATCATTATTCTATATTTTTCCAATTAAAATGCCCTTCTTTAACAATTTTTATAAAAAAGCGTCATATAAAATCTTCATGGGACCTTTCCTTTTTTCCTGCGTAATTATTTTGTCAATAACATATTGACCAATGAGCAATGTTCGTGTAATATATCACATAAATGATAACGATTCTCATTTTCGTCATAAAGAAAAGGTGATGGACTGATGTCAACACTAACAATCGAACAAATAGCAGTTGGTTATGGTGATTCCATCATTATCGACGGCTTGGATGTGACCATTCCTGAAAATAAAATCACAACCATTATTGGACCAAATGGGTGTGGAAAATCGACATTATTAAAAACAATTTCAAGATTATTAAAGGCGCAAAAAGGATCGGTTTATCTTGATGGAAAAGCGATTCATCAATTATCTACAAAAGATATAGCAAAAAGAATGGCGATTCTCCCACAAACGACCGAAACTCCTTCCGGTTTAACGGTCTATGAACTTGTTTCCTATGGACGATTCCCTTACCAAAAGGGGTTTCATTCCATGAAAAAAGAGGATGTTGAGGCGGTACAGTGGGCATTGGAAGTCACCGGTGTCACGGATTTTAGTGACCGTCCGGTGGAAGCCCTTTCAGGTGGGCAACGACAACGAGTTTGGATAGCAATGGCACTGGCACAAGAGACGGAAATTTTAGTGTTAGATGAACCTACCACGTATTTAGATTTAGCACATCAACTGGATATTTTGCTACTTTTAAAAAGCCTAAATGAGAAAGAAAATAGAACCATTGTGATGGTATTACACGATTTGAATCATGCTTCCCGTTTTTCCGATTATTTAATTGCCATGAAAGATGGTGCCATCGTGACAGAAGGAACACCGAATGAAGTCATGACAGCGGAAAACATGGAAGCAGTTTTCGATATTCAAGCCATTATGACGGAGTGTCCATTAAGCAATCATCCTATTTGTCTTACTTACCAATCTTCTAAGGGTGTTTAAACATGTCTCGCACCAAAAATATGACGGAACAGGATTCCTCACAAACAATCAAAGTGAAAACAAAATCAAAACCTATCACTGGCGTTCTTGTACTATTGATTGGAATCATTGGACTTATTTTCGCTATCGGGCTATCTATTTCATTTGGTGCGGCCGATATTGATTTAATGACAGTCTGGTCGGCTGTTTTTTCTTTTAATGGGGATTTAACATCCCACCAAATCATTCAAGAAATTCGACTCCCCCGCGTATTAGGAGCTGCTATTATCGGTGCTTGTTTTTCAGTTGCCGGAGCTATTATGCAAGGGATGACGAGAAATCCTTTGGCTGATTCCGGGCTATTAGGATTAAACGCAGGGGCTGCATTTATGGTAGCAATTAGTTTGTCTTTTTTTCCAGGCTTGTCTTATCAATACTTCCTATTTTTTTCTTTTGCAGGTGCTGCCATGAGTACAATCATCGTGTTTGGCATTGGCTCGATGTCTCGATTAGGATTAACGCCGATGCGGCTCGTCTTGGCCGGAGCAGCAGTCACAGCATTGCTAACTTCCCTCAGCCAAGGGATTGCTATTCACTTTGATTTAGAACAAGATTTGGCCTTTTGGTATGCCGGAGATGTATCGAGAGCGACATGGGAGAATCTGGAATACATGTTTCCATGGGTATTGATTGCCTTCATTGGTGCCCTTTTTTTATCCCGTTCGATTACATTGCTTAGTTTAGGAGAAGAGATAGCGATTGGACTAGGCCAACGACCGACCTTGATTAAAATTGCCGGGTTTATTGTTGTGCTCATCTTAGCAGGAATTGCGGTTTCTATGGTTGGAGCAGTTAGTTTTGTCGGACTTCTCATTCCCCATCTCACTCGTTTCCTCGTTGGGCATGATTATCGTTGGATTATTCCTAATTCCATCGTCGTCGGTAGTTTATTTATGGTGATCGCAGATTTATGTGCAAGAATGATGAATCCTCCCAACGAGACACCGATTGGTGCACTGATTGCGGTTATTGGGGTTCCTTTCTTCCTTTACATCGCGAGGAAAGGAGGAAAAGGGCTTTGATAGAACATATGTCAACATCGAAAACAGAGCAAAAGAAAAAGCGAAAATTTTTAATGATTACAGCAATCTGTTTTATTCTACTCATCCTTACATTCATTTTTAGCATGAATACCGGGGCGAACAGCCAGTCCCCATCTGAAGTATTCCAAACGCTCATAGGAAACGGGGATCGACAACAACACTTAATTTTATTTGAATTTCGTTTACCACGAATTGTTTTATCCGTTTTAGTAGGAATCGGTTTAGCGGTATCCGGTTGTGTATTACAGAGTATCTCTCGTAATGCTTTGGCGGAACCTGGACTTCTAGGGATTCATGCCGGAGCGGGTTTAGCCATTCTCATGTTTGTTTCATTTGTACCCGTTGGTGTGTTAAATTCCACCTATTTCACTCCTGTTTTCGCCCTATTTGGTGCCCTTTTCTCTTCATTTCTTGTTTACCGTTTCGCTCATAAGCGGAATGAGGGTCTTTTGCCAATGAGATTAATATTAACTGGAGTAGCAGTGCAAGCAGGGATTCAAGCAGCGATGATTGTGTTAACAATTCATTTGACCCCTGAGAGATACGAAACCGTCGCCTACTGGTTAGCAGGACACATTGGTACGACATCTTGGGATTACATATTGGCATTGTTACCTTGGCTTATCATTTTTCTTCCAATTGTTTATGGAAAAGTACGTGTCCTCAACATTCTCCATTTAGGAGATCCATTAGCCATTAGCCTAGGGACAGACCTTGAAAAAGAACGCAAAATATTAATAGGTGCTGCCGTTTGTTTGGCAGCCTCTAGCGTTTCAGTCAGTGGCAGCATTAGTTTTGTCGGACTCATAGCCCCTCATTTAGCAAAACAACTGATCGGTAGTAGGCATGAATATTATTTGCCAATTTCTGCACTATTAGGCGCTTTACTCGTACTATTAGGAGATACCATTGGTCGGGTGATTCTTGCGCCTTCTGAAATCCCAGCGGGGCTCGTTGTGGCAGTTATTGGTGCCCCGTATTTCTTATATTTATTGACAAAGTCTAACGTTTAATGAGATATAAAGGAGAAATGGATATGTGGAAGAAAAACTTTTGGATCAGTCTTCTGATACTAGCACTCATATTAATGTTAGCTGCTTGTAACGGAAATGACCAAGCAAATAAAGAAATAGAAAGTGAAAACAAAGAAACAACGGACACTCGACTCTTTGAAACAGTAAAAGGAGAAGTAGAAATCCCGGTAAACCCTCAAAGAATTGTCACAGACTTTTATGCTGGAGAAGTGCTCGCGGTTGGAGGAAATCTGGTAGGTGCTGATTCAGATGCATTTTCCCATCCATTTATACAGGATCAATTAAACGATGTAACGGATTTAGGTACACCGATGAATGTAGAAAAAATGGTTGAATTAAATCCTGATTTAATTATTACGATGTATGAGGATCATTATGAAGAGTACTCAAAAATTGCACCTACCCTTTATATTCCGTGGAATACAGATGCTGATATTTATGAAACGCTAACATTGTTTGGAGATATTACCGGAAATGAAGAAGAAGCAAAGGCTTTTTCAGAAGAGTATGATGAAATCGTGGCCGCTGCCAAAGAACAATTGAAAGATGAAGTAGATGAAAATACAACGGTCGGCATTTATGAATTAACAGCTGACGGCAAATTATGGGTGTTTGGCAAGAACTTCGGGCGCGGTGGTCAAGTATTATACGACGCATTTGACCTTAAAGCTCCTGAAAAAATTCAAACAGACATTATGGAGGGAGATGGATACGCTGAAATCTCAATGGAAGTTTTTCCTGAATATGCAGCGGATTATATGTTCATGACAGTCTATGACCCGGAAAATACGGGAACGGCACTCAATCAATTGCAAAATATGTCTATTTATCAAAACCTCGATGCAGTAAAAAACGATACGTTTTTCATTAATGATTTTGACCAGTTCTATCGCTATGATCCGATTGCCATCCGTGAACAAGTAACACTGTTTACAGAATTGCTCCTTGAAAAAGCAGAATCGACCAGCTGAATGAAAAAAATATACAAACAAACGTCCGATGGATTACTTCATTCAAGTTCGAATTGAAAAAGCGACAGAACTCATTAAAACAACAGACCTATTCATTAGTGACATTGCCGAACAAGTCGGTTATCAAGATCCATATTATTTTAGCAGACTTTATAAAAAATACACTGGTATTTCTCCCTCTGCAGTAAGACGACAATGGAAGCAAGATAAGAGGGATGGATTCGAACATTCATGAATCCATCTCTTTTTCTTTGCAGTTATTCTCCGTAAAGTTCATTCCCAAGCTTCTCGAGCGAATCAAACATACGTAAGCCATATCCGAATCAAATGATAAGAAGAATTGTGATTAAAATTGAAAATGTTAGTCTCTCTCTCACCTTGAATACTCCTTATTGCTGCTTTATCTCTTGATGACAGAGAAGCTATTTTACAACCACTTGTTCTTGAAGTTGTTTGTTGATAAGTTCCCGATTCCGCTTCTGAAAAATGTCATTATGAGAGGATACTATTCCACTTTCATCAGCTTCTGGCTGAATATATAATTTTGCTTTATTTACAGCATTTATGGCATCTTGGAAAGCACCGGCAATCAAATGGACTTTTCCTTCGTAGTGAATGACATCCCCTGCTGCATACAAGCCTGGGACACTTGTTTCACAAAATACATTTCCTTTCATAAAATATTCGTTCACCATTTCAATGTTTAACTTGCTTTCTTCTAACAACGATTGCTCTCTTTTATAACCATGGTTCACTACCACTTCATCGACAGGCAAAGTAGTAACTTCACCAGTCTGGTTATTGGTTAGTTCCACTTTTTCAATGATTGTACCAGTGCCATCTGGAATTAATTTTGTAATTTCCGTATAAAAGAAACATTGCACAGAACTATTTAATAATTGGGAAACTTGAGCTTCGTGAGCGTTTAACGTATCTTTTCGATAAGTTAAATACACTTTTTTGGCAATCGGTTCAAGTTCATTTGCCCAATCAACGGCTGTATGTCCCCCTCCGGAAATAACAACAACTTTGTCTTTAAATTTTTTCAGTGATTTAATGGTGTAATTTAAATTCGAACTGAAAAAATTCTCTGCCCCTTCTACTTCCAGCTTTTGCGGGTTAATAATCCCTCCGCCAATTGCTACAATTACAGCTCGAGAATAATGTTTTTCGCCGGATTCTGTTTTTAACACAAACAGTCCCGCTTCATTTTTCGTAATTTCTGACACCTTTTCACCCAAAACAACAGTTGGCTGAAAAGTTAGTGCCTGTTCAACCAATTGTTCAATTAATTTTTCTCCTGAAATAGGGGGGATACCACCCACATCCCATATCAACTTTTCAGGATAGACATGTACTTTTCCACCTAGTTGGTTTTGATATTCTATGATCTTAGTTTTCATTTCCCGCAAACCACTATAAAAGGAAGAAAATAATCCAGCAGGCCCTCCGCCAATAATAGTTACATCAAAAACTTCCGCCTCTTTCATGATTGATTCCTCCTACTCGGATATATTGATAACGATTCTCATTATCATATACATGATTGTATCATAGATGAATATATTTCGAAATAGACAATTTTTAAAACATGGAGGATTTTAAAAAAGTGAGAGCATAAAGAAACGGAGCTGTCCAAAAAGTCCTGATTGGTGACATTTTGGACATTTTTTTGTTACCGCTTCATCAAAAATTGCTTCTGGAAAACGCCTCTTGGCCGAATCATGGCATGTTCCAACACCAAATTGTTGATGGAAATAAGTCATGGATAGTCATGCCATCGTTTGATCAAAGTATTGCTTGTGAAAGCAAGCCATGGATGGGGCATGCCACCGTTTCATATAAAAATAGTTTGTGGAAACAAGCTATGAACGGATCATGGCACCGTTTCAATCCAAACACCATTGTGAAAGCAATCCATGCACGATGTATGGAACCGTTTCAGCGCTAAATGATTGTTGAAAGGAACGCTCGATTTATTTTTCAGGACTTATTAGACAGCCCCCTCATCATGGATCATCATTTCGCTTCAGTCTTTTACGTTTCCATTGAAAACGAGGACTTCATTCAAATATCAATCCATCAAAATTCAACGTCGAGAAAAAGAGCGTTCATCCTCATATTATTTCGAATGAAGCGTCGATCGTTTTGATTGGTGCTAGGGGACATACTTCAATGTTTATCGATGAGCGATAACGGAGGTAACTGCTTTCGTAGAAAAAAAAACACCAACTAGCAGGAATGGAGTCGGGGTGCAACGTACTAAGAGGCAATAGCGCTAATTCTCAACTGCATGATTTGGCTCACGATTCTCTTCTCTTTCCACGGACTTTCGCATCTCCTTTTGTTTTACTTTCGTCACTTCAACCTTTTGTAATTGTTGGGCTAATTGTTGAAGCAATTTCTCATCATTACCGATAAACTGAATTCCATAAGCAACCTGTTCTAAAGTCTCTTCTTTACGTACAATTTTCCCGGTGAGCACAAACGGCTTGTTATTCACATGAAACTTCAGTTGAAGAATGATTTTTTTTCTTACTGGCAAATCATACCGACACAACAGTTTCAGACCACTTCGACTAATGTCTAAAGCATCCCCTTGCCCTTGTTTTCTTTCCGATTGTTGAAAAATTTGATTGCCAATTCTTATAATCTCAAATGTACATTTTTTTGACGTAAATTCAACACGATGATCCTGTCTGTAATGTTTTTGGTTTAATTTTTTTTCTAGTTCTGCAATCGTTTTTTTTAGTCTTTGAATGTCTCGTTTTTTGTGTTGAATTTCTACGGCAAATGAAACAATTGTGATTAAAAACAGTACGAGGAAAAGACACAAAAATAATATCATTAAAAAGTCCGAATCCATGAACACTCCTCCTACTTAGGTTTTCCTAGATAATATCCTTGCCCTACATGCACACCTAGTTGCGCAGCTACAAGCAACTCACTTTTGTTTTCAATCCCCTCCAAAATGAGCGTCATGTTTCTCTCGTGACATATCTCCACAAGCGACCTAATTTGCTGCTGTTTGGGAAAAGAATCTGTTAAGTTGCGTGAAAATGACTGATCGAGTTTAATATAATGAGGATCAATGTCCGTAACAAAGTCGAAAGTAGCTTCTCCCTTTCCATAGTCATCGACAGCGATTTCATATCCACGGCGTTTTAACCGATTTACTATATTTTTAAATAACCTTCTATCTTTTATTTTTTCAGATTCATTAATTTCAAATACAATCGAGTCTTTAACCATCGTCCTTTGTTCCACCTCTTGTAAAAACGTAAAAAATTGAGGATGCAACATCGTGGAAGGGTAGATATTAATAAAAATTTTATGAGACAATCCCGAAGTGGAAAGGGCTTTAAAAATAGATGTTGTATCTAATTCATATAACGTCTTATTTTCCATTGCTTGTTGAAATAAATGTTCGATGTCTGAAAAGTTATCACAACGAGTTAAGACTTCATACCCAAATATTTCTAAATCATTCAGTGTAAACAGTGGTTGATACACGTGATAAATTTGTATCTGGTCCATGACGTTACACCCCTTTTTCCGGTAACTTATCCACGCTACATTTCCTGTATAATTAAATATTACCGAACATCATCCTATTTGCCTATAAACCAACGTTAAATATTACGATGATTATGTAAAAAGTATTAATATCAAAAATGATAAAAGCGTTTACAAATAGCGAAGTATTTTCAACTAGTTCTAAAGTAAGAAATTAGATTTATTTATACACAATGACACTAAAAAAATTGGTATCTACATTGTGGTAAGATAAAAACACTTGATGAAAATTGATAAGGTAATCTCGAATCATTTGTGAAGGAGAGAACAACATGACCGTTTTTAATAATTTTTTAGAAGGAATAGACGACCGTTCCAAAAGAGAAAGAATGGAACAAATCTTTACTTGGATACGTCATCATTATCCACATTTAAAACAAGAAAAAAATGGAATCAACCAATGTATACGGAACATGGCACATTCATTATTGGCTTTAGTGTAGCAAAAAACATATCGCAGTTGCGCCTGAAAATGTTGCCATTAACCAATTTGAGAATGAAATTAAAAAAACTGGTTATGACTACACAAAAGAATTAATTCGGATAAAATGGGATCAACCCGTTGAGTATTCATTACTTGACCAATTGATTGAATTTAATCTTAAAGATAAAGCAAACTGTACCACATTTTGGCGAAAATAATAATCCGAGAACGTATCCATCATGGAACATTCTCGGATATTTGTTTTAAGAAACTTGGGAAGTTTTCTCGGATGTTTTCTCATTCTTGTTCTTTGAGAAAAACCAGCCAGCTGCTGCAATTGCGATTAAAACAACATAAAATGTCACTTTCCAAGCAGTGGAGTGGGCAAAACTTTCACTTATGAAGCCAAGTGATGGATGGGAAAGAGTTAATACCGCTAATTTTATCCCTACCCAACCAACAATGACAAAAGCTGCCATTTCAAGCCCAGGTCTTTTCTCTAGTATCCGTATAAATATTCCAGCCGCAAATCTCATAATGATGACACCAATCATCCCACCGGCAAAAATGACGAGAAATTTACCACCATCCATGCCTCCAATTGCCGGCAGTGGGGTATTTGGCAATGTCATCGCTAAAGCCACCGCGGCTAGAATGGAATCTAATGCAAAGGCCACATCCGCTAGTTCCACCTTGAAAACTGTCATCCAAAAACCACTTTGCTTTTTTGGCTTTTTTTCCATCACCTGTCCTTCTTCTTCTGCCTTCCCTTTCACTAGTTTCCGGAACACATGATTAAAGGACAAAAATAGAAGGTAAACTGCACCAATTGCTTGTACTTGCCATATATTCACCAAAAAAGAAATGAGAAAGAGCGAAACAAATCTTAGCACAAATGCTCCTGCTAAGCCATAAAACAATGCCTTCCTACGTTTTTCTTTCGGTAAATGCCGAACCATAATCGCTAATACTAACGCATTGTCTGCCGCTAAAAGACCTTCCATCAATACGAGTACGATGAGTACCCATCCATATTCAGCTAATAATGCAATATCCATTCCTTTGTCCTCCCAAAGTTTGTCCTAAAAAGGAAAATAAAAAAACCTTTACCCTCATGGTAAAGGCCAAGAAAAATATAAAAAGACCTTTACCATAAGTGTAAAGGTCTTGCATACAACAAAAATTTGTTGCCAATAAAGCCGGAGAATAAAAATTCTCGTAATGACGACGTTTATTGTACTGCTACTCCCCTTTAGCAGGATGCTATTCGTTTTTACTCTAGTTGAATTGTAATTGAAATTGATAGTTTTGTCAATGACAAGTCTATACAAATAGTGGTTAAGAATCTTTCCTATTCTATTTCAACAATGCATCCGTAGACGAGTATTAGATTTAATCTTTTTTTAAGAATTAGATAAGAAGTCGTTTAGATTTGCTTTATACGATAAACGCGAATCTAAATGACAGGAGGTAGCACCATGAAAGCTAACAAGAACAGAAAAAAATTTGGAAGAATTATTTATTTCATATTAGCAAGTCTTTTTACAGTTTGTATCATTACTCAGTTTTATTTAGCCGGGGTAGCAACTTTTTTAGATGCAGGTGCTTGGATGAAGCACATGATGTTTGTTCATTTATTTGGGTTTCATTTACCTATTTTCATGCTGATCGTCGCTCTCATAGGAGCTTTACCACGACAAACATTTTTACAGCTTTTTGGCGTATTCGTATCTATTTTCCTTATGTATTTTACAGCCAATATGAACTCCATAGCACCGTGGGTTGGCCCTTTGCACGTCATTATTGCAATTTTCTTATTTACATTATCATGCGTAATTGTTTTCTCGTCATGGAAGATCATTTTCTACAACCAAAAGTTTGAAAAGGATGAAGAACAATGAGAACATTTTTAACAATATTAGTAGGATTATTGGGAGGGTTTGTCATTGGAATTGCTTTATCTAGCATGATAGGTATCTTTGGAATGTTGTTTCTTAATGAGCCAATCGGCATCAAATTTTTACCTTATTTTACTGCATTACTTTGTGCAATCATTGTACCGATGATTGAGCAAAAAAGCAGAAATCGTTCATAAAAGCAGTAACTTTTTAATGAATCGGGTGATAATATTGTCCATAAGAAAGCGACTAATTTTAACCAATATTGGAATGATTGTTATTCCAATAATTTGTTTCTTTGCTGTTGAAATCATGTTAGGATACGTGTTTTTTGTAATAAATAATGGCAAACCTACCGGTCGGGAACTAGAACTGTTTATTCGTGTACGATTTATTCTCATGATCATTATTTTTGCCTTAACCAATGGATTATTAACTTACTTAGTTTCCAGAAGCATCCTCACTCCTATTAATAAACTATCCATTGCAGTCAAAAAAATAAGTAAAGGTGATTTAGAATATAGTATACAATCCAATAAAAAAGATGAGCTCGGGGAATTGACTAATACATTTGAAGCAATGCGAATAAAACTGAAAGATGCAAAAGAAGCGCAATTGCAATATGAACAAAATCGGCAAGAATTAATCGCGAGCATTTCTCACGATTTAAAAACCCCACTGACGTCCATCAAGGGCTATATTACCGGAATTCAAGATGGAGTGGCTCATACTCCCGAAAAATTAAAAAAGTATTTGGATACTATTTATAAGACGGCAAACGATATGGACGAATTGATCGATGAATTATTTTTATATTCCAAACTAGACCTGCAAAAAGTGCCCTTCCATTTTGAAAAAGTAGATCTATATACCTTTTTTGCTGATTTTGTTGATGAATTATCTTTTCATTTAGAAAAAGAACAAGGTACTGCAATGCTTGTCGCAAACAGAGAAGATTCGTACTTGGTAAAAGCGGATAGAGATAAATTAAAACGTGCTGTGACAAATATTGTTCAAAACAGCCTAAAATATATTAATAAGAATAAAAAGAAAATCAAGGTCTTTCTAACTTCTGAACCAAATCATGTCACAGTGGAAATAAGAGATAATGGAATGGGTATAAAAAAAGAAGATCTCCCTCATATATTTGAAAGTTTTTATCGCATCGACACTTCTAGAAATTCTTCCACCGGTGGGAGTGGACTGGGACTGTCGATTGTCAAAAAAATTATAGAAGGTCACGATGGTCATGTCTGGACTCAGAGCGAATTAGAAAAAGGGACAAGTATATATTTTACATTGAAAAAGGTGACATGAATGCCAAAAGTATTAATTATTGAAGATGAAAGAAATATTGCAGAGTTAGAACGAGACTATTTGGAATTTAACGGTTTTGAGTGTGATATTGCATTAACTGGTGAAGAAGGATTAAAACTAGCGGAGAAAAACACGTATCATCTGATTCTTTTAGATTTAATGCTTCCGGAGATGGATGGTTTTGAGTTGTGCCAAAAATTACGCCAAACATTAGATATACCCATTTTAATGGTAACAGCAAGAAAAGAAGATATTGATAAAATACGGGGATTTGACCGTGGTGCTGATGATTATATTGTGAAACCATTTAACCCAAATGAGCTAGTGGCCAGGGTAAAAGCGCACCTTTCAAGATATAATCGTTTAACCAACCGAAAACATCCGTCCAGTGATATACAAATAAACGATCTTCTGATACAACCTGGAGCAAGACGGGTATTTGTTAATGAAGAAGAGAAGATTTTTACTGCGAAAGAATTTGATTTATTGTATTTTTTAGCCACTAATCCAAACATTGTCTTCAGCAAAGAACATTTGTTTAAGCGCGTTTGGGGGTATGATTCAATTGGGGACACCACAACAGTAACTGTCCATATTAGAAAGATTAGAGAAAAAATTGAAAAGGACCCTTCGAACCCGAAATTTATCGAAACGGTTTGGGGAGCAGGTTATCGGTTTAAAAATCAATGAGATATATACACCCACTCCACTCATTTGTTACGGTAAAATCTTTTTCCCATTTTCTTCAATTGGTGATAATTTTGCCTCTATTTCTTCGCGGCGATTCTCTAAAAATGGTGGTAAGTCTAGTTTTGTTCCTAATTGGTCTACGTTACTATCCACGGTAAAGCCCGGCTCATCGGTGGCAATTTCAAAGAGAATGCCATTGGATTCACGAAAGTATAAACTTTTAAAATAGTAGCGGTCCACAATACCTGTTGAATGAAATCCTCTTTTCTTTACTCGTTCGTCCCAATAGGCAAGTTCTGCATCATTTTTCGCTCGAATCGCCAAATGATGAATGCTGCCACGGCCTGGTTTTTCTGACGGACCGTCTATTTGTTTAACGATGATTTCTCCAAAAACTTCTCCTTTAATGGATTGAAAAATTGCTTCGTCTTCCGTTTGACTCACTCCTACAAAGCCAAACATGTCTGTCAATGTCCGTGCGAGTTTATTAAGTCTTCGAACGGTAATTTCAATCGTTCCCATTCCTTGAATTTGGTGTTCAACAGGTACGTCAGACTTTTCCCATGTCTCCCAATGGTCCACTTTTTCACCGTTAGAAACGACGAGAACGAAACGAAGTCCTTCAGGGTCTTCAAATTTTAAGGCAGGCCGCTTGGCATACATAGTGATTTCCCCATGCTTCACTCCATATTCTTCAAAGCGTGATTTCCAGTATTTTAAACTGTCTTTGGATGGAACGAGGAGTCCAATTCTCGTAATCGCGTTTGTCCCCCGATATGTTCTTCCTACCTGTGGAATTTCGAAAAATGTCAGTTCCGTCCCTGGACTGCCGGTTTTATCCCCATAAAACAAATGATACATCGATGGATCATCTTGGTTCACCGACACTTTTACCCGACGTAATCCAAGAACTTGTGTGTAAAAATGATTATTTTCACTGGCGTTTTTTGTAATCATTGAAATATGATGATGCCCGGGAATATGAAACATATATATCCCTCCACTTCGCTTCTTCGTACCTCTTACTTTACTTATTCATTCGTCAAGGTGCAATATAAATACCTCGAATTAGAGATATTTTCTTTTCTTAAATGCCAAAGAGGGTGGGAAATATAGCAATGATGACAAGAACATCTCAAGGTATGTCATCATTCTTCACCACTTCCGTTTTGCAAATGAGGTCATAGAGGGATTGCTTTTTCTTTGTGAAAATTGCTGTCAATATATAAACAATAATGAGCGCATATACGATAATGATCAAAAGAGAAAAAGGAACCCCCTCATCTCCAACATCCACGAAGCGATAGACAAGATAATGAGAGAGTTCCCATGGTAAAAATTTCAATATTACTCTCACGAGAGAGTGCAAAAGTGACAGCTGTTGACCGTCTTGATGAACAACTTGAATCCCCATTTTCTTTTTCCCAAAGGTCCGTCCCACAAGACGTGAATCACAAATGATAAAATAAACAGAGACAGGAAAGGTAAGGAGAAAAAAACCAATCAATTGTGCGACAAGAAGCGATTCTTGAAATACATGCTGTAACTCAGGAAACAGGAACGTACTGATGATAAAAATCACACCCATATACAAGAGAATGAAGATGTAATCATACAAAAAGGCTCTGAATCGTAGCAAAAAAGATGCATGCATCCCGTTCACATCCCATTCCTAAAGAGAGTAGTTCTTCTATTTTAGCGTATACGAGTTCATAAATGAATCACATAGGATGTGATTTTCTGAATTTTTGCCTTCTTCCCGAATCCTGCGAAGTTATACACATCGCAAAAAGCAATGTTTTCTTTATCTTTTCTTACCAACATGCCGTTTACGGATCCAGTATTTCCATGCGTAATAATGTTATGAATACGCAACTCTTGCACTTCTTGATCTTTCATTTCATTTAATGCTTTTTCAACGTTTTCTTTTCCTTGTATCAATTGGTCTCCAATAATATCCCAAACCACCTCTTCTTTCATCCATTCCATACAGAAGTCGATTTCATTTTTCACTAAAGCGATGCTTACATCTTTCAGCAGCAATTTTTTAGGGGAGTTACCGCAATTTTCCTCGCATTCAATTTTTATATTTTCCTGATAAGAATGCATCATTTTTTTCTCCTTTTTCAATTTCACTTCCTATTTAACGGGAACCCAGATTTCTGTTTTAGCTGTGGAGCTAGTTGGATCCGGGCTTGTATACACTTCCAGAGATGGTGCACCACTATGCTCATAATCATTCGATGGAAACCATTCCGAATAGATTTGTTTCCACAATTTTGGTACAACATCCATTACCGGTCCCGCAGCTTCAAAAATGACCCATTTCGTCGAAGGTAGTTCATACTTGAATAGTCCGTCTGGTATGTCTCCACTGGACGATTCCACCGCTACCATATATTCCATCTGATCGTTCTCTTCATGATAAGCGATTGTTGCACCGATGAGACCTGCTATCTCTCCATGATTCAAACGTAGCAATTGGTCAATGGTACCGCCTTGACCAAGTTGCGACCAAAAACGATTGATTTCTTTGGACTGATCGAATGTTTCATTACATTCAAATGACTCCTTCACCCCAACAATTTGAAAATCATCCCGCTCCATCATGTGATATTTCATCGGTTCAACCCCTTTCAAATTTACTTGAATCGTCAGGCGGTTATAAGACTGCAAGTTACCTATTCCTTTACGTGCGTCACTGGGTGTAAGTCCGTGTTGTCGTTGAAAAGCTTTCGAAAAAGATTCCGGAGTTTGATAGCCATATTTATAGGCAATGTCAATAATTTTGGCGTTTGTGTTGCATAGTTCATGAGCTGCTTTCGTGAGGCGACGACGTCTCAAATATTCTCCCACCGTGATATCGGTCAGTATCACAAATGTTCGTTGGAAATGATAAGAAGACATATGAGCTTGTGCAGCGATATCTTTGATTGTAATGTCTTCCAATAAATGAGCTTCCATATATTCGATTGCTTTTTGTAATGCCTCAACGATTGCCATATGGCTCACTCCTTATGAAGGATTTTAGCAGTCCGTTTTTCTCATTGCCTGTCATTTTGTGCTCATAAGAGACAGATGGAGTGGATCAGAGGGCGAATTAAAGAAAGATACTATTTCACTGTATTTCCCATCGAGATCGATAATCGATTCCACATATTAATCTGATTAATAATCATAATTAATTCTACATACTCTTTTTCATTATAATGCTCTCTTACTCGTTGATAAAATTCATCACTTACACCTTTTTCAGCGATAAGCGTCACGTGTTCTGCTAATTCTAATGCCATTTTTTCTTTTGGGTTATATAAGGTTGATTCGTTCCAGGATTTCAGTTGAGCAATCTGTTCATCTGTGACCTTTAATTTTTTTGCTGCTTTCGTATGCATGTTCAAACAATAAGAGCAACCATTTATTTGTGATACCCGTATTTTAATTAATTCTCTTAACTTTTTATCAATCGACGTGTTTCTTGTATACTTTTCCATCTCCATCATATTTTCCAATGCTTTAGGTGCTGTTTTGAAATAATTTATTCTATTATTCATATTCATTAACCCAGCACCTTTTACAATTCCTTTACTAATCAATTTGCTCATTTTCAACCCCTCTTTTCTTCTTTATTTAAGAAAGCAAACTTCCGCCCATAATAATTTGTTAATACAATAATTAATGGGACAAAAATAATCGTTGGAAGAAACCAGAGAAGCAAATGGACTGATTCTACTTGTAAAAGTCTCGGGGCACCGAAAACGATAAATGCGGTAATGACTGCAATACAGCAAGAAAGCATGCCGACGATATGTTCCACGACCCAGTGGGACATACTTTTTGGTTTACTGAGCCAATAATAAAGTTGCGAACCGCCTAAAAACAAACCAATGATTGGAAAGTACTGAAGAAGCTGGAAATGGATCGCCCAACCGTAGACAATGATACCGATGCTCGCAATAAGCAATAAAAGAGCAAAAAACAAGTCCAATGGTTCACGATGAGGCGTTTCTCTTCTTTTAAACCGTAACACACGTACTCCATACCAAGCTGTTGCTCCGCTTAAAATAGCAATGAAAATAAGAAACCATGAAAACGAAATGGAATCTGGTTCAGTACCAGCATCCCAAACGATTCGATAAACACCCATATAAAACGCCGTCACCGCTATAGCAGTCATGGAAATGACAAATACCCAACCCGTTTGACGGTGAAGTTTCCGCCCTTTTCGTGTGACCATTGGCAACCACAGCACGATGAGTGCTAAAAAACCACTGACGATGTGTAACCAACGAGCGATCTCAAACATAGGTTCCATCATAATATCCCTTCTTCACGCTTATTTTATTTATATTTGTTTCAAGGGGCGCTTTTACCTCCAATCGATTTCTTTTTTGTGAAATATTTACTATATTTCATCTATTCGACTTGCGGATTGATGACAATTTCGACCCGACGATTCATACTTCTTCCTTCTTCGTCTTCATTGGAGGCTATTGGCTCTGTTTCTCCATACCCGTTCGTGTGAATATTTAAGTGACTGATTTCTCCATTTTCTTCTAAATAAGTGAATACTGCTTCTGCTCTTTGTTTAGACAATTCCATATTGTAATCTGGATCACCGACATTATCAGTGTGACCATTAATGTGTAATGTCGCATCCGCTTCTAGCTTTTCTAAATCATCGATAATTTCATCTAAAGTTTCCTTTGCCTCTGTTTTTAAAACACTTTCATCAAAATCAAACAACAAATCATCTGGTACTTGTAACTTTATCTCCTCTTCTTCCATTGTCATTGCGACTTCTTCTGGAGGAGTAAGTGCTGGAACGTCCAATTCCACGATGTACTCTACGTATTTATTTCCGTCCTCGGTTGTATGAACGAGTGCTCCTTCCAATTTCTCCCCCCGTTCTCCGTAAACTTCTTTGACATTATCCCAACTGTAAGGGGATGGTTCAAAAGTAATCGGCATATACATTCCTTCACTTAAAGTACGATATCGTATTTTCGTTTCAAATGTTCCATCACGTTGGACATGGTTATGATCAAAAGCAAAAGGAACGATATTGTCAGAAGCACCTTTTAAATTTCCACCAAGTCTTGCCCCTTCGACGAGATTGCTTCTTCCTTTAAAATAAATGTATTGATGGTCAGTTGTCACATCCACTTCCATCCACACTTCCGGCTCCCCATAATCTTCAGGTATTTCTTCCCATTCAGGTATTTCTATCGGAATGGTGTATGGTGTTTCCTGTTCGGGGTCCAGTTCAATGGTTGCTCGCACTTCATATTGTCCTTCCTGCTGCGTTAAATACACTTGAGGACCGGTTACGTTTTCTAAATTTCTCCCATAGTATTCTCTTGCTTCCGAATTCCCAACGGTAGATAGACGAAGATGAATGACCGTACGATCATCTCGTCCAGGAAACTGAAAATGAAAGGATCCGTCCTCTTCTACTTTCGCTTGCTGTTGCATAGCACCGACAGCCATTCCTCCTTCACTAATGCCATTTGCGGAGATAGTAGCCCCTGGCATAATGTTACTTTCTCCTTCTACGATAATTTCATCATCATCGACAGTGACCTCTCCACCAATCCAAACATTCAGATCGTCCGAAGATTCCTCTTCTGGTGTGATATGGTCATTGTTTGCTTCCGAAACCTCGTCCTGGCTTTCTTCCATCGAAGTCGCCTCTATGTCATTTTCATTATTCTTCGTATTTTCTGTACATCCTGCGGTCACGAGGGTGCATACAATAATGAAAGCAAAGGCGACACGTGCTTTACTCATTCTCTCTCTCCCTTTCCATCAGAATCTTGCTTCTTTCTTTACTCTATAGTACATGAAAAAAACTTGTAGTAGAGCAGTTTTTTTCTGGTTACCACAAACTATTATTGCACAACAACGACTGCCGGAGATAATGATGGCAAACTTCCATAAAAATGTTCACCAAAAGAATTTCACAGAGAGGATTCATCAAAAAAGAGGTCGTATGAAATGAGTCTGTCTAATAAGTCCTGAAAAATAAATCGAGCGTTCCTTTCAACAATCATTTAGCGCTGAAACGGTGCCATACATCGTGCATGGATTGCTTTCACAAGGGTGTTTGGATTGAAACGGTGCCATGATCCATTCATAGCTTGTTTCCACAAACTATTTTTGAATGAAACGGTGGCATGAGCGATCCATGACTTGCTTTCATCAGACGTTTTTGAATGAAACAGTGTTATGAGCCATTCATGGCTTGCTTCCATTAGCTATTTTTATATGAAACGATTGCATGACCCATCCATGACTTACTTCCATCAACAATTTGGTGTTGGAAACATGCCATGATTCGGCCAAGAGGCGTTTCCAGAAGCAATTTTTGATGAAGGGGTCACAAAAAAATGTCCAAAAAGTCACCAATCATGACTTTTTGGACAGCTTCTGTTTCATTCATGATTTATATGGCACGATCGAACCGTTATTGCCGTGTTTTTTCAATGTGATGAAGTCACTCCATCTTTGAACCATTTCGCTGTCACCGTTTCTGCACGCAACATTTCTTGTGGCGTACCTTCAAATATTATTTGTCCTCCTTGTTTTCCCCCGCCCGGTCCCAATTCGATGATCCAATCGCTTGCTCTTAAAAAATCGAGATTGTGTTCAATGATAATCACGGAATTCCCTTTGTTTACAAGTTGTTGAAAAACAGCTAACAGTTTGCCATAGTCTTTTGTATGTAGCCCTAACGACGGTTCGTCTAATACGTAAATTTGTCCTTCTTTTTGTAAATGGCTAGCGAGTTTCAAACGTTGCACTTCCCCACCACTTAAAGAACTCGTCGTCTGTCCCAACGTAAGATATCCTAATCCTACCTCTTTCAGTGTCGCTACCCGCTTTAAAATTTTTCGATTTTGAAAGTAGTCGGTTGCTTCATCAATCGTTAAAGCGAGCATTTCTACAATATTTTTACCACGGTACCGGTAACGAAGGGCTTCGTCCGAATACCTCGTACCGTTACACGCTTCACATGTTACCGTTACTGGATCTGCAAAGGCAACGTCCGGTTGCATCACTCCTTTTCCGTTACAAACAGGACACGCTCCGAGAGAATTGAAACTGAATAACCCTGCAGGAAGCCCTGTTTCTTTCGCAAATATGGCGCGAATGTCATCCATCATCCCCATGTAGGTCGCCAACGTGGAACGGTTAGATATTCCGATACTCCCTTGTCCAACGATAATCGCTTCTGGATACTTTTCTTTGAATGCTTCCATCATGAAAGAGCTTTTTCCCGAACCAGAAACACCGCAAATAGAAACTAACACATGTTTAGGAATATGAACGGTAATATTTTTTAAGTTATTATGATTTGCATTTTCAATCGTAAAATAACTTTTTATTTTCCGTGGGTGTTCGTTCATTTTTCTTTCATAGTGAAGACTCGTTGCACTTTCCACTTGTTCTAATCCTTCTAATTTCCCTTGATAAACAACCTTTCCACCGTCTGCCCCTGCTCCTGGTCCCATTTCGATGATTTCATCCGCTGATTTTATCACAGATAAATCATGTTCAATGACAATGACGGTATTGTGGGCGTTCTTCAACCTTTTCATCATTTGAATGAGCATGTCCACTTCTTCCGGATGAAGCCCTGCAGTAGGCTCGTCAAAAATATACGTCATATTGTTCAAACTGCTTCCTAAATGCCGAGCGATTTTTACCCGTTGCGCTTCTCCACCAGATAAAGTGTCCATTTTTCTTCCTAGACTCAAATATCCTAATCCCATTTCCACCAACTGTTTCACGAGTGGAATCGCTTGCCGAGCAATTCCTTCTCCCATCGGATCTTCCACATTCTCTAACTCTACCAATAATTCGGAAAGTTGTAATTGATTGTATTGTGCAATATTTAAGCCATTGATTTTGCACGCTAAAACTTTCGGGTTCAGACCTGACCCTTGGCAAGTAGCACATAATGTCTTCGTTGAAACAGCAAATACGTCTTCTTCGGTTACTTCTTTTAACTTAGAAATATCTCGTTGGATGTAAAGACGCTTAAATCGCGGTAACAAACCATCCCACTCATGGGGTTGAGGTCCATTTTTCGTATGAAAAGGCGCATACACCTTTTCGCCATCTTTCGGACCGTACAAAAATAATTGAAGTTCTTCTTCCGAATAATCCTTGATCGGCTTTTCTGGGTCGAACAGTCCACCAGTGATCATCCATCTTCCTTGCCAACCTGATGGAGATAACGGCTTAAAATTTACCGCGTACTCACGCAACGATTTATCGAAATCAACCAATTTATTCACATCCGGTGCAACGACTTCCCCGTATCCATGGCATTCTGGACATTTCCCGAAAGAGCTTTGCCTTGAAAATTCAGTAGCAGAGCCAATCGAAGGTGTTCCGATTCTAGAAAACAAAAGCCTTATTAACGGATCGATATCCAAGTACGTTCCTACGGTGGAGAGGGAATTTCCAACGACTTGCCGCTGTTCTACGACGACAACTGGACTTAAATTTTGCATAAGATCGGCGTGGGGTCTTTCATATCTTGGCATTTGGTTTCTCACATAATGGGGATAGTTCAACGTCATTTGCCTTCTACTTTCCCTTGCGATCGTATCAAACACAACGGAACTTTTCCCTGAACCAGAAAGCCCAGTAAACACGACAATTTTTTCTTTCGGTATATTTACATCGATATTTTTTAAATTGTTTTCTTTCAAACCCCTTAAAATAATTTCATCTTTTCTGTCGGACATCTTATCAACCTTTTCTTCTTTTTTTGTACAAACGCCTTATAGAGATCACTCCAAAAAGAACTGCTACACAAAACATAAAGCTGAACAAAAAGAACTTGCGGTAGAAAAAGATATCTAACACATCTGTCAATGTCGTGCCTCTAACAAAAATATCAAAAGGATTACTCGATCGATATGAAATAGGAAGGGAATCAAACGCATCGTATTGATGAAACGTGTGATGTGTCACTTCTTTTATCACTCGTCGGGACACACCGTCTTGATCCGTATAATTCAGCTCAAATTGAAAAAGCGGATCGGTCACCGTATCAAAACGAAAATGATACACTTGCCATTCTCTTTCTGAATGTTTACTTGCGATGACAGCCTCCGTTTCCACTTGACCAATCGGTACTATCTTATGAAATCCGTTTAACAAAAAGGTAAACGAAAATAAACTTAATCCTACAAAGACGATCGTTACAAATACGGTACTGAAAGAAATAGCTTTCTTGTATTTTGAGGCATAATTTTTCCCATTTCCGCATGTTGAGACGATTCCCATAAATCTTGAAGCATACGCTCCATCATAGGAAAAATAACGGTCTATGACTTTTGATTACGAAAAAGCCACAGAACATATAAGACAAGCTGTTTCTGTTTCTACGAACTTTAACTTGTATGAAACGAATGCAAATATGGATGGTTCTAGGGATTGGATAAAAGAATTTGAAGCAAGAGCGAACAAAAATTTTCGGCTTGGCAATCTCCTCGGCTTTGATAGCAATATGAAAATAGTAAGTATTTTGAAAAAGATAGAACGTTATTAAGGTTGTTCACTGTCATCGTTGTTCGTGTTCACTACGCCTAAGTTAGTTTGTAAAGCGCCTCGTTACCATAGACTGAGCAACGATTCCGGTACACCCCTTCATAAGACCATTTCTTGAGGACCTTACTTAAAAATAGGTTCCATGAACGGTTCATGGGACACTTTTTCTCCCACTTCAATGTAAAATCGGTCTCATCAGCATTCACATTTCTAGTTGAAGCATGATTAAAGCACCTCAGCCACATTGTCTTCCATTGATCTATTCACGTCCTAAATCTATTTGCCGGCATATTAAAGATAATTTATTATTTAGAAGGATAGCAACCTAAAATTCTTAAGTTACAACCTATTTGTTCTATTAAACGACACATTTCTTTAAATCCTTCTTCTTTATTAGTAATCTCAAAATCAATAAAAAAGAAATACTCTCCCATTCCTGTTTTCATTGGCGCCGATTCAATTTTCGTCGGTTTTAAGCGGAAGATTTGTGCAAGACTTAACAAATCATGCAGAATCATTAAATCATGCTGGGGAAAAGAAACGATAATCGAAGCCTTTTTCCGTTTGGTATCAATTTCCAGTGGTAAATAACTAAGAACGACAAATCGGGTCATATTGGTCGAAAACGTTTCAATGTTTTCTTTTTTTATTTCTAATTTATAAAAATTTCGGGCGACAGAATTGGCGATAGCTAACCAAGGTTTGTCCGGGTTTTCCGAGATAACACGTGCAGCTTCTGCTGTACTATTCATCGTTTGTTGTTTCACTCCAGGGTATTCTTTGCTTAAAAAGTCACTACATTGCTTTAGTGCTTGTGGATGGGAAAATACATGGGTGTAATTCTCCCGGTTTTTTTGCTTGGGATGAACAAGCAGTTGTTGATGAATAGGTAAATGCACTTCTCCTTGAATCGGTACTTCCAATTCATGAATCAGCCGATCTAATGTCGTGCTTACGGATCCGCCAATTGAATTTTCAATAGGTACTACTGTGTAATCCATCAATTTCTTCTGGGCCGCCTCCATACATTCTTCAATCGTAGAGAATGCTTGAAGAGAAAAAGAACGGTGACCGAACAATTCCTTTACGGCAACTTCCGTAAATGTCCCCGCAGGTCCAAGATACCCAATTGTAATTTTATCCATAAATAAAATCCCTCCAATAAAGGAAACTCCCATCAGTGGAAGTCTTACTGTCCGTTACCTACCTATAACAAATGTGATTACGGATACTTATCATTAGGGCACGGGATATGTAAAAAAGCGGAGGACACCTCCGCTTTTTTACCACTTCTATTCTAATAATCCAATTTCCTCATAGTAACGAGCTGCCCCATCATGTAGCGGAATATCGGCAAGTTCAGTTACCGCTTCTTCAATATCCATTTGCTCAACGATTGGATGTGTTTCTGCAAGTTGATCTATGTTTTCCCAAAAAGCAGCTGTCATTTCATAAATGAGATCATCGTCAACAGAAGCGTCTGCCATGAGCATCATTTTGATTCCCAACGTTTCTACATCTTCTTCTTGGTTTTCATAAGTTCCTGCAGGTATAGTAACTTCTGAGTACCATGGATATTCATCCATTAAAGATTGGCGTACTTCTTCCTCTATTCCAATCAGCTTCCCGCCCGCAGTAGAGGTCATTTCTGTAACAGCAGCTGTTGGTAAACCTGCTTGGATTAACGCACCATCTACTTGGTTATTTCTCATCAGATCAATTGCCTCTGTAAAACCTACAAAATTCGTCTCAATATCATCTGGATATTGTATTCCGTATTTAGGAAGAATAATACTTGATTCAACTTCTGGTGTGCTTCCAACCGCTCCAGGAGCGAAACGTTTCCCTTTTAAATCTTTAATCGATTCAATTCCTGCATCTTCCCGCACAACAAATTGGTTCGGGTTGTAATATAGACCAGCTACAATCCGAACGTCCTCATAGGCACGATCAGTAAAGCCTCGTTCACCATTGTAAGCTTCCCAAATAATCCCAGAAGTCGCAAAGGAGATATGTGCCTCTCCCTCTTTCATCATATTTAAATTATCTACTCCCCCATTGGAAGCTTGTGCGTTTACACGTACACCTTCTACTTCATTATTCCAAAGGTTCGCCATGGCTGAACCAAGCGGATAAATAGTTCCTGTTGTTCCAGCCGTTGGGAAATTTAGCTCGACCGTCTCTCCACTAGTAGCGTTGTTATTATCTTCATTAGCAGAGTCGTCACCGTCTCCTCCACAAGCTACAAGTGCGAACAGACTAAACAAAGCACCAGCTAACAGCATTTTTTTCAAAAAATTTCGTTTCATGTAAAACCATCTCCTTTCCTTTCTTATGAGCTGATATTAACCTTGGAAGCTTCTTTTCTCTTTGTTCCCCATTGCCATAGCAATAGTCCAATTAGGAGCACAAGACCTATCACATCCGTCCGTGTACTAGATTCAATCATTAAAAATCCTGCGATTATCAATAGAAAGCGTTGAATGAGCGATACATTCGTTAACAACCATCCCTGTAAACCTGCTGCTAATCCTACTGCTCCCAGTGTAGCAGTTAAAATCGGAAGTAAACTTTCACTAATGGAGTCAATATCAAGAAGCAAAGCTGGTTCAAATATAAAAAAGAAAGGCAATAAAAATCCTGTAAGTCCTAACTTCACCGCTGTGAGGGAAACTTTGTTTTGGTCAGCTCCAGCAATGCCTGCTCCCACGTAAGAAGCCAATGCTACAGGAGGAGTAATATTAGACAAGCATGCATACAATAGCACAAACATATGGGCCGCGATTGCTTCTACCCCCAAATCAATCAATACGGGTGCTGCCACTGTCGCTACAATGACATAGGCTGCTACTCCAGGAACACCCATGCCAAGTATAATACTCATTAACATAACAAGCACGCTTGCAAGTAATATGCTTTCATTGGTGTAGTTCATAATTGCATAACCAACGTTGAGTCCTAAACCAGTTAGAGAGACCGTTCCAATAATTACACCAATCACTGCACAAGCTACACCGACCCCAATTGCTCCTTTTGCTCCTTCTTCCAGTGCTTGTGCAATCTTTTTGAATCCCATCCGAGTTGGCTTTCGGAACCAACTTGCTAGAATACAAGCAAAAATTGAAAATACAGCAGCATAAATCGGAGTGTATCCTTGAAAAAGCATGATAATAAGTACAATCAACGGTAAAGAAAGGTGCCCTTGTTTCATGAGCACTTCTTTTACTTGTGGTATGTTATCTCGTGAAATTCCTTTCAATCCGAGCCGCTTTGCTTCATAATGCACAACAAGAATCAACGTAAAATAATAAAGAAATGCAGGAACAATTGCAGCAATCATTACGGTGGTATAAGGAACACCTAAATATTCGGCCATCACAAAGCCTGCTGCTCCCATAATTGGTGGTGCAAACTGTCCGCCAGTGGAAGCTACCGCCTCAACCGCTGCAGCAAAACGAGCTCGGTAACCATTCTTTTTCATCATTGGAATCGTAATTGTTCCAGTTGTAGCTACATTTGCCAATGCACTACCGTTAATCATCCCCATCAAACTGCTAGCCAAAACTGCTACTTTTGCTGGCCCTCCTGGTGCTCTACCAGCAATAGTTAGTGCCAAATCATTAATAAATTGGCTAAATCCACTGATCCGCAAAAATGCCCCGAATAAAATAAACAGGAATACGAAAGTTGCAGATACACCGATCGCAATTCCAAAGACACCCTGGCTACCCCAAAACATATGATCAACCACTCGATTTACACTAAATCCCCCATGACCAAACATCTCGGGTATATAATTCCCAAAAAAGTTATAGAGAAGAAAAATGAACGCCAGGATGGCTAAGTTGCCTACAACCCGGCGAGCCGCTTCAAATATTAAAAGCACTCCAATGGCACCGATAATGTAGTCCATTTGAAGTAAATAACCACCGCGCAGAGCAATCTCACTATAATTTACTAGAAAATAACCAAACACAACAATGGTAAGTAAAATACAAATCACATCAAAAAAAGTGGGAAAGCGCACAGTTCCTCCCTTTTTTCGAAAGGCAGGAAAAAGTAAAAAAGTCATGGTCAATAAAAACATCATATGCCAAGCCCGCAACCTCATTGCATCTAGAACCCCTGTGCCAGCAGCGTATATTTGAAATATTGACCAAATGATAGCCAAAACGGTTACTATGTAAGCAGCTTTCCCAACATATTCTCTCATTTTGAAATCGCTAGCCGCTTTTTCAGCAATCTGATCGGAAAGTACTGGTTGCCCCGTTTGAGTTGTCATGATGTCCCCCTTCCCACAGTATAGTCAGACCATAGTGATGTAAAAATTTTCTTACTTTTTTAGATGACGACATTACTAATTCTATTTATTTTGTAAACTATTGTCAATCCTTCTTTGCTTACTGCAGCTGTGAAGAGTAAATTTTATTAAATCTCTTCCAATCAATAAAAAAGGTTGAGTCAATTAAAGAATATTCAATAAATGATTGAACCCAATTTTTGCTAAAAAGCTAAGCCAATTTTTAAAAATTGTTTTAAAAAACTGGGTACTTTTTTAACTGAAACTTTTTCTTTTTACCACAACTAAACCTAATTTGTATTGGATTAGCTAATTGTTGAATATCCTCGTCTGTTAATTTGCGGGTACGTATCGCTTCTAACAGAATTGAGGATATTTCTTTTGCTGTTTTCTTAAAATGCTTCAAAGCTTTGCTTCCATTTTCAAATAACTGCATTAGAATATCTGCAATCTGTGTTAGAAGGTAGTGATTCTTCATCGCTACATAATGGCGACTACTGGCATGTTCAATGTGATACCGAATATTTTTTTGACGATTAAAGCCCTGGTTTTCAATCTTCCAACGGCTTCGCCCCGCATAAATTAGTTTACGTGCATTTCGATTTGTTACCTTGATATTTGTGATAAATGTAAAAGTCTTTTTCTCCTGATTTTTAACGAAGTGATATTCAAGTATGTTCAATGTTCTTTGATTATACGCAATATCGTTCACCCAGCATATGTCTTCTGATAGATTTTCCATCGCCTTAATCTCTTGAAATTCTTTGGCAACGCTTTTGATTTTACCTTCTTTAAATCGCATCATGTACTTCCACCCGTACTTATCGCATTCGCAGGCATAAAGACTATCTCCTAGGATGCATATGGGTAATCTCTTAAATGCTTGTTTTATTTTTTTGGCCAACCGATAAAATGCTTTTAGTTCACAATCTTGTTTAGATACATCCTCCGATTCGTTTTCAATAAACTCGGAAGCTGTACTTAGGACCATGTCACCTACTACCAGTTTGGCTTCAAGTACATGATGCATGTATACAGTCTTTTTCTCACCAGTTGCTTTATCGGTATATTCCCGTCTTAAGCAATGGTCGCAATGCTTTTGTTGAAAACTAAAAAGCCCTGTCCCATCAATGATGATTCCCCAGTATTTCCCGTTTATCCGGTACCGATCAAAGCAATTGTTTGATCATGTGCGTTCGGACTTTTTCCAGTTCTGTTGGTTCCAGTCTGGATAAAAAGTCATTAATAGTATCGTAATGTGGCAGCTCTTTCAGCTCACTGCATCCCACTATCTTTTGGAAATTATGGATACAATAATCAAAGGCATTTTTTAAAATGGTTATCATAAGTAGGATATCACTATTATAGGTAACATAGCTTTGATGCCTTGGATCATTTATTCCATTAAGTTTATCATCTCAATTTTTACAGAAGTGTTTTCTGACTTTTTCCTTGTATCTTTTTCACATTCTCTTTTTTCTTTTCTTGTCACCATATTTAAAACTCCCCAAAATATACTAATTTAGCTGTTTAATATAACCATATTATCCCATATTTCGTATATTTTGGGGTATACTTTGTAGAAAATTATCACGAAGAATTTTTATTCTTCAGCGCTGACAATCTGTTATTAATAAACATCTTGTAGAAGGAATACCTTTTAAACAATTAGCTCGAAAATATAATATTCCGTCTCATGAGACGGTCAGGAAATGGATAATCAAGTATACTAGAGAGGAAGAAATCAGGAGTTATTCTCCAAACCCCGAGGTGTATACTATGAAGAGTCGCAAAACTACACAAGAAGAGAAAATGGAGATCGTTAAATATTGCTTGAATCAAGGTTTATCTTATAAATAAACCGCTGAAAAGTATCGAGTTTCATATAACAATGTCTATTCGTGGGTTAGGAAATACAAAGAACATGGTCCTGACGGACTAGTAGATGGACGAGGTCGCGGAAAGCCAGACAAAATTCAAACAGAGGAAGAAAAGTTACGAACAGAAATTGCAGCATTAAAAGCACGAAATGAGTACCTTGAAACAGAGAACGCTGCGCTAAAAAAGTTAGAAGAAGTGGAAAGAGAGTTGATGTTACAGAAACGCGGTATGAGGCAGAGTACCAACCATTAAAAAGCTGGAAAAACAAGGATTCAAAATAACTATACTATGTGAAGCATTAGGTGTGAGTCGCTCAGGTTATTATAAATGGGTGAAACGGAAACCAACGAAAACAGAAAAGCGCTTAAGACACTTGATTAATTGCATTCAAAAAGTATATGACGAACATAAAGGAATTTATGGTTATCGCCGAATCACGATCTATCTCAATCATTATCTTAACGCCTCAGTGAATCATAAATGTGTTTACCGTTTGATGAGGTTACTAGAGTTAAAAGCCGTCATCCGTCGGAAACGTTATACCTACAAGCCACATAAACCACAACATATAGCTGAGAATGTTCTAAATAGAGAATTCCAAGTCGACTATAAAGCAATGGGAGTTTTATTAACAGATATCACATAATTCAAGTATAGAGGCCATTCAAAAGCGTATTTAAGTGCAATTTTAGATTACGGTGAAAATAAAATTGTAGCCTATAAATTATCCCGACATAATAACAATGCCTTAGTACGTGATACAGTCACTCAGATTAAAGATTCCATTATTCCAACGAAGACATTATTTCACAGTGACCGTGGCTTTCAATACACGTCCCATGGATTTAAAGACTTCGTGAAAGAAAACAAAATTATCCAGAGCATGTCACGTGTTGGTAAATGTATTGATAACGGTGTATTTTGCAATAGAAAAGTGCAGAAAAATGCAATTAAAAATACAGAGATTTGCCACCCTTTAATTCCTTTTTGACAATGCGTGTGACAGTCTATAGCTTTCACCCTGGAATGAGATGATGTGTGCGTGATGAATTAGCCTGTCCACTAATGCTGCTGTTAATCGAGAATCAGTAAAGATTCGATTCCACTGACTAAATTCTAAGTTTGATGTAATAATTATGCTTTTTTGTTCATAAAACTCCGATATAATTTGGAATAATAATTCCGCCCCTTCTTTACTAAATGGTAAGTAGCCCATTTCATCTAAAATAACTAAATCTACTTTCTCCATACGTTTTCTAAATGTTGATAATCGATTCAATCGTAATGCATGTTCTAACTCTTCAACTAAATGGGCAACACGATAAAATCGTACTTCATAACCTTGTTCACAAGCCTTTCTTCCTAGTCCCGTTGCTAAATGTGTTTTTCCCGTCCCAGGTGATCCAACTAAAACTACGTTTTCTCGGTTTTTAATAAAATTCAGGCTACACAATGCCTCTTTGGTTAAATGATGAGGGAACCGAATTTGTTCGGTCCACTCATAATCTTGTAAACTCTTCTTATCCAAGAACTTAGCCTTTTTTATCAAGCGAGTCGTTCTCGCTTGTTCTCTTAATTTAATTTCCTCTTGAAGAAGCTCATACAAGAATTGTTCAGGTGTATCAAATGATATTTGCTCATATACATCGGCAACATAAGCTAATCTCAATGATTTGCATAGTTCCTTGATATCCTGTTTCATCGAATTGCCTCCTCTCTAGGTGCCAATGAATCATACTTATTCCAATCTACTTCATAAGGATTACTTTCACTAGCTAATTTGTCCTGTGCTATTAATTCATAAAATTCTTCATTAATCCTCTTCAAATCATAAGAAACTAATAAACTAGCTAGGCTTTCTAACCGTTTTCGACGAATGTTTAAATTATCTACTAACAGAAATTCTTTAATTCTACCCGGTAAATACTTGTTATAACGCGAATATTCAACAACCCGGGGCTTCTGAATCCATGTTTTAATTATAGAAAGCCATGGTAATGCTTTTCGCTTTTTCATATATGGACGATAATCATCTAATAAAATCTCACCGTTAGGTGAAACAACCTTTAGCTGGTCCCAGGTTAATATCAATTGTAACTGACTATAATTTCCGCCTCTCGGTACATGAACTAACATCTGATCAACCTTCACTTCGTTATATTTATTCACTTTGAACAGTTGCTCTTTAAATACAGGATAAGTTTTTTCTGGTAATGCTAGAAGATATTTCTTTTCTTCCTGCCATAAGTCTTCAATGCGCACATTTTTGGAATAATGGATTCTATTACGATCCGCCTCTAATTTAAGAAATATTTGATTGGTTAAATCTTCATAACTATTCATAATCGGTGCTGTAGTAAAGAAGTTATAGCGTACATATCCAACTTTGTTTTCCACATTACCTTTTTCATGTCCACTTCGAGGATTACATACCTGTACATCGAAACCATAATAGTTTTGAAATTGAATGAATTCATCCGTTAATTGAGCCTCTTCCATTTTTGATCTTGTTTTTTTCACCGCTGGAGTTAAATTATCAATTCTTATCTTTCTCGGTACTCCCCCAACCTGTTTAAATAGTGTGTTTAGACCATGTAAAAAGCATTCTTGATTCTCAGCTAGCAGAGGAACTGCAAAACCAGCATTACTATTAGGAAACGACATTACTAATGAATGAATATCTACTATTTCTCCATCTTGTACTGCTTCCATTACTCCAAAATCTACTTGTGCTTCACCCGGAGGGTG
>NZ_WKJG01000033.1 GCF_027853235.1 Aliibacillus thermotolerans
TCAAGGACAAGCAGCTACCGCTGTGGCTCTGTGTTTAACCTAGAGATAGAAGTTTTATCAACTAAAATAAGCAGGCTAACTTTTCTACCGGAAATAGGGTTATTTACACAAAATTATTGACACACCCATATGTTAACCATTAGAAATTAGATAGTATTAAAGAACAAACTTTACCAACACTGACATCAACGTAAAAAATACTAAAATCCCAACAATAAAAATTGTAATCCAAAGAGCATTCCCTTTCTTTTGAAGAATTTTATACTCTTTATAAGTGATTTCTCCTTTTGCAAATCTTACCCCATTGACATTCGGTTCAATAGAATAATGCTTTCCTTCTAAGTCCTCCAAAATAACTTTTGTAATTAAAGCGGACTTGTTCCCCATTTCCGTTTCAAGACTTACCCAATCATTTAATCTACTTTGGACTTCAAAACGGTTGCCACCTGCAAAGTCAACCCTAATTAATTTGTATAAGGAGCTTTCCCATATCTTTTTGGACATTTCATGAGTTTGTTGTTCAATAAAACTATAGGAAAAACACAAAATATCTCACCTCGACTTCACTTTTTCTCTGAACCAAAAAAGTGATTTAAGTACCAATTTACTTTTACTATATCAGATGAAAATATTATAAACTGTTAATTAAAATTGTTATATAAATATTTTTAGTAGAACTTTTCGAGGCAACAGTAGATTATTTCAAGGATACCTAAAATCTCTTGGCATTAACCAACGTTTTAGGATGAATTGTCAGCAAAATAAAAAGGGGCTGTACGTAATCCAAAACAATCGGTACAGCCCTTCTTAATGTTTATTCCGTAAAATTAGTATACTTCTACTTGCCCCATCATACCGTTATCCTCATGCTCTAGAATATGGCAATGGTACATATAGATTCCCTCTTCTGGAAAGGTGACGAGCAGTCTTACTCTTTCGCCCGGTTCAATAAGAACACTATCTTTCAGCCCTTGTTCATTCGGAGCTGGTTCCCTTCCATCACGCGATATGATTTTGAACTGAGTACCATGAATATGGAATGGATGTATCATTCCCCCCATTTCGTCTGGCTTGTTATAAACTTCCCAAACTTCCGAAACTCCTTTCTTTTGCCGCAAGTCAATCCGTTCAGGATCGAATTTCTTGCCGTTTATGGTGACCTTATCCATCATTCCAAACAGTTCGATCTCCTTGGAGACCGGTAAGGATTTTTCTTCTTCTTTAAGGAAGGTAGTGTCATCGGTCCAAGATATGGATTCCATTTCTTCCGTTCCGCCGTCGATATCCAAATCAAAAGGCAACAGAGCATTACCTTCTTCATCAGTAATGGCAATTGGCTCATCGGATTCCATTGCTGAAAAATCAATTAGGATTTCAGCACGCTCCGATGGGGACAGCGTAATCTCATCCATTTCAACCGGCTCATGCAATAACCCGCCATCTGAAGCAATTTGAGTAAATGTGGCTCCATTGCTTAAACGGAACGTGTAATTTCGGGCGTTCGCGCCGTTTAGGATTCGAAAACGCATCAGCGGTTTTGTCACAGTCAGTTTCGGATTAATCGTACCGTTAACGAGCGATACATCTCCGATTGTTCCATCACTGTTCATCAGATTTTTATAATCAAGTTGCTTGTTTTCGTCAAAGAGACGATCCTGAAAAATGAGAGGGATATCATCTACACCATAAGTATGTGGCAAAGCAGGAGCTTCTTCATCCGTCTCCTCCACGTAGAGCATTCCTGCAAGCCCTTTGAAAACTTGTTCAGCAGTCGATTTGTGTGGATGTGGGTGATACCACAATGTCGCTGCCGGCTGATCGGCTTTTAAGGTGACGATTTTACTTTCCCCCGGCTGAATTACATCACTCGGACCACCATCCTCAGTTCCCGGTACTTCAAGACCGTGCCAGTGAAAGGTTGTTGGTTCGTTTAATTCATTCCGGACTTTCACTTTAACGGTTTCCCCCTCTTTAAGCTGTAAAGTCGGTCCCAACAAATTCCCATTATATCCGTAAGTATTGGTTAGAGAGCCATCAAAGAATTGCGTCGTGCCTTCTTGTGCGACCACCTCATAATCGAAATCTGAGTCCTTCTGTTTTTCTAGCAGGGGTGGTATTACTAACTCCTGAGTTCCTTTGGAGGCTTGAAGAGGGGGGATATTATCATGGTCCATGTGTTCTTCCATACCTTCCATGTCCCCGTGGTTCATATCCATATTTTCTTCATGTTGCATTTCTCCAGATTCCATAGTTTGTTCTACAGACTGTTGTTCTGTTGTGATATTTGTGCAACCCGTCAATATTAGCAACAAGCCTGCACCTGTCAATATACTTTTTTTCATTTGTTCGCTCCTTTATTCGTCAAGTATAAGTTGTTGAAAATATCATTTCGGTTTTTGCATTTTAGATTTCTGATGAGTTATTTAGTTGTAATCACCACGAGTTAGAAAATTACCTTTAATACATTTTCCTCCTTCCCTTGCCATTCAATCTATCGTCGCAATTATCATACCGAACAAATATCGAGAAATAATGCATATTGGAGTAAAAACTAATCACTATTTAATTTAGATGTTGAGTATAAAATGGATTATTCTACTGAAATGTCATTGATATTAAATGACACTGTATTTTTCATAACCTTTTGTAATCCACTTGGAAAAGGGATGAAGATTTGTCTTAGAAATATTGTAATTCATATTTTGCAAAGTCTGCATATAATCTGCAAATTCACTGGTTAGAATATAAGCAAGCTTTATTTTATTAGGAGGGATTATTTAAATGCAAAGTAGAAAAATCGTAATAGGGATAATTACTATATTCACAGTACTTATCTTATCTGCATGTGCAGGTGCAAATGAAGGAGAAAATATAGAAACCGAATCTAATACGGAAGAAAATGTGGAATCCAATAATGATGAAATGGATATGGAAGAATCTGATACCAACGAAGATATGGAAGGCATGGATCATTCTGGTATGAACCATTCTAGCACTGGCGAAGTCCCAGAAGGCTTACAAAAATCGGATAACCCAACTTATGAGGTTGGCAGCCAAGCTATAATTGAATCTGATCATATGCCGGGAATGAAAGGTGCAGAGGCAACAATCGTTGGAGCATATGATACCACGGTATATACTGTTTCCTACACGCCTACAACCAGTGGGGAACCGGTAGAAAATCACAAATGGGTCATCCACGAGGAGATTGAAGGAGCCGGGGAAGAACCATTTGAACCGGGTACTGAGGTGACCTTAAATACGGATCATATGGAAGGAATGAACGGGGCTGATGCAGTTATTGATTCTGCCGAAGAAACAACGGTATATATGGTTGATTTTGTAACAACTGATACAGGAGATGAAGTAAAAAACCACAAGTGGGTAACGGAAAGTGAATTGTCATCAGTAGAATAATTATTAAATTAGGGACTTATCCAAATCGGGTAGGTTCTTTTTTAGTAGTTGAATTGGGAGAGGTACTTGCTATTATTTACATATATATAGGTAAGTTGTATAACTCTATCTGACACAATAAACATTCGTTGCTACTACTATGGAATAATCACCAAGATTAATGCACTTCTGAAATTTTAATGAAAAGGGAAGGAGAACTACAAAGTTGACCTAGAAGGAGAAAGTAGAGAATAAAAGAAAGAATACAAAAAGAATTTAAGTAACAGAGCTAGTTAGAAATACAACAAACTCCAAAATTATTCACCTTGTAGAAGAAACACAAGATGAACGCACACCATCTCAAGCGTTTGTAGATAAATTTGCAAAATATTATACACTTATTATTATTTGGTGGGAGCTGGGGAACTTGGGCTTATCAAGGGCAAGCTGTTCTTGTCGTTGGTTGTCCTTGTGCATTAGTTATTTCAATTGTTTCAGCAATTGGAAATGCAGCTAAAAAAGGTGTGCTTATCAAAGGCGGAATTTATCTAGGAGAAATGGGTGCCTTAAAAGCGATTGCTTTTGACAAAACTGGTGCATTAACAAAAGGGATTCCTGTTGTAACAGATTTTAATGTGTTGAACAGTTAATGGTACATTCAACGACTTATTTTCACTTCTTTAAAATATATCCGATAATTAAAGGGAGAATCTTTAAAGAAGATGTAAACCAATTTATTTAATATGGAGACACAGGATAGAATAGAAAGAACGCATCATAAGCTAAAATTTGATGTGTTCTTTTTTTCTCTTATGTGGTCTTACCTTTAGAGATAAACAATAAAATCTGAGTGATAATAGCAAGTATAGGTAATTCCAATAATGGACCTATAACTAATGTTAAAGCAATTAAAGGTTGATCCGGAAATGCTGTCATAGCAATTGCTAAAGCTATAGGTGAATTTCTAGCTAAAGTGGTCATATTCAAACTGACTTTATCAGATTGCTAGAATTTCAGAAGCTGCCCAATTTTCCGGCCAACGATAAAGTTTATTACAAAATATAGAAGAATAGGGATTGTTAACTTCCACAATAAATTTAGGTTATCAAGTAGTAATTGTCCTTGAGAAGCAAACATTGCAACGATTGCAAGGCTTAGAGAAATAATTGGTAGCGCACTTAATTTCGATAATAGATTTTTAGCGAACTGTTGTTTACTTTTCAATAATGCTTTTGTTAAGACTGATAAAGCTAGTGGGATGAATAATACAATCAGTATACTTTCAACCAAAAAGGAAAGTTCAATAAATCCTGTAGTTCCACCGAAAATTAGAAGATAAACGGGTAGTAAGAAAACCTGTAATAGTAAATTTAAAGGCAAAATAGCAGTTGATAAAGCAACATTTCCCTTTGCTAAACCTGTAAAGATTATGTACCAATCAGTACAAGGAGTAACCATTAACATGATAAAACCAATATATAATGCAGGGTTATCACCTAAAAATAGTAAAGCTAATAGCCACGCTAAAAGAGGTGTCCAAAGAAAATTCATGATGACTGTAGTAGATGTGAACTTTAATTTTTTAAAAGACTTTCTTATTTCTTCAAAAGGAATTTGTAAGAAGGTAATATAAAGCATTGATATTAATAACGGTACAATAAAACTCTCTGCACTCGTTCTTATTGGTTCTAATTGTCCTAGACTTATGCCTATGATTACTGCTAAGAAAATAATAAATGTATACATCTTTTCGAATAAACCCATTTCATAATCACCCCAACGACAAGATAACTGTTATTCACGCCATTTTACCACAGAGTAACGACTTTAAGTTTTTTAGTAACTGAGAAATATTATTGGTTTGTAACTTTAATACATAAAGTAAAATAGACATCAATAATTATACATGCATTATTGCTAAACGTGCTTTATGTATTATTGATACAGGTTGTTGAATAAAACATCATTTTAAATGTCACATTTTAATGAAATATTTTATTGTATATATAAGCAAATAGTTATATACTAATGTTGTAATGAAATTATAAGGAGGAGATGATGTGCTGCAAACAACCATTGAAATGGAAAAGGCTGCAGTTATTTTAAAATTATTGGGTGATAAAACAAGATTAACGATTATGAAATTAATTGATAATCAAGCTTGTTGTGTCTGTGAATTTGTTGAAATATTTCAAGTCAGTCAGCCATCGATTAGTCAGCATTTACGTAAGTTGAAAGACTTAGGATTGGTTAAGGAAGAAAGAAAAGGGCAATGGATATTTTACTCCGTAGATAAGGAAAATGAATATTATTCATTTATTAAACCTATTCTTGATCAATTACCTAATCAAGATTACAAATTAAAAGAACTTGAAGAAAATGGTACACGAATTTCTTGTTGTTAAATTGGAGGTATTATTTTGTCTACAACGCTTATACTCGCAATATTAATTTTTATTGCAACCCTAGTACTAGTAATATGGCAGCCAAAGGGCTTAAACATTGGCTGGTCCGCAATGGGTGGAGCTGTAATTGCCTTATTAGTAGGGGTAGTAGGATTCAGTGATGTTCTTGAAGTAATTGACATCACATGGAATGCAACGCTATCCTTTGTCGCAATTATCCTTATTTCTTTAATACTAGATGAGATTGGATTATTCGAATGGGCAGCACTGCACATGGCACGGGTAGCAAAAGGTCATGGAATAAAAATGTTTGTTTACATTAGTATTTTAGGTGCAGTTGTTGCAGCATTATTTGCGAATGACGGAGCGGCACTTATCCTAACACCGATTGTTCTTGCAATGGTGCGAAATTTGAATTTTAAAGAAAAAATGATATTCCCTTTCATTATGGCAAGTGGATTTATTGCGGATACAACTTCATTACCATTTATTGTAAGTAACTTAGTAAATATCGTTTCTGCAGACTTCTTTGGCATTGGATTTGTTGAATATGCTTCGCGGATGATTATTCCGAACTTATTTTCACTAATTGCAACCATTTCGGTATTACTAATCTACTTTAGAAAAAGTATCCCTAAGAATTATGATTTATCGAAACTTAGGGAACCGAAAGAAGCAATAAACGATATAAAGATGTTTCGCCTTTCTTGGTATGTTCTCGGATTATTAGTAATTGGCTATTTTAGTAGCGAATTCATAAATTTACCAGTATCTATTATTGCTGGGGCCATAGCTATATTCTTTATCATAATGGCCAGACGTAGTGCCGCTGTTAATACGAAAAAAGTTATTAAAGGCGCTCCGTGGAATATCGTTATTTTTTCAATTGGAATGTATGTCGTCGTATATGGATTGGGAAATGCCGGGCTGACCTCTGCGCTCGCAAGTGTTCTTCAAACTGTGGCTGAACAAGGATTATTCGTTGCTACAGTTGGAATGGGTTTTATAGCTGCTTTCCTGTCATCGATTATGAATAATATGCCAACCGTAATGATTGATGCATTAGCCATTGCTGAAACGAATACTTCTGGTGTATTAAGAGAAGCGCTTGTTTATGCTAACGTAGTTGGTTCGGATTTAGGACCAAAAATTACGCCAATTGGTTCACTAGCAACCTTAGTGTGGCTCCATGTACTTTCCCAAAAAGGAATTAAAATTTCATGGGGAACCTATTTTAAAACCGGGATTGTTTTAACTATCCCAATACTTTTTATTACTTTAGTAGGTCTTTATCTAACACTTCTACTATTTTAAAAAGGAGAATGAATTATGGCTAAAAAAACAATTTATTTCTTATGTACAGGGAACTCATGCCGTAGTCAAATGGCAGAGGGATGGGCGAAAAAATATCTCGGAGATGAATGGGAAGTTAGAAGTGCAGGGATTGAGGCACATGGACTAAACCCAAATGCGGTAAAAGCAATGAATGAAGTTAAAATTGACATTTCTAACCAAAAATCAGAGAAAATTGACGTAGAATTTTTGAATACCGCAACATTGGTGGTAACGTTATGTGGAGATGCCAAAGACCGCTGTCCAGTGACACCACCTCACGTAAAACGTGAACATTGGGGCTTTGACGATCCAGCCAAAGCAGAAGGTACGGAAGAAGAAGTTTGGAAAGTGTTTCAGCGCGTTCGGGATGAAATAGGAGAACGGATTAAGCGATTTGCTGAAACAGGTGAATAATAGGGAATGATGAGGCATGTTGATACGCAAGCCTTATCTTTTCGGTTTCTATATAAGTATATAACTATACATCAATAAAGAAGTTGTTCATGATGAAAAAGGTAGAAATGTTTGACCCAGCAAAATGTTGTTCTACAGGTGTTTGTGGACCGAGTGTCGATCCAGATTTAACTAGAGTTGCATCAGCTGTTTATTCCCTTGAACAAAAGGGTGTTACTGGTAATGCGGCTCAGAATGTATTAATTAATATGAGTTTTAAAGAGGTATTTAACCTGTCTGGTGGGAATAAGAATTATCAGAGTTTTAAAAAGGGAAAACAATAATCATAAAACGACTGATAAGTGAAATAAAAGGTAGGGAGAACTTCCAACCTTTTTAAATTTATCTTAACCATTTACTAGTGGGGGCAATTTTATAATAAAAAACCACTTTTCATTGAAGGAGAATACTTTAGTAGGGAAATTTTAATAATATATATCTACTTGACCATGTACTGTAGTACATGGTTTATAATTTTATTGAGGTGAAAATAGTGATTTATCGCATTGGTGAGTTTGCAGATAAATGTGGAGTTAACAAAGAGACGATTAGATATTACGAACGAAAAAATTTACTAAAGGAACCTTCCCGAACAAAAACTGGTTATCGTTTATATTCAGATTATGACGTTAAGCGTGTAGGATTCATCAAGCGAATACAAGAGCTTGGTTTTTCTTTAGGTGAAATCTACAAGTTACTTGGAGTTGTAGATAAAGATGAAGTCCGTTGCCAAGATATGTTTGAATTTGTTTCTAGAAAACAAGAGGAAGTTCAAAAGCAAATAGAGGATTTAAAACGAATTGAAACTATGTTAGGTGACTTGAAACAACGATGTCCTGATGAAAAGCAATTACATGCGTGTCCAATAATAGAAACTTTAACATGAGAGATTAATGAAAGGAGCTTTATTATGAATAAATATAAGGTAAATATTGAAGGAATGACTTGTACAGGCTGTGAAAAACACGTAGAGTCAGCACTTGAAAGTATAGGTGCTAAAAATACTGAAGCAAATTTCCGTCGCGGTGAAGTAGTATTTGAATTGCCTAATGGTATAGAGGTTGAAAGTGCAAAAAGGGCAATTAACGAAGCAAATTATCAAACTGGAGAAATTGAAGAGTTACTACAACAAGAAAATGTGGTGTTAGGTACTAAAGGTAATTATGATCTTCTTATTATTGGTTCTGGTGGTGCAGCTTTTTCTGCTGCAATTAAAGCTATTGAATACGGTGCAAAAGTTGGAATGATTGAGCGTGGAACGATTGGAGGGACCTGTGTGAATATTGGCTGTGTTCCATCCAAGACCCTTCTTAGAGCAGGGGAAATCAATCATTTAGCTAAGATAAATCCGTTTATAGGTTTACAAACATCTGCTGGAGAAGTGGAATTGGCTCCTTTAATCAAGCAAAAGAACGAATTAGTGAGTGAACTTCGGAATCAAAAATATGTCGATTTAATAGACGAATATGGATTTGATTTAATTGAGGGAGAAGCAAGCTTTGTTGATGAAAATACAATTGAGGTAAATGGAACAAAACTTTCTGCAAAACGCTTTTTAATTGCAACAGGGGCCTCTCCTTCTATCCCATCGATTTCTGGACTTAATAAAGTTGATTATTTAACAAGTACAACGCTATTTGAATTAAAGAAAGTTCCAAAACGTTTAACGGTGATAGGTTCAGGATATATTGGGATTGAGCTTGGGCAACTCTTCCATCATTTAGGTTCAGAAGTAACACTTATACAAAGAAGTGAGCGATTATTAAAAGAGTATGACCCGGAAATTTCTGAAACAGTAGAAAAAATGTTAATCGAACAGGGTATACACCTTATCAAAGGAGCAACATATGAGTGTGTCGAACAAGATGGGGAGATAAAAAAGGTTTATCTAACTGTAAACAGTAAGAAAAAAGTCGTTGAATCAGAGCAGTTACTTATTGCAACAGGAAGAAAACCAAATACGGATTCTTTAAATTTACGTGCTGCAGGTGTTGATGTTGGAAAACAAAAGGAAATACTGATAAATGAATTTGCTCAAACAAGTAATGAAAAGATTTATGCAGCAGGAGATGTGACATTAGGACCGCAATTTGTGTATGTAGCAGCCTATGAAGGTGGAGTTGTTGCAGATAATGCAAATGGTGGATTAAATAAAAAAATAGATTTATCCGTTGTTCCAAGCGTTATATTTACAAATCCATCGATTGCAACAGTTGGTTTAACGGAAGAACAAGCAAAAGAAAAAGGCTATGAAGTAAAAACATCAGTATTACCGTTAGATGCAGTCCCAAGAGCGATAGTAAATAGGGAAACAACAGGTGTATTTAAACTTGTAGCTGATGCAAAAACGTTAAAAGTATTAGGGGTTCATATCGTAGCTGAAAATGCAGGAGATGTGATTTATGCAGCGACATTAGCCGTTAAATTTGGCTTAACCGTAGAGGATTTAAAAGAAAGCTTTGCTCCATATTTAACATCGGCAGAGGGAATAAAATTAGCTGCCCTTACATTTGATAAGGATGTATCAAAATTATCTTGTTGTGCAGGATAAAGCTCCTTATTTATAGGAGCTTTAATTAATACACTTAAACTATCTCACCCTTTACAGGAATAACAGCAATTTAATAGTAATTTGGCTGGTTGCGGTTCAGTAGAATGTGTAATTAATGGTAGAGTATTATTAGGACTTATATCATTTGTTAATGGGTTCGGAATTATAACGAAAATAAAAAACCAATGTCGGAAAATGGTGATGATAATATGTTATCGAAACAAGCAATCCTTGATGAATTATCAAAAAACCTAAATACTTGGAGAGATAAACACGGTGTTAAGCGAGTTGGTTTGTTTGGTTCTTACAGCCGCGATGAACAAAAAGAATCCAGTGATATTGATGTAATAGTAGAATTTAACGACTCGGATTTATCTTTTGATAATTACATGGACTTAAAAATAAGCCTAGAAGATCACTTTCAGAAGCCGATAGATTTAGTCATATTAAATGATATTAAACCTGCTTTAAAGTCAGAGTTTCTATTGACTACTACATTTGTAGAAGAGGGAAAATAATAAGATTATAATTTTAGCAGTCTATTTGCTAGAAAATAGACTGCTAATTGAGCTTCCTACTAAAAATTGTTCAAATCTACAGTAAAATGCCAGCAAGTTGTCAAACAAGTTCATTATTTATCTCTTTAAATAACTTCTGATCAAACTCGTAGACTATTTTTTTGATGGTTCGATCTTTAGGCTTTTCTCCAGTATTTACTTGAATTTCTTTGATAAGCAACCGAAGTAATCCAGTTCTTCTTGAAATTTCATTGATGGATAACGATTTATCATTCCTTAATTTTTTGATATGATTGATTTCAGGCATTGCTAGCATCCTTTCACTCTCCCACCATTAATTGATTAGACACCAATAACGGTAGGGTATTTTGAGAGGGCTGGCAAGCCTTTTCTTTTTGTGCAACCTTCTAACATTTTGGTTGCAATACTCTTAACTTTTATTTTGCACTAAACACCAATTACTATTTTCACATTATTACTCCTTCCATCTCCTGTAAATTCATAAAAAAGACATAAGAAAAGAATGAGTGCATAGCATAGATACGGGTTATGAAAAGGAGTGAGTGAGTTGATTGATTATGTAAGAAGATTTGTTCTTGTCGCGATTTTTTCAGCTGTGCTTTTATTTGTATACTTATTTATTAGTTTGGCAACTCCATATGCGAAGACAGCCGAGGAGAGGGGATTTTCAGAGATAGCATACAACCAAATCGCTTAACGATCATAAAAAAACCTAGCATGAATTTCCGTCATGCTAGGATTTTGTCACAGCGAACTTATAGTTCAATTTTTTCAGCGTGTTTAATTTCTTCGATGGAAGTAAGCACTTCTAATACTTCTTCACTTGGCTCTTCGTCTACTGCTAGCATCATAATAGCATCTCCGCCTTCGTTTTTACGTCCTACTTGCATCGTCGCGATATTCACGTCATGTTGACCGAGCAATTGTCCCATTTTTCCAATCACTCCAGGTTTGTCGGTATGTTGAATATAAATAAGATGTCCGGTTGGATAAAAGTCAACATGGAAGTCGTTAATGCGAACGATACGCGGACCGTATTCCTTGACATAAGTTCCGTGGATCGTAAACGTCCGATTTTCTCCTTTTACCGTTGCTTGAAGGAGGTTGGAATATCCAAGTGTATTTGTACCTTGTTTTTCTCCGCTCGTGATGCCACGCTCTTTTGCGATGAGTGCAGCGTTTACGTCATTGACGGTTGTGTCAATGCGTGACTGTAGAAAACCGGCAATCAATGCGCGAGTTAACACAGAAGTTTCAAGTTCCGTTACTTCTCCGCTATATTCCACTTCAATGGATTGCACTGGTGTTTTAACGCTTTGTGAGGAAATATAGCCCATTTTTTTTGCTAGTTCATAGTAAGGGGCTAACTGTTCAAATTTTTCTTTTGAAATTGTCGGCAAGTTAATAGAATTCAATGCAGGCGAACCATTTAAAAATTGTAATACTTCTTCTGACACTTGGGACGCTACGTTCAGTTGTGCTTCTTTTGTTGAAGCAGCGATATGAGGTGTTGAAACTACTTGATCAAAGGAAAGTAGCTCATTATCCACCGCTGGTTCTTCTTCATATACGTCCAATGCTGCGCCAGCGACATGTCCTGTTTCTAAATAATGTTTTAAAGCGGCTTCGTCAATAATTCCTCCTCGGGCACAGTTAATTAAGAAAACACCTTTTTTCGTCTTTTTGATGTTTTCCATGCCAAGCATACCTTTTGTATCTTTCGTAAGCGGGGTGTGAACGGTAATAATATCGGAAGTTTGTAACACTTCGTCTAAATCACTCGTTTTCACCCCTAATTTTTCAGCACGTTCTTTGGTGAGGAATGGGTCATATACAATGATGGACATTTCAAAACCACGAGCTCGTTTTGAAAGTTCAGAGCCAATACGACCAAATCCGATAATACCGAGGGTTTTTCCGCGCAACTCTGTCCCTTGAAAAGCTTTTCGATTCCATTCTCCACTTTTAATGGAAGCATTCGCTTGTGGAATTTTCCGTACAAGGGCCATGATCATCGCAAAAGTGTGTTCTGCAGTAGAGATTGTATTTCCATCCGGTGCATTCACCACGACAATCCCACGCTCGGTGGCTGCATCGATATCAATGTTATCGACACCGACACCTGCCCGGGCAATAATTTTTAAGTTGTTCATTTTGTCCATGATGTCTGCAGTTACTGTCGTTCCACTTCGAACGAGCAAAGCATCATAACTGTCCAGGTCATCAACTTCATTCACATTTTTTTGCACACAGTCGACGTTTTCCTCATTTAATAAAGGTTGAAGCCCTTCATTACTCATCGGATCCGAAACGAGGACGCGATACGTTTCGTTGTTCGTTTCTTTCTCATTTAACTCTTGTGCCGGTTGTTGAATCATTTCAACACTCCACTCCTTTTGTCCACAATAAAATATAGTTATCATCAAACGAAGGTTCACGGGGATTTTTCTATGTAAATCTGGTGATGAAAAAAATTCAGCCCCACACGAATGATCGTGAGGGGTGCAATGGTTCCAGAATTTACCCTCGTTGTTAGAGGCGATATGTGCAACAAATATCGTCTTTTTCTTATGAAAGTTCTCTATTATTGATTGCTAATTTATCACAAAGCGCGAAAGATGTCAATTCTATTTCAAGTGTAAAGACATATATTATAAACAAATGATTTTTAATGGTAAGAAGGGAGGGATGATATGAAAGAATATACGGTGCAATTAGGAGACACGCTAGCAAAATTATGCTACCGCTATCAAACGAGAAAAGAAGATATGCTTGCTAAAAATCCGTCGCTTTCTTCTAACGGGTATCTTTACCCTGGAAAGCGCATTTATTTACCGGAGCCAATAAAGGGGTTATATCAAGAGAATATTTGTTACTATGAATATGGATTTCGGGAATTGGAGAAGGATCGCATCGAGTTATCTGTTCAGCACGGAGTAACGAGTGAAGCGATTGGTACGTCTCGGTTAGGGACGCCCATATGGTTGTTTCGCATTGGGACAGGCCATAAAAAAATTTTTTATTCCGGAACGTGGCACGGAAATGAATGGTTGAACAGTTGGCTTTTAATACAATTTATTCACATACTTGTGCAAAAACAAGCAAAAGAAGAAACGTGGTACGGAATAGATATTCCCGCTTTGTTAAAGGAAGTAACCCTTTATATTGTCCCGCTCGTCAATCCAGATGGAGCAGAACTGGTCCAAACAGGACGAGTTGCCAAGGAAAAAGAGATGGCGCGGATCTTATCGATTAACGATGGGATGAAAACCTTTGATCATTGGTCTGCGAATGCCTACGGGGTTGATTTGAATCATCAATGGCCTGCCGGCTGGAAAGAAGAAGCAAGAACGAGTCCAAATCGACCATTTCCTCGTCACTATGGTGGAATTGCTCCGTTGACGGAACCGGAAGCGAGAGCGATTTATGAACTGACAATGAGAGAAGATTTTTCCCACGTCATCGCGCTCCATTCCCAAGGAGAAGAAATATATTGGGGATATCGCGGATTGGAGCCGGAAGAAAGTAAGACCCTTGCTGAACGACTAGGAAGAGTAAGTTCGTATGAACCCGTTCATACAGCAAACAGTCAAGCGGGTTATAAAGATTGGTTTATTAAAGAATTTCGTCGACCCGGTTTTACCGTGGAAACGGGTAGAGGACAAAATCCTCTTCCATTTCAATCTTCCGCTCGCATGTGGGTTACGGCAATGCCACTCTTATTAGAAAGTTGTTTATTTCCAAATTTCGCAACATAAAAAGAGGCACGCAAACATTGCGGCCTCTTGTTTTAAGAGTTCATTGATTTTTCTTTTTGTTTCGCTTCATAACGGGCTTTACACTCTTCAATCAATTTTGCTGCTGCTTCTTCATCTTCCCATTTACCGATTTCAGTTTTTGTGAATTGTAAATCTTTATACGTTTTAAAGAAATGAGCAATTTCATCGATTAAATGAGAAGGAACGTCTTCAATGGAGTACACATCTTTAAAACGAGGGTCTTCTGTTGGGACAGCTAGAAGTTTCTCGTCTTCTTCCCCATCATCAATCATATGTAAGTATCCGATGACACGAGCATCAATGACACAACCCGGAAAAGTAGGATTTGTGACAAATACGAGAATATCTAGGGGATCACCATCAAGTGCAAGTGTTTTATCGATATAACCATACTCAGCTGGATAAAACATCGGTGTGAAAAGTACTCGATCTAGTCGAAATACTCCTTTTTCTTCATCGTATTCGTACTTATTTTGACTACCCGTTGGAATTTCAATTATGGCTTCCACCACTTTATTTTTTGCGACCACTTTGTTCGCCTCCTTTAAATTTCGTCACGATAAGTGTGATACCGCTATTGATTATATCAGGAATCAAGGGAGATGAAAAATAAATTTCAAGAAAAGAGGAAGGATATTTGTCATTCGTACTTCAATGGGTCTCCGTTGAATGGTTCTTCTGCTACTTTGATGGAAGCAGTAGGACAACCTTCAAACCCGTCTAACATATCATCTTCCCATTCACAAGGTACCTCTTTTATTCCTTTATTATGATCTAACACGACAATTGCTAACCCTTCTTCATCAAAATCATAAACATTGGGAGCAGCAAGTCCACAAGCGCCACAGGCAATACATGTTTCTTTATCTACAATTGTGTACAATCCCATTCGTTGTTCCTCCTGAGAAGTCCATCGGTATATTTCATATTCTATGCTTCCGTGATAAAATTTTCAATGAAAGTATTTTGCGAAAGTATGTAAAGGAAGGTACAGTGATGCTGTCGTTTCGAGAATATGTGTTGCTTCGCTTACTGGATAAACTGCAAGGAGATCGTACTATTCGTTCTGCTTATCATATTTTAACAGGAAAAAAATCAGCACAAACGATTCAGGATGTCAAATGGTATCGTTTAACTAATTATTATCGCATGTTTCCTCATTGGTCGCTTTCGTCTTTTGAACAGTCCACTGCACGCTTTAAAGAAACTGGTTACATCAAAGAGGAGACTGTCATGTATCTTTCTAAAGAAGGAGCAAAATGTTTAGCGCAATTACAGCATCATTATGAATTACCCAGTCATTTTAACGGTTGGAAATACGGTGAGATAGCACCGTTATTTTGGAAGCGGTTGTCGCTTTTTATCCAATCATTATCTTACGCGGAAAAAAAGGAACGCTACTTTCTCCCGGTGGTATCGGACGGGGAAGTGCAGGCATGGGTGAAAAGAAGATGGCCACGGGAAGAAAATACAAAAAAACAGTGGTTACAGGGTTTGTACGAAGAACTTTACGATGCTTTGGACAAGCTTTCTCCGCTCGATGCATCCATCTTTACTTTTCGGTTATCCGGTTATAAAGAAACGGGACGTACTTTGCAACAATTACAAGAAACATATCATTTAGACATAGAGGAAGTGAACGTTCGTTTTCACTCTGTTCTTCATTATTTAATGAAACAATCCCACCATTTGCCGTTTCTTTCAAAGTTTACGAAAGATTTGGAGCAAAATCTTCAATTGACAACAACGGCTACAGTGACGAAACAGATGTTAGACAATGGTCTTTCCCTAGATGACATTGCTGAAAAAAGACGACTGAAAAAAAGTACAATTGAAGACCATCTCGTCGAAATTGCATCGGAAATGACCAACTTTCCAATTCATCAATATGTTTCACCACATGTAAAAGAAGTAGTGCTCCGCACGGTACAAAAGCAAAAAACGTATCGGTTAAAAAAGATCAAACAACAATTAGCGGAGGAAGGGTATCCAGATATTTCTTACTTTGCCATTCGGCTGACACTTGCATGTGATGGAGGAGGCTATGGAAACACTTGAACAGGCACTACAACAACATTTTTCTTATCCGTCGTTTCGAGCGCATCAAAAAGAAATTATTACGTCTATTTTATCAGGAAAAAATGTATTTGCGATGCTTCATACTGGCGCAGGGAAATCTCTTTGCTATCAGTTGCCAGCTGCAATGTGCGAAGGGATAACGATTGTTGTCTCTCCTTTATTATCTCTGATGGAAAATCAAGTGCAAGAATTAAAAATGCGCGGTTTCAAACGAGTAGCTACCTACAATAGTTTCCTTAGCTACCGTGAAAAAAAGTATATTTTATCCCATTTAACAGAATACAAACTCTTATATATTGCCCCGGAGAGTTTACACAAAAAAGAAGTGTACGAACGCCTCCGACAAAGGAAGGTTGCATTATTTGCCGTCGATGAGGCGCATTGTATTTCCCAATGGGGACACGAATTCAGAACCGACTATTTGAAATTAGGTGAGATCAAATCGATGCTAGGCAATCCACCTTGTTTAGCTCTTACAGCGACAGCAACTCCCATTGTTCGAAAAGACATTATTCGGCAATTACAGATGGACTCTCCAGTAGAATTGATCGCCACTGTAGATCGAAGCAATATTTCCTATGAAGTTGTATCCGCTCATGGGAAAGAGGAAAAAGAATCCATCCTATTGGAGCGACTTGCCTATGCTTCTTTTCCGGGAATGATTTATGCTGGCACGCGCAGAGTAGCAGAAGAACTTGCTGCTTTGTTAAAGGAGCACACTTCTTTTCGAGTGGCAGCTTACCATGGCGGGATGACGGCAGAAGATCGACAATTGATTCAACAACAGTTTCTCCAAGGCACCCTTGATGTGATCACTTGTACGAATGCATTTGGAATGGGGATGAATAAAAAAGATATTCGCTTTGTGTATCATTACGACGTTCCAAAAGATATGGAGTCATACGTACAAGAAACGGGAAGAGCAGGAAGAGACGGAAAAGCAAGTGAAGCGTTACTCCTATATCGAAATGAAGATCTCATCCTCCCGAGACAGATGATTGAAGGAGAATTTCCTAAGAACGATGAAATCCAGCAAGTAAACCATCTCCTTACAGAATCGTTTTCAAAAGAAAATGTTTTTTATTTTTTACAAGACAATACTTCTTTAGAAGAAACCCATCTTCGCTTATTGATTCATTATTGGGAGATATGGAGAAAAGAGCAAAACAAACCTTATGATTTGTTTGTCATGGATCAAATCACAAAAAGAAAACGACAAAAATTAAAAAAATTACGAGAGATGTATGATTGGATGAATACGACAACTTGTCGAAGAGAATTTCTTCTTTCTTATTTTGGAGAATCCATGAAGAAAAAGGTATCTGTTTGTTGTGATAATTGTGGAATAGAAAGGACCAAAAAACGAACGTGGAGGGAAGTTACTACGAAAGAAAGAGATTGGAAAAAACAACTTGCTGTTCTGTTTCATCAGTATGAGAGAGGATGAGGTAGATGAATGAATGGGAGAAAGATCAAGCAGAAGTATTAAGAAAACGAGCACGCAAAGAAAAGGTAGAACCACAAAGAAGCGAAGTGGATCCTTTATCGTTACCTCCGAGAAAAGAAGTACATAAAAAACCGAAAAAATATAAGCGACGCCCTTCATTAGTCGTTCATCTACTGTTTTATTTATTTATTTTGCTCGTTGGCATGGCGATTGGAATTGGAATATGGATGTATTGGTCTTCCTAATAAAAAAACAGCTAGACTTTTCCTAGCTGTTTTTATGTATGGCTGGAGGAAGATGACTTTGATTGAACGTGGATGGTTCATCTTCTTGAAGCGGAGAAGCAAGAATTAAGCCGATAAAACAAATCACAACCCCAATTCCCATTAAGGTAAAAGGAATGGTGAGTTTTCTTTTCCTTACTAAAGAAAATAACAGAAAGAAAAATCCCCCTGCGAAAAACGCTGTTCCAATTAAAAATACGGTTAAGTCCATTCTTATTCTACCCCCCTTAAGTCCCCAAACTCCACGTGTTTACCTCTTTCTATATTATAAGCGACGCTGTAAGAGAAGTTAATTCTTTCAGGAAAATGTCAACAATCCTTCTTTATTATGTTATAGTACAGAATGACAAACTATCGAACCTATTTGGCAATCATCTCCTCATAAAGTACTAAAAATGAATTTTTTTAAGAAAATGTACTAAAACAAGTTGACAAAAACAATACTGTTATAATACAATATGAATAACAAAACAACGAACCGAATGGAAGGGGATATAACGATGAAAAAAATTACAGATTTTTTCAAAAATTTGCCGCCAAAACAATGCACGGACTGTGGAGAAATCATTGAGGAACAACACGAATCTTATTTGAACCAATGTGACAAATGCTTGCGGAACGGAGATCTGTAATCATTGACGTAAGTGAATAGGAAATAAACAGTGGGGAGGATGGGACAAAACTTCAGTCATCGCCAAAAATTTGGTGAGTCTCTCTTTTTGTGTACAAAGAACATTTAAAAATGAAAATGATGAAAAAAGTGTCGTGTGAACTGGTCATGCGACACTTTTTTCGTACAATCCGAACAGGAGTGGTCGTAAGAGGGTTAGAATTGTGGAAATAATTAGGTAATTCGGAGCGTTTTTATGTTTCATGCGACGAATGACGCTTAAAAAAATGAGATAAATCGTTCCATAAACGTTTCATGCGACACACTTCACTTTGTCAAACACCGGTCAAATGGTCGCATGAAAGTTAAAATTGGAAGAAATTAGGACAAAAATAGGTCGCAACACGATTCATACGACGAAATATCACACAAAATTCCTACCGAATGGTCTCATGATGTGGTACAAATGGGGAATCACGTTCCAGGGAAGCTTCGATTGGGTGCTTGCGTTGCATTCGGCCGTCCTGCTTACTATCCGCGTACATCTAGAATCATTGGAGGCTCATTTATACTTCTTGTGTTAGATACACAGAGAAATGCGCTTCTGGCGGTAAACTTAAGGAAATATACCGCTAGAAACAATAATCCAATATAGAAGAAGAAAAAAACCTTACAAAAATTACTCCAAGCAAATTTTAGTGCTTGGAACTGTTCTTTTTTGGCTAGTGATGTCCAGCCTCTTTTTTTATTTCTTTTAAAATGCTCACTTCTTATCGTTAGAGTGAATATAGTGACACTACAGAATCCAGGTCAATAGCGAACGTACACACCCAGGAGGACCTGCATATGGAAATGTATACATGGTCAGAAGATAGCATTAAAGTGATCTTGACAAACCAAGAGCTAAATAATCATGGGATTGATTTCACCGAAGAGATATTAACAACTGGCAAAGCAGAAGCGTTTTTTACTTCCCTTTTTTGGATGATTGCCCGTCACTTTTCGTTAGACCCAACGACGCAATTGGATGTGGAAATCTTTCAAAGGACAGTCGATACGATATCGATGATTGTGCATTTTTTAGAAGAAGATGGTAGTCGTTCTACATTGCCACGGGTAAAACAACATCATAACGAACAATTGTTTCGATTTTCATTAAAAGAAGACTTGTTTGCTTTTGCAAAACGCACGGCGCCCTATGGGGTTACTGGAGGAACCATTTATCACTGGAAACCATTTTATTATTTATATGTGGAAGGATATCCTTTTTATCAAGAGAAATGGCTTGCTTTATTAGAGGAATATGGGGAGCGGGCTCATGTGGATATCGATATCGTTCGGGCACAAGGAGAGACGATCGTTCCCCAACAAGCTTTACTAAAAATATTACAACAAGAAATATAGGTAAGAGTAAAATTATTGTGGGCAAAAAATATCCCCCTCATTTTGGAAAGGGTCAATGAATCGTTCTTCTTGCTCCTCTGTTTCGAGAGTACCGACGTATCTAAAAGGGAAAGCGAATATTCCTGTATATCAAGCGCTCAAAGGATTGAGAGGCTTTTAAAAAGAGATTAATAGCACTTCAAAGGAGTACCCAGCAAGAGAGAATCCGCTTACAATTATTGGGGTTCACAAAAAGTTGCCCACAAATGGTTGACTCAGTAGCTCCTAGTGGAAAAAGAAATGGCAATTTTATATAGTAGACATAAGAGGGGTGTTATTAAGTGGTGCTTTAGAGGTGAAAAAGATGGAGGAACAGGTCGATGTGTTGGACTCGATGCAACAGGTGGTGAAAACTGCGTTAGAGCAATTAGGTTATCCGAAAGAAATATACGACGTATTAAAAGAACCGATGCGGCTTTTAACCGTACGAATCCCGGTAAAGATGGATGACGGACAAACGAAAGTATTCACTGGATATCGCGCCCAACACAATGATGTAGTGGGACCGACAAAAGGCGGCATTCGCTTTCATCCGAAAGTGACAGAAAGAGAAGTAAAGGCACGAGCGATGAACGTGTCTCTTCAATCTGGGATTGCCGATTTACCATTTGGTGGCGGCAAAGGTGGGGTCATTTGCGATCCACGCAAAATGTCCTTTCAAGAACTGGAACGGTTAAGTCGAGGATATATTCGTGCGATTCGTTCAGTAATTGGTTCGGGCAAAGACATCCTTTCCTCGGATATGTTTACTAATTCACAAATGATGGCTTGGATGTTAGACGAATACGAGCAAATACACGCGTTAGACGCTTCTAATTATATTACCGGAAAGCCGATGGTGCTCGGCGGGACGTTAGGGAAAGAAGAAGCGATTGTAAATGGAATAATGATTTGTTTAAAAAGAGCTGCAAAACAAAAAGAAATCGAATTAGCTGAAGCAAAAGTGATTATCCAAGGTTTTGGAAATGCTGGTAGTTTACTTGCAAAACAATTACAAAAAAACGGAGCGACGATTGTTGGAATTGCTGATGCCAACGGAGCTTTGTATGATGAAAAAGGACTGGATATTGACTATTTAATTGATCGGAAAGATTCATTTGGAATGGTAACAAATTTATTCAATCATCCACTTTCCCATGAACAATTGTTACGAAAAGAATGTGATATCCTGATTCCGGCAGCAATTGAGTCGCAAATTACGAATCATATTGCATCGTCTCTTCAAGCGGCAATCGTTGTGGAAACGGGAAAACGCTCTGCAACCGATGAAGCGACGGATATTCTTCATCAACGGGGAATTTTGCTCATCCCTGATATACTAGCAAGCATTGGTGATCTTGTCGTATCTTATTTTGAATGGGTCCAAAATAATCAAGGTTATTATTGGTCGGAAGAAAAAGTGAAAGAAGAAATAGAAACAGTGATAGGCCGTGCTTTTGACAAAGTGTATCAACTCTCAGCAGGTAGAAAAATTAATATGCGCCTTGCCTCTTACATGATCGGTGTCCGCAAAATGGCGGAAGCAACCCGCTTTCGTGGCTGGGTATAACATACGCTCGCCTTTTTGGCGAGTGTTACTTTTCTGACATCAAGAATTCAAAGGGGTAATAGTATGAAAAAAGAACAAATCATTATTATCGGAGCCGGACCGTGTGGCTTATCCGCAGGTTTGGCGTTAAAAGAAAAGGGTTTTGATCCATTAGTGATAGAAAAAGAAAACGTCGCTCATTCTATTTATCGTTATCCAGCACACCAAACGTTTTTCAGTTCAAGTGATAAATTGGAGATTGGGGGATACCCTTTCCCTTCGATTGAAAGAAAGCCGAAACGACATGAAGCCCTCGTTTATTACCGGACAGTTGCGGATAGAAGTGAATTACGCATTCACTCTTATGAGAAAGTAGTAAAAGTGTCACCAGAAGAACAAACTTTTTTATTGGAAACAGTGACAAAAACGCAAGAACGGAAGCAATATCGCGCAAAATATGTCATTGTTGCTACAGGTTATTACGACCATCCGAATATGATGGGAATTGAAGGAGAAGAATTGCCGCACGTTTTTCATTATTTTAAAGAAGCGCATCCTTACTACAATCAAAATGTGACAGTCATTGGCGGAAAAAACTCCGCAGTGGATGCGGCGCTTGCATTGGAACAAGCTGGAGCGCATGTGACGGTTATTTATCGCGGAGATCGTTTTTCCGAGGCCGTCAAACCGTGGATTTTGCCCGATTTTCATTCCCTTGTTCGTCGTGATAAAATAACAATGCATTTCAACGCAAATGTCACAAAAATTACAAAGACTCACGTATACTTTGAAAAAGAAGGTACGTCTTATCACATTCCTGCTGATTTCGTTTTTGCAATGACTGGTTATCACCCTGACCACAGTTTTTTGCAAAAAATTGGGGTAGACATGGATGAAGAAACCGGTCGTCCAACATATGACGAAGAAACGATGGAATCGAACGTCGATGGCTTGTTTATCGCCGGTGTCATCGCTGCTGGAAATGATGCCAATGAAATTTTTATTGAAAATGGACGATTTCACGGAGATAAAATTGTACAAGCTATCATAAAGAAAGAAAGAAACAGAGACGCATAAAGGGAAGGATGTGGGTAATGGCAAAGAAAGAACGGCGCTATCGTGTCACGATTCGATGTCTTTCTTGCGGCGAACGGTTTTTATTACGTGGAAGAAAGGACGAAGATGGTAACCTTACCACCGGATTTAAACGGTGCATTTGCGGAAATGACAAACAACTTCATATCGATTATACCGAAGAATGAAAGTTGCATTTGCAATTTCATCTTCTATCGTGTATGGTGTCTATATACAACTAAATCTATCAGCATTCTTATCTAGAGAGGTGGAGGGACTGGCCCGATGAAATCTCAGCAACCAGCCAAGTGATTGGTCAGGTGCTAATTCCTTCAGGCAAAGATGTCTGAAAGATAAGAAGAAGCGTGGGTTACACAAGGTTTCTATGGGAATAGAGACAGGTCTTCTTCTTATCTGGAGGAAGATCTGTTTTTATTTTTTTATAAACAAAGAGGAGATTCGATATGACGAAAAAATTTCAACTAGAAACGGAATTGGTTCAAATTGGGAACCGAATTGATGAAAAGACGGGAGCAGTGAGCGCCCCAGTTCATTTTTCCACGGCTTATCGTCATGAAGGTGTGGGTGAGTCTACCGGGTATGATTATTCTCGCACGAAAAATCCGACGAGAGATATATTAGAAGATGCGATCGCCCGATTAGAAGGAGGAACAGCTGGATTTGCCTTTAGTTCCGGTATGGCTGCTATTACAACGCTTTTTTCATTGTTTCAAACAGGGGATGAAATTATCGCATCGAAAGATATTTACGGTGGAACGTATCGCCTCTTTGAAGAAGCGTGGCGGGAATGGGGAATCCACATTCATTACTTAGACCCTCGGAATATCGAACAAGTCGAACAGGCGATGAATAAAAACACGAAGGCATTGTTCATTGAAACACCGACCAACCCGTTGATGCAAGAAGCGAATATTGCGGAGCTAGCAACGGTTGCCAAAAAATACAATGCCTATTTAATTGTTGATAACACTTTTTACACCCCGGTGTTACAACAACCGCTAAAAGAAGGGGCAGATATTGTGGTCCATAGCGCAACGAAATATTTAGGTGGCCATAACGATGTTGTCGCTGGGTTGGTCGTTGCGAAAGAGAAATCCCTTTGCGAAAAAATCGGTCGTTTTCAAAATAGTATGGGGACCATTCTTGCACCAATGGATGCATGGTTGATAATGCGGGGGATGAAAACGTTGGCGGTTCGTATGGAAAAACATACAGAAAATGCACGACGTGTTGCAGAATATTTGCGTTCTCATGAGAAAGTAAGAGAAGTGTTGTATCCTGGAAAAGGCGGTATGCTTTCTTTTCGCATTGAAAATCCAGCGTGGGTTCACTCCATTTTAAAAAACTTACAGCTGATTTCTTTTGCGGAAAGTTTAGGGGGAGTGGAGAGTTTTATGACGTATCCGATCACGCAAACGCACGCAGATATGCCGGAAGAAGTACTTCAAGAAAATGGAGTGTGCAAGCGTCTCCTCCGTATGTCTGTCGGAATTGAAGATGTCCATGATATTATTGATGATTTAGAACAAGCATTAAGAAGTGCGGATGTTTGAAATGAGTGAAGAGGAGAGGACGGTTGACATGAACTTCAAAGAAGCACTGCAAACGAACATGCTCGTCGGCGATGGCGCGATGGGGACGTATTTATATGAAGCAGGTTATACAGGTTCCTTTGAAGCATTAAATCTCACGGAGCCAGCTGTTATCAAAAAAGTACATCGAGAATATGTGGAAAGCGGAGCGGATGTCATTCAAACGAATACATATCGTGCCAATAGAGTCATGCTTCAAAAATATGAAATAGAAGAGAAAGTAGAGGCCATCAATCAGGCGGCCGTGCGCATTGCGAAAGAAGCCGTTGGAAGGGACGCTTACGTTGTTGGAACAATCGGTGGGATAAAAGGGGTACAACCGATCGATGTAAGCGATACGGAAATCGAAAAAGCGTTAGTAGAGCAAGCAAAGGCATTATTAAGTGAACATCCGGATGGATTGTTATTTGAAACCTTTTACGATATCGAAGAATTAACGGCAGCGATAAGAAACGTGCGTCAATTTTCCGACACTGTCATCATCGCGCAAGTCGCTTTAGAAGAAGTAGGAGTGATGAAAGGAGGGCTTACCGTTCAAGACGTGTTTGAACAGTTGAAAGAAGCAGGAGCGGATGTCGTTGGTCTTAATTGCGGAATGGGGCCTTACCATATTCATCGTTCATTTGAATCGGTGCCACTGATGGAAGAGGTATATTTTTCCGCTTATCCAAATGCTAGTCTTCCTGAGCTGGAAGAAGGTCGTTTCGTGTATCAGTCAAATCCGGACTACTTCTATGAAAAAGCAGGAGATTTAAAAAAACAAGGAGTACGATTGATCGGCGGGTGTTGCGGAACAACGCCGGCTCACATTCGTGAAATTGCCCGTGCATTGAAAGGGACGACTCCGATAAAAGAGAAAACTTTTGTCGTCTCTATGGAAGAACCGATGGAATGGAAAGAAAAAGAACCGGCCCTTCCTTTGAACGATACATCGCCAAAAACAAAAATTATCGTTGAATTAGACCCTCCGAAAAAGCTTGATGTGACGAGATTTATGAAAGGTGTCACAGCGTTGAAAGAAGCAGGTGCAGATGCGGTGACAATGGCAGACAATTCCCTTGCTTCCCCGCGAATTGATAACTTAGCCATGGGAGCACTGGTGAAACAACAGACAAATGCGAGACCACTTCTTCACGTCACTTGTCGTGATCGAAATCTTATCGGGTTGCAATCTCATTTGTTAGGGATTCACGCCCTTGGAATTCACGATGTCCTTGCCGTGACGGGAGACCCTACCAAGGTAGGGGACTTTCCAGGCGCTGCTTCCGTGTATGATTTAAATTCATTCCGTCTTATTTCTTTATTAAAAGAAATGAATGAAGGCAGATCTTATACTGGTAAATCGTTAGGAGAAAAAACATCCTTCACTGTGGCGGCGGCTTTTAACCCGAACGTTCGAAATTTAAACCTGGCAGTAAAACGAATGGAGAAAAAGATTGATGCCGGCGCCGATTATTTTATGAGTCAACCGGTGTATGATCTCAATCATTTTCAAGTCGTGTATGAGGCGACAAAACATTTGAAAACACCGATTTATATTGGAATTATGCCTCTTGTGAGCAGTCGTAATGCGGAGTTTTTGCATAATGAAGTGCCAGGCATTACATTGACGGATGAAGTGAGAAAGCGAATGGCAATGGCAGGTGAAGATCGTCAATTAGCAGAAAAAGAAGGTCTGGAAATTGCCAAATCGTTAATCGATGAAGCGTTAAAATATTTTCACGGCATTTATCTCATCACTCCATTTTTGCGCTATGAAATGACTGCTACGTTAACGAAATATATTCGCCAGACTGTTCAATCGAAACAACGATAGAGAAAACAAGGAGTGGTACGATGAAACCAACAATTCCTTTTACAGAAAGATTAAAAGAAGCAATTTTATTTTTAGATGGCGCAATGGGGACGATGTTACAAAATGCTGATTTAACCCCGGAAGACTTCGGTGGGGAACAATATGACGGTTGTAATGAATATTTAAATGTCACCGCTCCTCATGTGGTCGATAAAATCCATCGGGATTATTTAGAAGCAGGAGCGGACATTATTGAAACCAATACGTTTGGCGCAACAAGTATTGTACTAAAAGATTATGATTTGGAAGACCGAGCGGAAGAATTAAACATAGCGGCAGCGCAACTTGCTAGAAAGGCAGCGGATGATTATTCTACCGAAACGCATCCTCGTTACGTTGCTGGCGCCATGGGCCCGACGACAAAAGCACTTTCTGTCACAGGCGGAACAACTTTTGAAGAACTTGTCGATGCTTATGAAGAACAAGCCATTGGTCTTATAAAAGGTGGCGTTGATATTTTATTATTAGAGACGAGTCAAGATATGAGAAACGTGAAAGCCGCTTATATCGGGATGGAACGGGCAGAAGAAAAGTTAGGCAAAAAACTACCCCTCATCGTTTCAGGTACGATTGAGCCGATGGGAACCACTTTGGCAGGACAGACAATTGAATCGTTTTACATTTCCTTAGAACATATGAACCCGACGGTCGTTGGTTTAAACTGTGCAACTGGTCCCGAATTTATGAGAGACCATCTCCGGTCGTTATCGGAACTGGCGGAAACGTACGTCCACTGTTATCCGAATGCTGGACTTCCAGATGAAGAAGGCCACTATCATGAGTCACCGGAATCTTTAACAAAGAAGTTACAAACATTTGCCGAAAACGGATGGTTAAATATTGTAGGTGGATGTTGCGGAACGACACCGGAGCATATCCGTGTCATGCGAGAAACGTTAAAAGATTATTCACCACGCGTTCCAAAACCGTCGACGGCCCACCGTGTTTCCGGAATTGATCCGCTTATTTATGATGAAACGATGCGCCCGCTTTTCGTAGGAGAAAGAACGAATGTGATCGGTTCCCGGAAATTTAAACGGCTCATCGAAGAAGAAAAATACGAAGAAGCGTCAGAAATTGCAAGGGCACAAGTGAAAAAAGGAGCCCACGTCATTGACGTCTGCCTTGCTAACCCGGACCGAAACGAACTGGAAGATATGGAAAAGTTTTTAGCAGAAGTGATTAATAAAGTGAAAGTTCCACTGATGATTGACTCTACCGATAAAGATGTCATTGAAAAAGCGTTGACATACACGCAAGGGAAGTCCATCATCAATTCCATTAACTTAGAAGACGGGGAAGAACGTTTTGAACAAATCGTTCCGATTATCAAAAAATTTGGCGCCGCCGTCGTTGTCGGAACAATTGATGAAAAGGGAATGGGAGTGACGGTGGAACGGAAGTTAGAAATCGCAAGGCGCTCTTATGATTTACTCGTCAATAAATACGGATTAAAGCCACAAGATATTATTTTTGACCCTCTTGTCTTTCCCGTAGGAACCGGCGACGAACAATATATTGGAAGCGCGGAAGCAACCGTGGAAGCGATCCGGCAAATCAAAAAAGAAATGCCAGAATGTTTAACGATTCTCGGTGTAAGTAACGTCTCTTTCGGATTGCCTCCGGTAGGAAGAGAAGTATTAAACGCAGTATTCACCTATTATTGTACGAATGCAGGACTAGACTATGCCATTGTGAACACAGAAAAGCTCGAGCGGTTTGCAAGTATCCCAGAAGAAGAAAAAGATCTCGCCCGAAAGCTTTTATTTGAAACGTCCGATGAAACTCTCGCAGCTTTCACCGCCCATTATCGCGGAAAGAAAGTGGAAAAGAAACAAGTAAAACAAACATTATCTTTGGAGGAACGGCTATCCCAATATGTCGTGGAAGGTTCCAAAGACGGGCTTGTGAAAGATTTGGATGAAGCATTAGCAAAATATGACGATCCTCTTGATATTATTAACGGTCCATTAATGAATGGAATGGATACGGTAGGAAAATTATTTAATGATAATGAACTTATTGTGGCGGAAGTGCTTCAAAGTGCGGAAGTGATGAAAGCAGCAGTGGCCCACTTAGAACCCCACATGGAAAAGAAAGAAGATGACAGCGGAAAAGGAAAAATTATTTTAGCTACCGTAAAAGGGGACGTCCACGATATCGGAAAGAACTTGGTCGATATCATTTTATCGAACAACGGGTTTAAAATTGTCAATTTAGGAATTAAAGTGACATCGAATGAATTGATTGAGGCAGTGGAAAAAGAAAAACCGGATGCAATAGGGCTCAGTGGACTGCTTGTGAAGTCGGCTCAACAAATGGTACTAACTGCGCAAGATTTAAAAAACAAGAAAATTTCCATTCCTATTCTCGTTGGTGGTGCGGCGCTTACAAGAAAGTTTACCGATGAAAAAATTAGCACAGAATATGACGGCATGGTTCTCTATGCTAAAGATGCGATGAATGGCTTGGAAATTGCGAATAGACTAGCTAATCCCGCTGAAAAAGAAAAATTAGAGCAGGAATTAAAAGAAAAACAACAGCTTGCTGAAAAGAGAGACGAAACAACAAGTCGTGGACCGGAAGAAATCGAAGTACCAGCTCGATCGAATGTGTCAACAACTGTACCGGTTCATACGCCACCGGATTTTAACACGCACATTTTAAGAAATTACAGTATTAAACATTTAGAACCGTATGTGAATATGCAAATGCTCATGGGACGACATTTAGGACTAAAAGGAAAAGTGAGCCGTTTACTGGAGGAAAAAGATGAAAAAGCATTAGCGCTCAAAGAAAAAATTGATGAAGTGTTTCGACGTGCAAAAGAAGAAGCACTGCTGAAAGCACACGGGATGTATAAATTTTTTCCAGCGCAATCAGAAGGGAATGACGTGATTATTTATGATGCACCGGATGGAAAGAAAGAACTTACTCGCTTTACGTTCCCACGTCAAAGTCGTCCGCCTTTCTTATGTCTTGCCGATTATTTGCGACCGGTAGAAAGTGGCGAAATGGATTATGTCGGTTTTCTCGCCGTTACCGCCGGAGAAGGGGTTAGAGAGATTGCGGAGGAAGCAAAAGAAAAGGGAGACTATTTATTTAGTCATTTAATCCAGGCAACGGCACTAGAACTTGCGGAAGGATTTGCAGAACGAGTGCATCAAATGATGAGAGATTCATGGGGATTCCCCGATTCCCCGGACTTTACGATGCAAGAGCGCTTTTCAGCAAAATATCAAGGTGTTCGGGTATCATTTGGTTATCCGGCATGTCCGAACTTAAATGATCAAGAAAAGCTATTTCGTTTATTACAACCAGAAAAAATTGGTATCCAGCTAACGGATGAGTACATGATGGAGCCTGAGGCGTCTGTCACCGCCATGGTATTTGCTCATCCGGAAGGAAGATACTTTAGCGTACTATAATAAATGTTGACAGGAAGAACATTTTGCTTATTTAAACCTCCTTTTTTGCTTGTGATCAAAACAAGTAAGAAGGAGGTTTTTTGTTTAGGAAAATGTATAAATTCATTGAACGAGAAGAAAATAAACGTACATATTCCCAAATAAAGTGTTTGGAAATAAGGAGGGACAAGGGGATGAACGGTCTTTCGTTCTTTCGTTATAAACTGATTGTCGGGTGTATGTGTGTGTTAGTTTTCGGTCTATGTTTACCGGCTCATACAACCGAAGCTTTTTCAGATCAAGTGATTCAAAAAGGAGCAACAGGAGATGATGTGGTAGAGTTGCAAGCACGGCTTCAATATAACGGTTTTTATAATGGAACTATAGACGGCGTCTTTGGATGGGAGACGTTTTGGTCTGTAAAAAACTTTCAAGAACAATTTGGATTAGAACCGGATGGACTTGTCGGTGCAGAAATGAAAGAAATGCTTGAAAAATCTACGGAATATGATGAGCAATTTGTAAAAGATGCTCTTGAGAATGCAAAAGAATTTACTCATTATGGCGGTACCCCGAAAGATATTCAAAAAGGTCCGAAAGGGAGTGCTGATAAGCAAAAAACGACCGATAGAAAGAGACAACCATCCCAAAGAGGAACGAACCAAGAAGGTGGAACCCCTAAACAAAAACGTGCTCCAGACCAAGGGGGAGGAAAGAATCAAACAGAACCGTCTCGTCCACAAGAAAAAGAAGCAAGTCCGGATGAAACACAATCAAATCAAGCAAACATTCAAAAGGCGATGAATGTGCCCGCCGGCTTTTCCGAAAATGACATTCAAATTATGGCGAATGCCGTATACGGCGAAGCAAGGGGAGAACCGTATATTGGACAAGTAGCAGTAGCTGCGGTCATTATTAATCGCATGAATAGCCCGATTTTCCCAAATACCGTGAGTGGTGTTGTTTTTGAGCCACGCGCATTTACAGCGGTGGCGGATGGACAAATTTATTTGCCACCGAACGAGCAAGCGAGAAAAGCTGTGCTAGATGCAATCAATGGTCAAGATCCTACGGGAGGAGCACTTTATTATTATAATCCAGCGACAGCAACGTCGGGATGGGTTTTTAACCGTCCAACCATTAAACGAATTGGTAAACATATCTTTGCGAAATAGATGGAGGTGATGTGATGATACGCACAATATTTATCGGTATCCTCGCTGCAGCATTGATTGGCACCGGTTGGTGGGGAATGAATGAAAAGCGGGAAAAAGAAGCGTTATTAGTTGCCCATGAAAATGATTTTCAACGAGCGTTTCATGATCTAACGTATCATCTTGACCAATTAGAAGATGAAATTGGGACAACACTTGCGATGAACTCCCGTGAGCAATTATCCAGTGGTCTTGCGAATGTTTGGCGCTTAACTTCGATGGCACAAAATGAATTGGGGCAACTCCCGCTTGGATTAATGGCTTTGAATGAGACAGAACAATTTTTACATCATATCGGTAATTTCAGTTACAAACATTCTATTCGTGGAGAAAATAAACATCCACTAACGAATGAAGAATATGAACAACTACGTAAGTTTTACAAAGAGTCAGGGGATGTTAAACAAGAGCTGAGAAAGTTACAAGCAAACGCGCTAAAAAATCAACTGAAATGGACGGATGCGGAAGCTGCAATGCTTTCCGGAGAGGAACCGATGGACAATTCGATTGTAAATGGTTTTTCCATCATGAATGATAAAGTAAAAGGTTATACAGAAACGGACTTTACTGTAGATGATACTTTTTCGTTGGATGTAGATGAAAAAATTGCAAAACAAGTTAAAGGAAAACCTGTGTCGAAAGAAGAAGCTGCAAAAATAGCGAAGAAATTTCTCGATTTACCGGACTCGATGAAAGTGCAAGTAGAGGAATTGGATAAAGGAGTGAGTTATGACGGATATTCATTAGCAATTGAAGAACCGGAAGGCGAAGCAAACATTTATATGGATATGACAAAAAATGGTGGACATCCGCTATGGCTGCTGCAATCTCGTCCTATTGAAAACGTGGAAATTAGTTTAAATGAAGCAAGTTATATTGCGAAAAGATTTTTAGAGAAAAATCAGTTCGAACATATGGAATTAATCGATGCCAAACAGTATGATACCGTAGGAGCTTTTCATTTTGTCCCGGTGGAAAATGATGTCCGTATATACCCAGATGCCGTCTATGTTCATGTGGCGTTAGATGATGGCGAAATCATTGGATATAAAGGAGCCGATTATATCGTTCATCATAAAAAGAGAGAAGATTTAAAACCTGAAATAACATTGGAAGAAGCAAAAGAAAAAGTAAATCCTCATGTCGAAATCCGAGAAGAACATCTTGCGCTCATTTTAAATGAAGATGAAAAAGAAGTGCTTTGTTATGAATTTCTCGGAACGATTGAGAATGATACGTTCCAAATTTTCATCAATGCAACGAATGGGGATGAAGAAATGGTAAAGAAAATGGAATCAGCAGAGCCAGTTTATGATACAATGTAAAGATATTTTATAAGAAGAAGCATTTTTGCTTCTTCTTTTTGTATATATGTGACAAAATATACATAAAGAGAATGTCAGGAAGGAAGATGCACCATGATAAAAATAGGCAATACGGTCTATATTGAAGTTTCGAATGATCCTTCTATCAATGAAAAAACGACGTACCGCTCTAAATTAATTGATTCCATCGACGGGTATTTTGTCGTGGATACCCCGGTTCATAAAGAAACGGGAAAAAGTGGGATATTTATGTTAGGAACAGAAGTGGACGTTTGGTTTGTCGGAGCAGATGACGCTGTCTATTCTTTCTCCTCTGAAATCACGCATAGACAAAGAGGAAAAATCAATCGCTTCTACTTAAAAAATCCGGGAAAAGACCATTACACACGAATTCAGCGACGTAATTATTTGCGGATCGATGCTGCAGTAGATGTGGCGGTGCATTCCAAGACCGAATCTTTTGATCCATTTGTCACAACGACCATTGATATTGGCGGAGGGGGGATTTACATTGTTTTACCTGAACAGATTGAGTTAAAAAAAGAAGAGATGGTCGATGTATGGCTTGTGTTGCATCTTCAAGACGGAGTAATTCATTATGTAAAAACTCGTTCAAAAGTAGTAAGAGTTGAAAATAAAGAAAAAGGATTTCCTAATCGTTGTTCCATGCAATTTATACATATTGATGAAAATGACCGACAGAAAATTATTTCTTATTGTTTTCAACAACAAATTCTTCGTCGCTAGCTTTGAATAATAAGCATGGAGATTGTTTTTACTCATCAAATGAAAAGGACGACATTGCCAAAAATCGGATGTGATGCTTGCTAAATTGTGTGCTTTCAAGGTATGATAAACTGTGTATAACAATCAGGAATGAACAAAACGAAACAAGCTACATATTCACGATGAGGTGCACTATGAAAAAAATTAACATAGCAATTGACGGCCCTGCAGGAGCGGGAAAAAGCACTGTTGCAAGACTTCTAGCTTCCCGGTTAGGGTATGTCTATATCGATACAGGAGCGATGTACCGTGCGCTCGCGTGGAAGGCGTTACAACGGAAAGTGGATCCGAAAAATGGTCCCGCTCTCCTTTCATTGCTAAAAGAAATAGAGATACGATTGTTGCCGACAGAAAGAGGAAATCAAGTATTTGTAAACGATACAGACGTCACGACAGACATTCGGAGCAATGAGGTAACGGCGATTGTCTCCAAGATTTCCCAACATCAAGAAGTGCGCACTTCGATGGTGGAAAGACAACAACAATTAGCAAGGCATAAAGGTACCGTCTTAGATGGCCGGGATATCGGTACTGCCGTTTTACCCGAAGCAGAATTGAAAATTTTTTTATTGGCAACAGTGGAAGAGAGAGCGAAGAGACGGCACGAAGAAAACTGTCAAAAAGGAATCCCCTCCGATTATGCCTCTATACTAGAAGATATTAAACAAAGAGACGAGTTAGATACAACAAGAACCTTTTCTCCGCTTGTGAAAGCAAAGGATGCCATTGAAATGGATACGACGAATATGTCCATTGCAGAAGTCGTGGAACGGATGTATGAATTGGCGATGGAAAGGATCCGTTCATGATGATTTACACAATTGGACAATGGGTATGTCAATTGTTTTTTACAATGTTTATTCGGGTCGAAGTGAAGGGAAAAGAGAATATACCGGAGGAAGGCCCTGTACTTCTTTGTTCAAACCACATTAGTAATTTTGACCCTCCGCTCATTGGTACGTTTCTGAAACGAAAGATTCGTTTCATGGCCAAAGAGGAGCTATTCCATAACAAATTGCTAGGCTTTTTGCTATCCTCTTTAGGTGCTTTTCCGGTGAAACGTGGAGCGGGAGATCGTCAAGCTATACGAAAAGGGTTAGACGTCTTAAAAAAAGGCGAAATGTTATGTTTGTTTCCGGAAGGGACAAGAAGTAAGACAGGGAAATTAGGCAAACCACTTTCCGGTTCTGGATTTTTTGCCCTTCGCTCCGAAGCAGTCATTGTTCCGGTGGTGATCATTGGACCATATAAGCTGTTTAGAAAAGTGACGATCATTTATGGGAAACCGATTCATTTTGAAAAATACCGAAAAGAGCGAGTGAGTACAAAAGAAGCAACGGACATCATTATGACAAATATTCAATCTTTATTAGAGCGACATCAAGAAGAAAAAGACGAACTGATATAAATCCATCAATCACTGAGTAATAAATTCTTTTGATAAAGAATTTATCATATTATTATTTTATTTAGGCTTTGTTCCTAGAGGAAAGTGAAGGAGGCATTTGTCAATGGTGGATGAAATGAATCATGCAGAGATGAAGGAATTTCATGTAGGTGACGTCGTTACAGCGACGGTCACTGAAGTGAAGGAGAAAGAAGCGTTTGCAAACGCGGGATATAAAGTAGATGCTGTCATCCCGATTAGTGAATTGTCAAGTCTTCATGTTGAAAAAGTAAGTGATGTATTAACGGAAGGAGAAGAAAGAGAATTCAAAGTTATCAAAGTTGGCGATGACGAACTCGTTCTCTCCTTACGTGCCGCCATTGCTGATAAAGCATGGGAAGAATTAAAACAGAAATATGAGAACGATGAGATCATAGAAGCGGAAGTGAAAGAAGTAGTCAAAGGTGGACTTGTCGTGGACGTCGGTGTCCGGGGTTTCATACCAGCTTCCCTTGTCGAGCGCCATTACGTAGAAGATTTTAGTGATTATAAAGGTCGCACGCTCCGGATGAAAATCATTGAAATGGATCCGGAAGAAAACAAATTAATTCTTTCTCAACGGGCTGTATTGGATGAAGAAGTAGAAGCGAAAAAGAAAGAATTACTGGAAAGTTTACAAGTGGGTGAAATCGTCACTGGAACGGTGCAACGACTCACTGACTTTGGGGCGTTTGTGGATATTGGTGGGGTAGACGGATTGGTGCATATCTCCCAAATGGCCCATCACCGGGTTGAAACGCCTGCGGATGTAGTGAAGGAAGGCGACGAAATCGAAGTAAAAATTTTAGCTGTGGATCAAGAAAGTGAAAGAGTTTCCCTTTCCATTAAAGAAACACTCCCGGATCCTTGGACAACCATTGAAGGAAAAATTAAGCCAGGGGACGTAATTGAAGGAGAAGTAAAACGACTCGTTTCTTTTGGTGCCTTCGTGGAAGTAGCCCCGGGGGTGGAAGGACTCGTTCATATTTCTCAAATTGCCAACCGTCATATCGGTACGCCAAATGAAGTGCTTGAAGAAGGTCAAACTGTCCAAGCGAAAGTACTCGACATACATCCATCTCAAGAACGTATTTCACTCAGCATACGTGCCCTTGAAGAAACGAAAACAACCGATGAAAAAGTGGAGAAAGAATCGCAACCTGAAGAAGATCATTCCGGTTTTTCATTAGGAGATATGATAGGAGACCAGCTGAAAAAATATAAAAAATAAACAGGGAAACTGGTTTATCTGCCGTCGATAAACCAGTTTTTTTCGATGGGAATAATTAGCGAGAAAAGTGGCAACTCTGGATAACAAAAAGGAAAAAAATGGACAGTACATTCTTTTTAATCATTTGCTGGTATTTGTGGTGTATCCAAACATTTTTTGCAAAGAAAAATACATTTCGAACAACCTCGGTGATGATGATTTTAACGTTCATTATTTTGTATCCATTTCAGTGGTCGTTTTCTTTTGGGGACGTACGTCCGGCTTTCCTTTTTCTATTTTTTATTGGTTGTTATTATCTTACTTCCATGCCTTTTTCCACGCGTTGGAAAATAGTGGTCATCACGATTGGAATGGCGTTTTTGTACGCTTCTTTTCGCATGGCACTTTGGTATGAGCCGGTTGTTTTCTTATTTGGAAAAGTGGAGACATTGCTTGCTTGTTTTTACTTGCTTTTTTTAATGATTATGCGTCCAATCATCAATCGAACCGTATGCGCATTGTTATCTTTTTGTCTTGGTGAAATGATGTATCATTACCATTTGTACCCATGGACGGAAGGGGTCATCATTGGAGAAACTTTTTTCTTTCACTTTTTCATTTTATTTTTCTTCATGATATATATTGAGTTCATTTTGTCTCACAAATGGTTTAAAATGATGAAACGCGCTTGATTCACATATTATTCGTTTGCTAGACTATAAAAGCTACAATCATGGTAGAAGTTAGTTAGAAAGCATTCCTGTAATGAAGAAATTTGAGGTTTAACAAAAAAGAGCCTCCTTGGTATAGTACAGGATGTCGATGCATCGACTCCGAAATTAGAAAACCAAGGAGGACTCAAAATGAATTATACG
>NZ_WKJG01000034.1 GCF_027853235.1 Aliibacillus thermotolerans
GTATCTCAAAGGGAAAGCGAATATTCCTGTATATCAAGCGCTCAAAGGATTGAGAGGCTTTTAAAAAGAGATTAATAGCACTTCAAAGGAGTACCCAGCAAGAGTGAATCCGCTTACAATTATTGGGATTCACAAAAAGTTGCCCACAAATGGTTGACTCAGACTCTTTTAAATTCAAGTTTGACAAATCGTTATATTAAGAATATTATTACAAATAGAATATTACCCTCATCCTACCAATAATGATCTTACCTCTACCATACTCATATCATCATAGAAATCTTAACTCCATAATGACAACAGAATAATAATCGATTGCCAAGGAGGACTTTGAGTTGGTTAGTTCTAATTTAGCATTTTATTCCACCAATGAGCTCCCTCGCAAATTAAAGGAATTAGAAAACAATTGGGAACATTTCATTTTTGAAAAGGAAGTACCTAAAACAAACGAGGTGCGCTTAGAAGTTTTAGAGTCTTGGAAACGTTGTCAACAATATGGAGTAGACCCATTACAAAAAGAAACACCAATCAAAGTTAGTGAAGATAAATTAAAAGAACAAATTCATCAGTCCAAATTATATGACATATCCCTACCTATTATAGAAGATTTCTCCAAACAAATAAGCGGAACAAGTCATCTCATTACGTTAGGTGATGATGAAGGAAAAATTATCTACTTAAAAGGAGATAGAGAAATACTAAATAAGGCAGAACGAATGAATTTCGTTGTTGGAGCCGACTGGAGTGAGCAATCTGCTGGTTCAAATGCGATAGGAACATCCCTTGCTGCAGAGAAACCAATTCAAATTCTTTCCTCTGAGCATTATTGTCAAGGTGTTCATCCGTGGGTATGTTCGTCTGCGCCGATTCGTGATCCAAGAACGAACAAACTATTAGGTGTTATCGATTTAACAGGTCCTAGTACCAGTGCTCAGTCACATTCACTCAGCGTCGTTCAAAATGTTTCAAATTTAATCGTACAACACTTATTCATTCATTCCCATGATATCTTTAAACATTTACAAGACACATATGATGAAGTAAAAAGAAAAAAAACATCTGCACACGTCATGGTTTTAGATGAAATGCTAAACGTAGTCCATGCCGATGAATCTTGTTTAGATGTATTTTCCATCAACCATTGGGATGATTTGTGGGATAATAAACAACTACATTCGTTAAAAAACTCGCTATTGTCTAGAAACCCCCATCAACATGAATGGGAGTGGGATGTTTCGTCGTTACAATTAAAAATATTTATACGAAGCATCACCTTCAACTCCGAACATATCGGTTTTGTCTTTTTTATTGAAAAGTTATACCAATATCATCCTTCCGATTCAAATAAGCAAACAGCACTTAAAGGTGTGATTGGTCAGTCTGCTGCAATGAGAAATGTGATTCAAAAGGTAGAAGTTGTAGCAGATAAGAATGTCCCTGTTCTTATTACTGGTGAAAGTGGAACAGGGAAAGAAATTTTTGCTCATAATATTCATTTAAAAAGCAGCAGAAAACATCAACCATTTATCGCCATTAATTGTGGAGCAATACCAGAGAATTTGATTACGAGTGAGTTGTTCGGTTACGTGCGAGGTGCTTTCACTGGTGGAGATCCACAAGGGAAGAAAGGGAAATTTGAAGAAGCGAATGGCGGTACCTTATTATTGGATGAAATCGGTGAAATGCCACTAGACTTACAAGTTCACCTTTTACGGGTGTTACAAGAAAAAGAAGTGACTCCGATCGGTTCCTCCACACCTATCCCTATCGATGTCCGTATCATTGCCGCAACAAATAAAAATTTAGAAAAACTAATTGAAGAAGGTACTTTTCGCTCTGATCTTTACTATCGTTTAAATGTGGTGGAATTACATTTACCTCCACTCAAACAAAGAGAAGGGGATATTCCTTTATTATGTCGCTATTTTGCAACAGAATTAGCGAGAAACCACGGAAGAGAAGTACCGACAATCGATAAAGAAGTAATTGCTTTTTTTAACGAGTACCATTGGCCGGGAAATATTCGGGAAATGATGAATGTCATGGAATATGCGATTCTTTTTAATGGAGACAACCATATTAAAATGGAATCCTTGCCGAAGTCTATCATCGAAAAATACGAAACTGTGAATACCAGTTCAAAAGATCGCTTCAGTCTGGCAAAAAGAGCAGAACGAGAGGAAATTATACAGTTAATTGAAGAGACAAATGGGAATTTATCAGAAGTAGCTAGACGTTGTAACATTGCTCGAACGACTCTTTACCGACGCATGAAAAAGTATAATATCAACAGAAAATGAGGCGACAGCAATAAAAGCTGTCGCCTTTTAAGATGAAATGGATAGAGGAGGAGAAAGTTTTTAACAGACGTGATCCATATACTTAAGCCCGAGTTTCATGTTACCCTTTCGATTTGACTTCAGGAAGTGGAAGATTCATCCAATCTTTATAAAACGTATCAATATCTGGTTCAAAATCATGAATCACAGGATACCAAGGAGTGACTGCTTCCACTTCTAATTGCGCCGCACAACTTGGACAATAATATTCGCGAATCACTTGCCATTCTGGGTCTGGTGCCATTAACACTGGGTATACTTCATTCATTTTTTCTTCGGTATCTCGCACAAAGATATTGGCATACAACTTCCAGTTTTCTTTATAATCGCAAAACTCATGGCCGCAATCACATTTTACGATCCGTTCCCCGTTTTCTTTTAATACAATATATAAATGTAACCCAAGCGGTAACAAAATGGGATCATCCCATGACACTCTTTCTTGCATCACTTCTCGATACACTTTAAACCGTTCCGGATCTTTATGACTCGACATCATATTTTTGATTTGATACCATTCTAACGTGCCTTCCACGAGTTCGTTTATTACTTTATGATCGTATTTTTGCTCGCTCATGTTATACCCCCTTATGCATTATTTTTAAAACGATTAATGTGTCTTCCGAGTTTCGTTACATTCAAGTCTTCTTCATAAATCATCCAGTCATCCCCGATATTCCAAAATTCTTTAAATTCATCTGTGAACTTTTCACTTAAGGCAAAGCTTTCGGCATACATTAATTGCACTTGTTTTGAAGCATCTTTGTTTAAAATCTTTTGTTTTTCTTTTTTCATCCATTCTTTGGTTGGCATACTGCGTTCTAAGCGTTCTTTCCGAATTTGTTTCCGTTTTTCTTTTGTTGCTTCCAAATCCACTTTATATTCACCGTCTTTTTCTGTGAAAACACAACCGTATACTTTTTCAGCATAGCGGTGTAAAATATAGCGATCATTTAAATCTTCCTCAACAAGCTTAGGGTCTCGGTCTAGTGGATCACCAAACCCTGGACCTCCACGCAAATAGTTCAAAATCAGATCGTAATCATCGAATTCTTCTTGCGTCGTAACTGCTTGTCGATCGCGGTTTACAACTTCTGCGTTCATGTTTTTCTCATAGGTTGGATAGTCCGGATCGGTGTCACCGCCAAGCGGAAGCGGTAGTCTTTTTTCAATACGTTCTTTTAAATCGGTGTTATATGCACTGAATCGATACCCCGCTGCACCTGGATATCCACCCATTAAACCGCAGTCTGTGGCCATGGCGCCTGCTCCGGCTACAAGCATGGTCCACTCTTTCGCACCCCAGCCGAGTCGGAGAGATTGCCAACCATTTCCGCCACGGAATTTACCAGCACCACCGGATCCAGGTAGAATTTCTCTGCCCATAAAGAGTAGTGGTTCAAGGATTTCCCAAATTTCCATATCTCCCATATCGCCTTCAGGGTTCCATAAAGCAGCGGAATGACTGATTCCATCTTTCACCGCACTTGCTCCAACTCCACAGGCCGCCGATTCAAAACTATTTAATGCCGATAATTCTCCATGATGATCATATCCACCACCTTGCAGCCAGTTCGAAGTGTGAGCGTTTCCGGCGTTAATTTCTTCTAAAAATCCTCGTCCCCAATAGCCACGGCTTAACCCCCGCCATAAAGGTGTCCAGCCAGCAACGAGGCCATGCCATGTATTTGAATGGGCGGACCGAATGTCATCGGGGTTAAACCAAGAACCTAATGGGATTCCAAATGTACTCGCATAATAAGCACCGTCATTGATTCGATCGTTTGGAACGAGGGTTTGTGACAGCATAACCCAAATGCCACTCGTAATCGAGACCGGGGTTGCGTTAAACGGATGCCAGCCCCAACGACTCGAACCTTCAAAGTCTATTTCTAAATGGGCATCTTTATGAATAGTAATTTCAGACGGAGTGTGAATGATTGAATTTTGTTGGGCAAATTTCGGGAGGTCAAGCCCTTCAAATGGTACGTCAATAAATGAAACCCCACGATATTTACCAGGAATGGTCATCATTTTTACTTGGTTGACAAATCCGCGCCGTCCATCTTCAATGATTTCACGAATAAAACGTTTATAATTATCCACACCTTCTTCTCTAATGACGTCGAGTACTAAATCACGAATCATATGACAACCAGCAACGCGCGTTTTTTCATCTAATGTCCAATATTTTGCTCCGCGAACAGAGCGAGTACTTTCTAGTAACCAATCTTTTGATAACTCGTCGTTTTCTCCGATTTTCCGACAAGTGACTTGATAGCCATCGTCATATCTTTGTACTGGTCCCATCGGCATACTACCTGGACCTGCAGCCCCTGTATCAATGACGTGGGTCACGCCACCAACCCATCCAACTACTTCTCCTTCCCAGAATATAGGAACGAGCGTATGCACGTCACAAGTATGCACGTTACCGACATGGTTATCGTTATTACAAAAGATATCTCCGTCATTGATTCCCGGATTATCTTCATAATCATTTTCAATCATGAATTTAATCGCAGCGCCCATCGTTCCTACGTGAATAATAATGCCCGTAGATGTAACGATGGAATCGGCTTCTGGTGTATATAAGCTAAAACATAATTCCCCTTCTTGTTCTACGATAGGTGACGCAGCCACTCTTTTTGCTGTTTCTCTTGCGTGTACGACACCCCCACGAAGTTTAGAAAAGATCTTTTCAAATCGGATCGGATCTTCTTCTTTAAAGGTTAAATCTTTGATGCCGGCATAATATCCTGTTTCCTTACTCACTCTGTCAATTTCGGCTCGCATTTCCTTTAATGTTTTTCCATCCCAACCGATTGGCGCTTTCGTTTTCTTTTGAACCTCATCGACTGTTTTCAAAAAGATAACCTCCTTGTCTTATTTTATTGATTTAATTCTTTCAAGTGAAAAATTCTATGTTCGTCAAGATACGTTTCAAAACCAGGGGGAACAACGAAAGTAGTAGCAGTGGATTCAATAATAGAGAGCGCGTCAAGTTTGTTACCAGGTAACAACTTCTCCATTTCATAAATTTTGGCTTGAATCCATTCTCCGTCCCAGTACACTGGACGAGTACCTAAAAAGGCGCTGTCTGGTGGCGTTTCATCTGATAATGGTTCTTTCGGAATTTTTGGTAGGGGAACATCTACCACTCCACGTACAATGGCTCCAGTAATGGAATATCCTAATTCAGGAGATAGCGCCGACTTCGCATACACACGGGTATACATATCTTCGAATGTTTTCACAAGTGTATAGTAGTCGTTCACGCTTTTGAATTCGCTAATTGGCGCTTCGATTTCCAAATCGTTTAATTGTCCTTGGTACTGCATTCGGTAAAATAAACGATATTTAACGTCATCTCCGGTATAGTCATTTTTCTTAAATTCTTCACCTACATGTCCTTTTAATTCATCCCATGCTGCTTGTAGTTCTTTTCCTGCTGCTAAAATTTCTTCATCACTTGCTTTTTCAGGAAGATGAAGGTCTAATGTTTTGTCGTATCGGTATTCAAAGTCTGCAGCACCACATCCAAAGGCGGAAAATCCTGCTGCCCAAGCTGGAACAAGAATATCTTCAAAACCAAGTCCTTTCGTATATCCAGCGGTATGAAGCGGCCCACCGCCACCATATGAAAAGCATGCATATTGGGATGGGGAATATCCTTTCCCTAAAATCATCGACTCTAAGTAGTTTCTTAATTGTGACTCCAGCAATTCAGTTACCCCGAAAGCTGCGTCTTCTACTGACATGCCAAGAGGATCGGCAATCTGTTCTTTCACTGCCTGATATGCTTTTTCTCGTGATAATTTAATTGCACCACCGATAAAGTTGTCCGGGTTAATAAGACCTAGGACGACATGACAATCAGATACTGTTACAGTTTCAATCCCGCTCTCAGGGTTACATACACCGACAAGTGATCCTGCGCTATCTGGTCCTAACGTTATGTTTCCGTAGTTTGGATCAATGCGTACATAACTTCCTGTACCTGCACCGGTTGTATCCATGGAGACAAGCGGTAAAGATAAGACGAGGCGTGCCATATCAGGGCTTGATTCAATATCTAAGTCTCCTTGGGTGATGAGACCAATATCAAAACTAGTTCCGCCGATATCGGAGCAGGCAACATTTTTAATTCCTAAATTATCACTTAAATATTTCGCCCCGACCATGCCGCCAATTGGTCCGGACACACACGTACGAGCAAGTTCATTTGCTTCGATACTAATCGTACCGCCGTGACTGGCCATAATCCGTAAATTGAAATCCGTGCCGTGTTCTCTTAATGCCTGATCAAGTTTTGCAAGCGTCTCTCGAGATGGTTCCGCAGCATACGCTTCTACAATCGTTGTGTTCGTACGATGTGATTCTTTTCTTACCGGATAGTAATCCACCGTTGCAAATACTTTAATATTTTTATTTTGATCTTTGATCATTCGTTCTGCGATATCCCGAATTTTCCGTTCATGATGTGGATAGGTGTATGAATGTAATAAACTAATGACAATCGCTTCAACGTCTTGATCAATTAATTTTTGAATAGCACCTTCTACTTCATGTTCATATAGAGGAATAACGACATTTCCAAACAAGTCTACACGTTCTGTAACGCCTACTGTCCATTTTCGAGGTACAAGTGGTTCATCAAAATGGTGGGTGTTAATATGCACGCGATCGGAATAAGAATATCCAAGATAAGATTGAACTCCTCGTCCCATACGGTGCATATCTTCCATCCCTTTATTAAGGACTAAACCTACCCGTAAACCGACCCTGGAAACAAGCCGGTTCAGCATCGCTGTTCCAGAGTAAACACCAGCTAATAAATTAGGAAATTCTTTTTCTACGGTAGTATTCCATTGGTCTAAAGCATCCTTTGAAGAGTTCATTAAACCAATGTGTTCGTCATTGGGAGTAGTTTGGGCTTTCCCAACAACAAATTCTCCATTCTCATCGATGATGAACGTGTCAGTCATTGTTCCGCCAGCATCAATTGCAAGAATTTGAGCTTTTGCCAAATTACATTCTCCTCCTTTATTGGGTTTGTAAAAAGTAATTGCAATTTGTGTGCCAACCAGTGAAAGGAGTAAAAAGTTCAGAAGTGAAAGATTTTTAATAGAGGAGAAGGCAGTAAACTGTTTATGAACGCTACAAGTGTAGCGCTACAGTGTAACGGGAAAATACGGAGCGGATATTCGGGGTATCGGTGTAAAATATGGGATGGCATAAAAATTTACCTTCTCAACCGGTACACTGGACACAATCACAATTTCCTTTGTCACTGCTTCTGCACATCCCATATTAAAAATGAAATAGAAACTTTACGAGGAATTGGGGAGAGTAGCCTTGGCGATAAGAGAAGTTCTATTGGATACTCCATTCTTTTTATAAAGATGTTGGAGATGTTTTTTTACTGTATACACGGAGATATGGAGGGCTTGTGCAATTTCCTCATCTGTCTCTCCAAGTATTAACCTCTCAAACACACGTTTTTCCGCTGGGGACATATTGATATGGCTATATTTATCCTTTTGTTTTAATTGCTCCAGTTTCAATGCGATAAAATGAGACAGTATACTCAATGCAATTCTCTCTTCTTTGGAGGTGCCCAGTTCATAGTTTGGCACGACAAAAGAAATACCACCGATCAGTTTCTTTTCATTGTAAAGATATACTCCAATTTCATTTTTTAATCGTTGCGGCTTTAGAAAGTCGTTATAATAGTTAGTTTTTTCATACTTTTCTTTCGGAATAACGTCCGTCATCGCGACACACGGTTTTTGCTTGGCATGTTTAAATAGATTTTCTGGGAGTAAATAGTCTTCGTGATAGTAATGTTTCGTATATTTTCGAAAAATTTGCTCGTCAATCTGATGTCTCGTCGGTTCGTAAACAGACAAGTCGTCCCGACATAGCCAAAAAATAGATTGCGGGAAGAAAACGCACCAATCTATCAAAATCTTACTTTTCCACATCCGAAAAGCCCGGAAGATTTACTACAATTTGATAAGCAAAGGAAAGAATAGTTTATATTCTTGATGAGTCGTAGTGAAGACGTTAAGTCGCCCTTTCTAAGCTACTAGCAAAAGGGTGGCTTTTTGTATGCACTGCTTTATTTATAAATTAAGAGTGCTTGAAACAAACCATATAATGGTACAATAGCTTATGTGAAATGAGGTACGATGGAATTAAGGAAAGATAATGGGGGAATCACATGGTTCGGATATTATACATCGAGGATGAAAGAGAGATTGGCGGTTGGGTGAAGAAGGAATTAATAGAAAGAGGATATCAAGTCACATGGCTGCAGTCGGGAGAAGGTGTAGATCAGTATGTTTCCGAAGTGGATCTTATCCTTTTAGATGTAATGTTACCAGGGTTAGACGGCTTTTCGATCGGCAAACGAATGAAAAATAAACATCCCAATGTCCCTATTTTAATGCTTTCTGCACGATCAGCAGTAGAAGATAAAGTGGAAGGTTTAAGTTTTGCGGATGATTATTTGACCAAACCATTTCATCCAGATGAGCTATCCGCTCGGATTGAAGTGTTATTAAGAAGGTTTCAAAAACATGAAGATGAATTAATCATTGGCCATTTGAAAGTATCTACAAAAGACATGAGAATCATCAATAAAAATACAGGAGAGGAAATTCAACTGACGGGAAAACAATATTATTTGTTTCAGTTTTTTATTCGCCATTTAAATCAAATTTTAACAAAAGAGCAACTGTATGAAGGGGTATGGGGTCAACCTTATGTGGAAGGGGATAAAACCTTAATGGTCCATATTCGTTATTTACGAGAAAAAATTGAAGAAAATCCAGCAAAGCCAACGATTATTGAAACAATTCGCGGTATTGGGTATCGGGTGAAGGTATGAAGAACTTTTTTAGGTCTTTACAAGCTAAATATATGTTGATTATTTTATTGGCGATTGGTCTCGTGCAAATATCGTTTGTAGGTATTGCAGCTATTTTAACAGGAGTAACAGGGAACTTAGAAGAAGAACGATGGCATCCAAATATAATTGAAGAAAAATGGCATGAAGAAGCGAACCAATTACCATCTATTTCAGCAGAGGAAATAAAGGAACATTTTGCAAAATGGAAACAAGCATTTCCGGAAGCGTCGATGTTTTGGGTAGATGAAAATGGGTTTTTAGTAGAGAAAATGGATGTACGTGAGACGCTTCCTATTCAATGGACTGCCGCTTTTACTGCTAAATTTATAAAAGATCGTTATGGAGGAGATCCCTTTACCGTTATAGCGTTTCTGGGCGAAGAGGAAACGAATGGTTTTATCGTACTGGAAATACCTAGAGTAAATTTCCAATCTCCTATGCAAACGTTTTATGATCGCTTTGGAGACGTGATACTATTTGGAACCTTGTTTGTCATATTATTGTTTATTACTATTTCCTATTTATTTTTCCGGAACATTCGTAAACGGTTATTACATTTAGAACAATCAATGACAGCGCGAGACAAGGACGGTTTACCTATTCAAACCGCTGTAAAAAAGAAAGATGAAGTCGGTCAGTTAGAAAAAGCGTTTAACGACATGGTACTCGAACTAAAAGAAAGCAAAAAAAGAGAGCAAGAAGAAGAACAATTAAGAAGAGAACTTATTGCTAACTTGTCTCACGATTTACGCACCCCTTTAACAAAGATAAGCGCACAGACGTATTCTCTTTTGAAGGAAAATTTATCGCCGGAAGGCAAACAAGCTGTCAAAACGTTACAATTATCTATTCGTGATATTGATAGACTCATTGAAAACTTAATGTCATATACGTTATTAATGGCAAGTAAGTATCGACTTGAACGAAAAGAAGTGGATGTCGTTCGATATGTTCGCGAAAGTATCGCTTCTTGGTATCCAGTTTTCGAAAAAGAAGGTTTTAAAGTAGAAGTTGACTTGCAATTATTTGAAAATAATCACTGGTTGGTCGATCCAGCTTGGCTAGGACGCATTCTTGATAATGTATATCAAAATGTTTTACGTCACGCAAAGAGCGGAAAATTTATTCAAGTAAAAACAGAGTCGACAGATCAATATGATGCCTTTGTCATTATGGATCAAGGCCCAGGAATGAAGAGAGAATCAAAGGAAAAAGGAGCAGGAATTGGTTTATCCATTGTGGATATGATGGTAAAAGGAATGGAGTTAGATTGGGATATCACATCCAGTGAACATGGAACGACCATTCGAATTAAAAAATATAAGTAACGTGCATTTAAAAAGGATTGTTCCTTTTAGAATGCACGTTTTTTTAAACGAAATTTAAACTTCCTTCCTACCTCGATTTAACCTCCTATCTATAAGATGGTCTTTGAGGTGAAAGAGATGGAATATGTAATAAAGACAGAAGGATTAACAAAGAAATTTGGTAAAGAAACAGCTGTTGACAGATTGGATATGAAAATTCGAAAAGGTGAAATTTATGGATTTTTAGGACCGAATGGAGCGGGTAAATCCACAACAATCCGTATGTTGTTAGGTTTGATGAAACCTGATTCAGGGATGGTACGAGTATTTAACAAAGATTTAAAAAAAGAGCGGATTCATATTTTAAAAAGAGTAGGATCATTGGTTGAAAACCCTTCCTATTACCCTCATTTAACGGCTTATGAAAATTTAGAAGCGTTACGGAAAATTTTAAGGGTTTCAGAAGCTAGAATACATGAAGTGTTAGAAATTGTCCGCTTGTCAGATGTAGCACATAAAAAAGTGAAAGGATTTTCCCTTGGGATGAAACAACGCTTAGGAATTGCTGTATCCATGTTGCACCAACCGGAACTGTTAATTTTGGATGAGCCAACAAATGGACTAGACCCATCAGGGATTATTGAAATTCGTAACCTCATTCAACGCCTTCCTGAAGAATATGGAATGACCATTTTAATTTCAAGCCATTTATTATCAGAAATTGATCAAATCGCAACGACAGTCGGTGTTATTTCAAAAGGGAAAATGATTTTTCAGGATTCAATTCATGCGATGAGGAAACATTCCCGGCAAACAATTATTTTAAAAGTGAATGACGGGAAACGAGCGGAGCATATTTTGCAAGGAAAAGGGATCTATGCGAATTATCAAGACAGTATGCTTTTATTATCGAAGCTTTCAGATCAAAAAGTCGCTGAAATTGTTCGTATGCTCGTTCAAAATGGTCTTGCCATTTATCGAGTCGAGGAAAAACAAAGTTCTCTTGAAGATATTTTCCTTCAAATGACGAGGGAGGAGGCATGATGTTACGTCAATTATTAGTTGCAGATTTTTTAAAAATAAAACGGAAAGGCTTTTGGTTACTAACTTTTTTAGGACCTTTAGGAGTTGTCGCTTTGCAAATGGTGAATTATGGCCTGAGAAAGGATTATTTACTCCAGCAAAGTGACAATGACTGGGAATATTACTTGTCAAATGTACATTCCTTCACACCCTTAGCGCTCATATTAGGGATTGCTATTTTTACTTCTATTATCGCAAATATAGAAAATGAGACAAACGCTTGGAAGCAACTAGTATCTCTTCCAGTTTCTAAAATGAGTGTCTATTTATCAAAATTTACTGCCCTGGCAAGTCTTTTGTTAGTGTCATCCATCTTGTTAATGGTATTTACCTTACTTTTTGGGGTTTTTCTCGATTTAGGGGAAGAAATTCCCTATGTGGAGTTGTTTCAATATAGTTTTTATCCGTACTTTGCTGCATTACCTATTCTTTCATTACAACTTTGGATCGCGATTGTAAGTAAAAATCAAGGCATTCCAATCACGACAGGTGTGCTAGGGGTAGTTTTCGCTTATTCCGCTTATTATTTACCGGATTGGATGATTTGGAAATGGCCCTCTTTAATGAATGCTTGGGGCGAGCCAGTTGTCAATGCCCTATTAGGAGTTGGATTGGGATGTGTTCTTTATCTTGTTGGAATGTTTGACTTTGTTAGAAGGGATGTGAAATAAGTGAGATACATTCTCCAGTCCGAATGGTACAAACTACGGAAATCGAAAATAATATTTATTATTTTTACTAGCCCACTCGTTGGCTTATTTTTAGGATTAACTACTCAACTAGTGAATGAGATGGAAGGGAACGAGTGGTATTTATCCCTCTTTACAATGAATGTAACATACGCATTGCTTTTTTTGCCGTTGATTACAGGAGTTCTAGCTAGTATCATTTGCAGATATGAGCATCAAGAAGGTGGCTGGAAACAATTATTGGCGTTACCGGTAACAAGAGGAAAGGTTTTTGTAGCAAAATATGTATTGTTAATGTTTTTAGTATTGTTCATGCAGCTACTATATTTTGTTGCTATTTATTTGGTGGGATGGATTAATGGCTTTACCGACCCTTTTCCAATGGACATTGTTTGGAAAAGTATTTTAGGCGGTTGGGTGGCTACGTTTCCGTTAGTAGCTTTGCAACTATGGATGTCCATTTTGTTTAAAAGTTTTGCAGCTCCGTTTACAGTGAACGTCATTTTCACATTACCTACCATCTTGGCTGTCAACTCTGAAAAATTTGGTCCTTATTATCCTTGGGCACAACCATTTGCAATGATGAATGTTGGTGGAAATGTTGGTGATGTATTTTTTATCCCTTGGGAGCAATTATTAACAGTGGTGGGTGGCAGTTTTCTGCTGTTTTTTATCGGAGGATATATGTATTTTCAAAGAAAACCTGTTTAATCATTTCATACGACTGTTTCGCGCGCAATTTATGAAATAAGAGGAGGCTGTCTAATAAGTCTAGAAAAATAAATCGAGAGTTCCTTTCAACAATCATTTAGCGCTGAAACGGTGCCATGATCCGTTCATAGCTTGTTTCCACAAACTATTTTTGAATGAAACGGTGTTATGAGCCATTCATGGCCTGTTTCCATTAGCTATTTTTATATGGAACGATGCATGACTATCCATGACTTACTTCCATCAACAATTCGGTGTTGGAAACATGCCATGATTCGGCCAAGAGGCGTTTCCAGAAGCAATTTTTAATGAAGCGGTAACAAAAAAATGTCCAAAAAGTCACCAATCATGACTTTTTGGACAGCTCCCTTTATTTTCTTTTATACTAATAAAACGGTCACATGAACGGCAAAATGCAGCGAATACAACCTAATATTTCTAATTCCATTGCTCATACGACTGTTTTTCAATTACTTATCGAAAGAATAGGTTCCATGAATCGATCATACGACATTTTTTTACCTGATTGAGACATGAATAAGTCTCATTTCACAAACGTAGATGTAATATTATGAAAATGATACAAACATTTAGGACAAAGCGACGAGAATCCTCCTCATTTCAATGAGGAGATGAATCCGTCGCCTTCTTTGAGTTACCCCATATCATATGTAACTATGATAATAGTCAGCGCTGAAGAGTAAAAATTCTTCGTGATAATTTTCTACAAAGTATACCCCAAAATATACGGAATATGGGATAATATGGTTATGTTAAACAGCTAAATTAGTATATTTTGGGGAGTTTTAAATATGGTGACAAGAAAAGAAAAAAGAGAATGTGAAAAAGATACAAATTATTTTTTCGAGCTGGAAAAAGTCAGAAAACACTTCTTTAAGATCCAAGGCATCAAAGCTATGTTACCTATAATAGTGATATCCTACTTATGATGACCATTTTAAAAAATGCCTTTGATTTAAAAAGTATGCGGAGTATGACAGATCAATTTAATAAAGACGAGTGTATCCATAATTTCCAAAAGATAGTGGGATGCAGTGAGCTGAAAGAGCTGCCACATTACGATACTATTAATGACTTTTTATCCAGACTGGAACCAACAGAACTGGAAAAAATCCGAACGTACATGATCAAACAATTGCTTTGATCGGTACCGGATAAACGGGAAGTACTGGGGAATCATCATTGATGGGACAGGGCTTTTTAGTTTTCAACAAAAGCATTGCGACCATTGCTTAAGACGGGAATATACCGATAAAGCAACTGGTGAGAAAAAGACTGTATACATGCATCATGTACTTGAAGCCAAACTGGTAGTAGGTGACATGGTCCTAAGTATAGCTTCCGAGTTTATTGAAAACGAATCGGAGGATGTATCTAAACAAGATTGTGAACTAAAAGCATTTTATCGGTTGGCCAAAAAAATAAAACAAGCATTTAAGAGATTACCCATATGCATCCTAGGAGATAGTCTTTATGCCTGCGAAGGCGTATTTACCCAATGCGATAAGTACGGGTGGAAGTACATGATGCGATTTAAAGAAGGTAGAATCAAAAGCGTTGCCAAAGAATTTCAAGATATTAAGGCGATGGAAAATCTATCAGAAGACATATGCTGGGTGAACGATATTGCGTATAATCAAAGAACATTGAACATACTTGAATATCACTTCGTTAAAAATCAGGAGAAAAAGACTTTTACATTTATCACAAATATCAAGGTAACAAATCGAAATGCACGTAAACTAATTCATGCGGGGCGAAGCCGTTGGAAGATTGAAAACCAGGGCTTTAATCGTCAAAAAAATATTCGGTATCACATTGAACATGCCAGTAGTCGCCATTATGTAGCGATGAAGAATCACTACCTTCTAACACAGATTGCGGATATTCTAATGCAGTTATTTGAAAATGGAAGCAAAGCTTTGAAGCATTTTAAGAAAACAGCAAAAGAAATATCCTCAATTCTGTTAGAAGCGATACGTACCCGCAAATTAACAGACGAGGATATTCAACAATTAGCTAACCCAATACAAATTAGGTTTACCTAATGGGTTCATTATAGCAAAGGTTGTGGTAAAAAGAAAAAGTTTCACTTAAAAGTACCCAGTTTTTTAAAAACAATTTTTAAAAATTGGCTTAGCTTTTTAGCAAAAATTGGGTGAAAATAATTTATTGAATATTCTTTAATTGACTCAACCTTTTTTATTGATTGGAAGAGATTTAATAAAATTTACTCTTCACAGCTGAATCGTAGCACTGATTGCAGTATTCCTTGTGATAGAAGCATTGCGACGAGTGATTGGATGGTTACTCGTTGGTATTGTGCTTGTATTTATTAGTTATGCATACGTCGCTCCTTACATGGTGGGAATGCTACAAGGGAGTCCAACGAGTACAGAGAGATTATTCAACTATCTATACTTTGACTCCAGTGGGATCATCGGTTTAGTTGGTATTGCAGCCACACTTGGTTTCTCATTTGTTCTTTTTGGGCAAGTGTTGTTACAACTCGGTGGCGGCGATATTATGAACAAATTGGCTATTTTCGCATTTGGAAGATTTAGGGGAGGAACCGCCAAAGCTTCGGTCGTCTCCTCTAGTCTTACCGGAACCATCACGGGAGGTCCAGTGACCAATGTGCTTTTGACCGGGAACATTACAATTCCGTTGATGAAAAAGAACGGATATACCGCGACACAAGCTGGGGCGATAGAATCCGTTGCTTCGACGGGTGGACAACTTGTTCCTCCTGTCATGGGAGTTGCGGCCTTTGTGATGGCAGAGTATTTGGGTATTCCGTATTCTGAGGTGGCATTGGCAGCTTTGATTCCAGCTTTGTTATATTACTACTCTTTGTTTGTTCAAGTCGACTTGTTATCGCTTCGAAACAATATTCGTGGAATGAAAAGGGACTTACTTCCAAAGTTAGGGGAATTAAAAAATACGTGGTTGATTCTTCCGGCTTTCTGTATACTCATTTACTTAATGTTTATAAAAGGGTATACAGCCCAAGTATCTGGAGTATTGGCAGCATTGGCAGCTTTCGTTTTTCTTATTTGGCAAGCAACGTACCGGAAAAAATTTTGGCATCATACGAAAGAAATTTTTATTGAAACAGGAAAAACTTTGATCACCGTAAGTGTTGTTTTGGCAGCGGCAGGGATCGTTGTTGGTGTCACTGGCATTACTGGTTTAGGATTTAATTTATCGATGACGCTCGCTTCTGTCGGAGATTACGGATTATTCTGGTTATTGGTACTATGTGCATTGGTTTCTCTTATATTGGGAATGGGGATGCCATCTGTTGCAGCCTATAGTATGGTTGCGTTGTTGGCTGCGCCTGCCTTAGTAGAACACGGCGTACCACCGATTGCCGCTCACTTATTTGTCTTTTATTACGCGATTTTATGTAATTTTACCCCACCCATTGCGATGGCCTGTTTTGCGGCAAGTCCTATTGCCCAAGCATCTCCAAATAAAATAGGATTTACAGCATTGAAACTAGGTGTTTCTGGTTTCTTGGTACCGTTTGCTTTTATATATGAACCGAGATTATTGCTTACCTTTAATTATGAACACTCCATCGGAACCTTTATCTTTTTACTCGTGTCTATGCTCATTGCTTTTTACTTTTTGTCACTAGGATTCGTCGGCCAAATACTTCCTCACCAGAAATTGTCTGTACTTATTCGAGCGGTGTTTATCGTACTTTCTTTGGTGATATTTACGCCAATTTCTGTGCTAGGTGGAGCGTGGGTAATAAACAGTGTTGCTGTCCTTATTGGAGCGATTCTTATCATTGGATATGTGCTTAAACATAAATCCGTGATCAAAGAAGACGCATCTGTTAGTGCGTAACGGGAGGAAAAAGTGTTTCCCTTTCTTTTCTCTTCTATAAATAACGTATTAGATGAAAATAACGATGCGAAGAGAGGATATGATGTTTCGAATATGAGCATATATCCTCTTTTCGCATGTCTTCAACTTTCGCATGATCAGGCATTTTTGAACACGATGCTTAACAATATCGATATAAATGTGATTCATTGAAATGCACCAAAAATGTTCCATAGGAGGTGGCGCGAGGAAAGCATAATGGACCCGTGTTATGACGTTCCCTTTTTCCCAATCCGATAAGTTTCACTCGAATCATTGTCTGTACCGTTTCTAAATGTAATTTCTTCATCATGGCAAAGTGACGGATCACGTAGCGTTGAAGCTATCTCAAACAGATCTGATTCTTTCGTTAATACACATAAGATATATAAATTTTTTGTTTTGATATGTTTAAGATTGTATTACCACTCCAATATTTTGTATAATATGTGGTATACACCATACTATGAGGGGGTAAATAAGATGACACAATGGGCACCGGAAAATTTAATGTCCATCCGAGACCGGGCATATTTTCATTTGAAAAATTTGATATTGGAAGGCGAGTACAAAGCCGGAGATCGTTTGATTGAGAGGGAATTAGCAGAAAAATTACAAATCAGCCGCACGCCGATACGCGAAGCATTGTTGCGCTTAGAATCACAAGGATTTGTGAAAACCGTGCCAAGAAAAGGGGTAGTTGTTTCTGATATTTCCACAGAAGATGTGATTGAGGTCTTTACGATTCTTTCATCTTTGGAAGTATTGGCAGTAAAGCTTGCTGCTCAAAAAATTGATGAGGAGACAAAAAGAGAACTCAAAGTTTGGATTCAAAAAATTGAAGACGCTCTCGCTAGAGGGGACGAAGAAGAAATATCAGAGTTGCATATTGAAATCAGCCATGTTTTGTATAAAGCAGCAAAAAGCCCAAAACTGTATGAAATGCTCGTTGATCTAATGGATTACATTCGAGCCTTCGCTCATGTGAGTCGTAGAATTGAAGGCCGGGAAGATGAAGCCATGAGAGAACATTTAGAAGTTTTAAAAGCGGTGTATGAAGAAGAAGTGGAAATGGCGCAATATTTAACGAAAATTCATATTGAAAATTCGAAACGAGCATATTTAGATGCTATTAAAAAAAGGTGAATAAGCGTGTTCACCTTTTTTGTAGCCCTTCTGTCCAGAAAAAACGACAAATATTTGAGTTTTTAGAGGAAATGTCGAAATGGAAACAAATTCATTTAAATAAAAGTGAATTATTTTTAAAATTTTATTGAAAATTTTAAACAAAGATGGTACATTGTATACAAATTAAACTTTATAAGGGGGAATAAAGTTGATAACGGTTTGTCGGGAACATGTAAATAAAGGAGTCCAAATGTTTCAAGCTCCGCATGTGACGAAAACTTCAATCAATGCCAAATGTTTATTTTGTCAGAATCGTGCCAGCTTTGAAGTTGATTATTTCGGATTTACTCCAACGAAATATTTGTATACCATTTCTAATAATAGATTAAATGCAAGTGTATGAATCATTTTTAAACATGAAAAGCGAAGGGGGTACTCTATTTGAATTCTACTTTTTTTAAAGAAGAAATTGAATTACCGGAAGTACCAAAGCAATCGGGGCATTATCTAGCTGTGAAACGAATAAATAATTTACTATATGTGAGCGGTGTGACTTGCAAGTGGAATGGCAAAATATTGTATCAAGGAAAAGTAGGTAAAGATTTGACGATTGATGAAGGATATGAAGCTGCTAAAATTTGTGGGCTAAATTTATTAGCAATCATCCAAGATTATATCGGGAATCTAGATAAAGTGAAGCAAATTGTGAAAATCACAGGATATGTGAATTGTGAAGATGGCTTTAGTAAAATTCCACAAATAATCAATGGCGCATCTGATCTGTTTGTAAATTTATATGATGAAGCAGGAGAACACGTAAGATGTGCGGTAGGAGTAGCTTCTTTACCGGGGAACGCCGCGGTAGAAGTGGATGTTATAGCAGAATTAAAAGATGGATAAAGAGGAGTGACAACATGCCAAAAGTAAAGTTGCATATTGATGGAGAATTAATTGAAAAAGAAGTAGATAAAAATGCGAACTTGGTAGTACTCGCAGGTATTAAACAGTTTCCGAAATTAAAGTACGGATGTGGCATGGGGCGTTGCACCAGGTGTACATGTCGGGTGTTGAAAGGTGCCGAAAATTTAGACGAACCGAACTGGAAAGAGAAGAAAATGCTTGGTGACAAATTGGAGGAAGGGTATCGTCTTACTTGTCAACTATCTATTCAGGACGATATCGAGATTACGCAAGAGAACATTTCCATTCGTCCACCAAGAAGAAAAAAGTCAGTGACAGAAATGAAATAGCATGTTTATTGTTTTAAATAAGGTATACAAAATACAATATGAAGAGGTGGAGGAAGTGTATGCGTCTCTATCAATTAGGAAAAATGACATGGGAAGAAGTGGAAGAGGCCTTACAAACAATTAAAGTAGCTATTATTCCGGTCGGGGCCCATGAACAGCACGGTCCTCATATGGCAGAAAGTTGTGATGCCGTTTTGGCCGAGAAAATGGCTCTTTTACTAGGGGAGAGAACATTTCCTTACTCTGTTGTTACACCGACCATTAATATAGGTGTTTCGCAGCACCACTTAAACTTTCCGGGAACCATTACGCTGCAGCCGGAAACATTAATCGCATTAATACGTGATATCGTAGTTTCACTCAAGCATCATGGCATCAAAAAGTTTCTTTTATTAAATGCTCATGGGGGCAATCAAGCAACATTAGGAGTAGCCTCTACGAAACTTTCAACTGAATTAGAGGTGGAATTATACTACGCGAAAACGACTGCTTCCGCCAAAGAGGTGATCGATCAAATCACCGTTTCGCCTTTGTACGGTCACAGTTGTGAAAGGGAAGTTTCAGAAGCTTTATATTTAGCTCCTGAGCTTGTTAGAAAAGAAAAGTTAACCAAAGGCGATATTCAAGAAGCAGGGCGCTGGAAACAGTTAAGACCAGGTAATGCAATACAGGGATTTTATCGATATGAAGAGATGACAAACAATGGTGCCATCGGTGATGCTACGGTTGCAAGCGAGGAAATAGGACAAAAAATAGTAGAAAAAGCACTGGATCATTTAACGAAAGAACTATTTTCATTGATAGAAGTGGATGCACCGGAATTAGAAGTGAAGTAGCTAAGTGATGATGTAATATTACTTTATACGCAGGCGGGTGGTAAATGTTAGTTAACTAAATTTGAAGGGGAGGAAATCAAACATGTGTAAACATGCTTCCGTTGCAAGTAAGAAAAAGACAGAAGAACTTTACGTGTCAACACGTTCTCACTGTGGGGGAGGTCATTGTAAGACATGTACTCACAAAAATGACCAAAGTACTAATGGGCTAGTGAAGGTTCAAAACAAACATTGGACGTAGTCTATTTTTAATATTTTTTATTTACATTAACACTATTATTAAATTGGTATTGTTCTTTATAAGGAGATTTGGTATATTGTATCCTAACAAAAGGGAGGAAGATGAAAATGCCTACAATTAATTTTCTGACAAGTAATAAAAAAATAGAAGTCCCAAAAGAATCAAACATTTTACGAATGTCCTTACGATATGACTGTGAGCTTCCTAACCGTTGTGGAGGAGGAATTTGTGGAACATGTGTATGTAAGATTGAGGAAGGGGCAGAAAACTTAGATAAGGTGAAAGTACAAGAAAGAAGAAAACTCGGGGAGGAATGGTTGGAAAAAGGATATCGACTCGGTTGCCAAACTTTTGTCAATGAAGGAGACGTTGCTATTTCTTGGGACGAAGAAGTAACAAAACAAGTAAAAAGAAGAAAACCTGATAAAATAAAAAGAACAGTATCTACTGGATCACGATAAAATGAAAGCGCTTCATTATGAATAGGTGGGATATATTTGAATTTACAAGAAAAAGCTTTGAATATCCATTATCAACACAAAGGAAAACTTTCGGTAGAAGTGAAAACTCCTGTTTCAGGAAAGGAAGACTTGTCACTCATTTACTCTCCCGGGGTAGCAGAACCATGTAAAGTCATTCATGAAGAAGAAAGCAAAGCTTATGACTATACCGTGAAAGGAAATAGTGTTGCTGTTGTGACAAATGGAACTGCTGTCTTGGGATTAGGAAATATCGGAGCGACTGCTGCCATCCCGGTGATGGAAGGAAAAAGTGCTTTATTTAAACTTTTTGCAGATATCGATGCATTTCCTGTATGTTTAAACACAAATGACGTTGATGAAATTATCCGAACAGTCAAACTATTGGAACCGACATACGGAGGCATTAATCTAGAAGACATTAAAGCACCCGAATGTTTTATCATTGAAGAAAGACTAAAAAAAGAATTAAATATTCCCGTATTTCATGATGACCAACATGGAACAGCCATTGTCACTGCGAGTGGATTAATCAACGCTTTAAAAGTAACAGGAAAAAGTATTAACAACATCAAGGTAGTAGTGAATGGAGCGGGGGCAGCGGGGATTGCTGTTGTCAAAATTCTCCGCTCTCTCGGGGTTCCGGAAATCATTCTATGTGATTCAAAAGGAGCCATATTTGAGGGTAGAACGTATGCGATGAACCCAATAAAAGAAGAACAAGCGGCATTGACAAACCCTCATCAATTAGAAGGTCCTCTTGAAGAAGTGATTGTAGGAGCAGATGTGTTCATTGGGGTATCTGTTGCAGATGCTTTGACTCCGGATATGATTAAAACGATGAATAAAGATGGCATTATTTTTGCTATGGCGAATCCAATCCCGGAAATAATGCCTGACAATGCAAAGCTAGCCGGAGCAAGAGTCGTTGGAACTGGACGGTCAGATTTTCCAAACCAAATAAATAATGTCCTTGCTTTTCCAGGAATTTTTAGAGGTGCATTAAATGCAAGGGCAAAAGAAATTAATGAAGAAATGAAGATTGCTGCTGTGTATGCGTTAGCTGAATTCATTCCTGAAGAGGAATTAACGGAAGACAATATTATTCCATCTCCTTTTAAACCTGGTGTTGTCGACAATGTTGCAAAAGCTGTAGAAAGAGCTGCTATTGAAAGTGGCGTATCGCAGAAAACGAGTATAGTGACAGAAAAAGTGTCAATCAGTCGTTAGATTATCAAAACATTCTGATGGTGATACATAAGTATCACCATTGGAACATCATTTTTAGGAGGTAAAAAATGAATACGGTATCTGATGTATTACATGCTCTTGACCGATTAACTGGTGGACGAGTAGTAAAGTCTTTGAATGACTTGTCGACTGGAGAACACCCCTTTGTATTACCGAAGTCCTCTAATATTCCTGGTAAAGGTATACTTGAACTTCCTGGCTTAGTTTACGGAAAACTCGATCAACCAGTTAAAAAAATTGCTGTGACGATGACCATGACTGAAGGAAGCATTGAATTAGCACATGCCACTGGAGTTGATGCCATTGTTGCGCATCACCCAATAGCAGAAGGAGCAAATTCAGGAGGAGTAATCTTAAAGAATTATCTAGATCTTTACAATATCGCAGCATTTGAATTGCATGAAGCGTTTCACGGTCTTCATCCCGGCATCTCTTTATTACATGGCCATGAAGCATATCGGAAAGAAATATCCTACGGTGGATTAGAAGGGAACATTCTCTTTGTTGGTAAAACAATTCCGGAAGTGAAAGTTCTCGGTGACATTTTAACGCGGTTAGAAAATCTGATGAAAATTGACCAAGAAGAACATTTATTAATGGTGGAGAAAGATATTCGTTCCTCACAGTCTCTGACGGAGACAAGCATAGTTACCCGTGGTCATATCTTGAATGGAGACGAGACAACATCTGTCAACAATATTATCCATATATTCCCACATACCGGTTTTACGGCAGAGCATTTACGTAAAGCATATGAGGAACATCCAGAAGCGGACACTGTACTCGCATCCATTAGTAGAGTAGATTCTGATCATGAGTTAGTGCAAACTGCAAATGAACTAGGTTTAAACTTCATCGTTGGAAACAGTCACGTGCTAGAAATTCTTGAAAATGGACTGCCGTTAGCCTATGCCTTAAATACTTTACTTCCTGATACGGAAGTGGTCATCTTTCGCGAAAGAATAACAAGTATGGCTTTGCAAGAAGTAGGCGGTGAAGCATTACAAAAATATGCGGAAGAAATGTCGGAAAATTTTTTAGTGAAAAAACAAGTAACGAAATCTTCGTAAATCTAATAGGAAGGGGAAACAAAAAAAGTGAGTGAGGCTAAGAAAGTTGCGGAAGAAGTAGTTGTCCCTCATCAGCCGAAGAAGGAAAAGAGAAAGTGGACAAGGATTGAAGGAGTTGGCTTTGTATTAGTCATTACATCTCTATTCGTCTTGTTATTTTCCCCAGAAACATTATCAGGGTTATTCAATTCTGTTGTCGATCAAGTGTATCCTGTCGTGGTAGATACGTTCTTAACCGGTACAGTTGGTGTTTCGATCATTGTAAGCGTTATTATAGGGCGATCACTCGAAAGGCTAGGATTTACCGATGCTCTCAGCCGTATATTCGTTCCTTTGACAAATTTATATAAAATTAATCCGGCAGTGATAATTCCGAGTATTTACAATATTCTTGGAGATATCAATGCTGCGGGTAAAATTGCGGGACCCATTTTAATGAGGTCAAATGCTACAAAAGATGAACAAAAGATTGCTGTCGCTACGATGGTGCAATCGCAACAATCTTTTGCCACTTTTATGCTCGGGATGGTAGCACTTACCGCTGTTGGGGTCAACGCGTTTATTGTAGTCTTTTTGGCTGTGTTTATTCCAGTTGTTATCGTTCCATTTCTATTATCAAAAACTATTTATAGAAACACAAAATCAGTAAAACTAGAAGAATTGCCATCTTTTACTCCTAAAACAGGATTTTTGCCGACTCTTTTTAATTCAGCTCGAGAAGGGGCAGAATTAGTATTTTTACTTATTATTCCTGCTGTCGCAGTCGTTTTTGCCTGTATTGGAATATTAGATTATATGGGGATATGGTCACCAATCGAAAAAGGGCTAAGTTCTGCATTACTCGCTTTAAATATTGATCCAGAAACGGGCGTTTTATCCATTTTAGCTAGCCCTACTCTAGGCATGGCGACTTTAGCAGAGACTGCTGCAACATTAGATCCCCGATTAGTGATTGGTTCATTTGTGTTGGCAGCATCCGGCCTTCCACTTTCGTCGGTTTTTGGCCAAATTCCAGTGATCTGGGCAGATAACTCCGATTTAACGGAAAAAGAAGCAATGGGAGCAGCAGTGCTCGGTATCGTGATGAGAATTATTACTGCATTTTTAATTGTTTACTTTTTAACGCCGATATTAGTTTAATGAAGGAAATGTTTAAAATGTCTTGGGATGAGATGAGATAAGTTAATTTGATACTGATTGATTGAATGCTCTTCCACAGATCGAGGATCAAGATATAACGTATACTTAGTAAATTCGTCTTCGTTTTTCTTACAAAAACGTAAGGAACAATTTCTATATAATGGTTCTAGTGTATCTCGTTGAGGAAGGTTTATTGCTAATTTTAAATCTTCAAGAGGAACGGAAGGACATTTTACTAAACGGCAAGGGGAGACTTGGAAAGACGTTTTCTGTAAAAAGGAAAGCTTGTCAGTAGAATGATGGAATCTCCCCGTTGCCGTGATTCTTCTATAAGGAAGAATAAAACTATGTTGATTATAACGATCTTTACCTACTGATGCTGCTATCTTGACGCCATTCCATAGAATGGAGATAGAAAAAGAACTATTAGGTAAGATTCTAACGCTTCTTTCAGTTAGTAATTCAAAACCGATCAAACACATGGTGTCACCCCCCAGCGCGCTTACACTATAACTATGCTTATAACATACCGCATATTCTTTCCTTAGTATAAGCAAATAGGAGGGCGACGTCACTTTTTTTAATTTTTAGCAGCCAATTTTAATTGAGAAAAATCAGTGTCTGGTCCTGATAATTCATTTAATTCCTCTTTGGCTTCATCAATTGTTTCAAATGCTTCAAAAAATTTAATAGGTATTTCATTAATATATGTCTTATCATTACTCTCTTCGATCAGTTTAATTTTAATATCATCTGATAAGACTTCAGCAATCGTGTATTTGGCTTTCAATTTGTCAAAGAAAAAATAGTCATAAGTTTCAATGACTTTTAAGCCATCATTGTTTAAATCTGTTTGATAATCCTCCTTGTTTGTTAAAATAATAAATTTGCCCATAGAAAACACTCCCTTTTTTGTATTTTGTATACCAATTATAATATGATTATTTGGAAATATCAATAGGTAATTTTAAAAATATTTTCTATTCCCCAAAGTATTTGAATATTACATTTCATGTAATTTTTACTTAACCATTGATACATAACCGTTTGCGGAGGTTTTTTATAATTGAATTGTAAAATTTAAATTCTTTCATATAAAAAAGATTGTTTACTACATATGGGATTTTGTATACAATTAGTCGACATAGGAGGTGGTGCCAAAAAGTAGTAGGTAATGAAACGAGTAATTATATGAATACTAAAAAATGATTGAAGGAGGAATAATATGGGAGAAGGTTTGATGATCACAGCTCCACACTGGATATTTGTATTAGTTCTTGTAGCCATCTTTACATGCATCTTGTTTCGAAAAGATGTCATCCTACCGTGTATTTTAGGAAGCTATCTGATCGGATTCCTCTACCATACCGGAGAAGGAATCGGCTCTATGATTATCGGAGGAGCTCAGGTAGTTTTCACTTCATTTTTAGTGGCAGGCACGGAGTTACTTGAGATCATGGTTGTTATTTCTCTCATGGTGGCGATGTTAAAGGCGCTACAAGATGTTGGGGCAGATGTTCTAATGATTCAACCGGTGAAAAAATTGATGAAAACACCAACAACCGCTTTTTTTATCCTAGGATGTGTGATGTATGTTGCTGCCTCCTTTTTTTGGCCGACTCCTGCCATTGCGTTAGTGGGAACCGTACTCATTCCAGTTGCCATGAGGGCTGGACTTCCAGCGATGGGCGCTGCTGTCGCAGTGAATCTCATGGGACACGGCATTGCTTTATCTAGTGACTTAGTCATTCAAGGAGCGACACAACTAACTTCGTCGGCCTCTGGGATAGAAACGACAACGCTGCTTCCATTTACCGCTCTTTTTTCAGTAGTTACAGGTGCCTTAGCAGTGGCGATTGGTTTTTACCTTGTAAAAAGAGATATGAAAAATGGAAAACTAACGGCGGAATTACCCGAAGAAACAGAGGAACAAGATACTGAAAGACAACAGACGAAAGGTGAAATCGCTGCGACAGTTGAAAAACCACCTTTTCGAACGAAGTTTCTTGCTTTCTTTGTACCGATCACATTGTTAGTGATCGTAGCAACAATGATTTTCCGTTCTTTTTCTCCTCATTTTGAAGCGATCCAAGGGGGAGATGCAACGGCATTGCTAGGAGGAAGTGCGGTAGCTTTACTTATTGTAGCAACGTTTTTGAATAAAGGATTCCAGTCCATTGATCGCCTAGCAAGTCATATTCGAGAAGGATTTTTCTTTGCGATAAAAATTTTCGCTCCAATCATCCCGATTGCCGGTTTCTTTTTCATGGGAAGTCCGGAGCACTCTCAAACGATTCTAGGAGAAGGCGCACCTGGCTTTTTGTTTGATTTGGGTGCAATCGTAGCTCCATATTTCGCTGGCAATGAAATATTCTTGACTTTTGGGATTGTCCTAGTATCGATACTCGCAGGATTAGATGGCTCAGGTTTTTCCGGTCTTCCACTCGTAGGGTCTCTTGCGGCTTCATTAGGAGGCAATGCAGGAGTGGATGTTGCTGTTTTAGCTTCTTTAGGACAAGTAGTCACCATTTTTGTCGGAGGGGGAACATTAACTGCTTGGGCGTTTGGAGTAGTTGCTGACGCCGGGATTGCAGGAGTAAAACCAATTGATTTGGTGCGTCGCAATTTTATTCCCGTCATGAGTGGTTTCTTTGTCGCCACTTGTTTAGCGATCTTTTTAATGTAAGCGATCCCATGAATGAATAAAAATATTAAAAAAATTAAAAAAATGTATTGACAAGGAGTCATTACTGCCCTATACTTGTAATTAACAATTTGGTATACCAAATACAAAATATCAAATTTGTTTTCATTTATATTTAATTATTTAAGGAGGAATAAACAATGGCAAAATTATTATCCCGTGAGGAATTTAGAAAAGAACTAGAGGAGGCAATTAAAGGAAACCATAGTGAAGCAGCTCCGTTTACAGTAGCTTGGGCAGAAGGAAAGTTGGAAAGAAAACACTTTGCTAGATGGGCAGAAAACCACTACCACTATGTTGGACCTTTTGCAGACTATTTAGCATACATGTACGCAAATACTCCTGAAGAATGCAGAGACGCAAAAGACTTCATTCTACAAAATATGTATGAAGAAGAAGTAGCTGCCGATCGTCACACAGATTTACTTATCCGTTTCGCTGAAACATGTGGAACAACAAGAGAAAGAGTAGAAGATCCAAAAAATATGCTCCCTACTACATTAGGTCTCCAAAGCTGGTGTTATTCCGTAGCAGTTCGAGAAAACTTTGTGGTAGCAACAGCAGCATTAGTGGTTGGATTAGAATCTCAAGTACCGGCGATTTACAGAAAACAAACGCCAATTCTTCGTGAAAAGTATGGATTTACTGATGAAGAAATTGAGTTTTTCGACCTTCACATTGTGTCTGACGAAATTCACGGTGAACGTGGATACTCTATCGTGCTAAAATATGCAGACACACCAGAATTGCAACAAAGATGTTTGGAAATTGTGCGTACAGGAGCTGACATGAGACGGATGTACATGGACGGTCTTTATGAAGCTTACTTGAAAGAAGATCTTCAAAAAGCGGGAGTTTAATTAACTAAACTAAAAGAAAGGCAGTTTCCGATTGGAAGCTGCCTAAACATTACGAATATTCAGGAAAAGGGTGGTAGTTTGTTACAAACAGACGTAAAAACCTACAGTAATTATATTAACGGAGTTTGGCAAGAAAGCGAGAGTGCAAATACGTTTGTAAGTGTTAACCCTGCGAATACAGAGGATATCCTTGGTCGTTTTCAATCTTCCACTGGTGAGGATGTTGAAAAAGCGATTCAGGCAGCTCAGGAAGCTTTTCCATCGTGGGCTGCTCTGGCACCGTCGAAACGAGCAGCAGTTTTGAATAAAGCAGCAGACATCCTTGAAAGCAAAGCAGAAGAAATAGGAAAAGAATTGACAAGAGAAGAAGGCAAAATCATCTCAGTTGCCACTGGGGAAGTGAAACGATCCGCTCAAACTTTACGCTACTATGCGGTAGAAGGACTTAGCTTTACGGGAGAAACATTTCCTAATGACGATCCTGCCTTGGATGTCTACACGGTACGAGAGCCGTTAGGAGTTGTTTCTGTCATTACTCCTTGGAACTTTCCAATCTCTATTCCTGCACGAAAAATCGCACCTGCACTTATGACAGGGAATACAGTAGTTTTTAAACCATCTTCGGATACACCGCTCATTGGATACCGTTTAGTGGAAGCTTTTCATGAAGCCGGTATACCAAAAGGTGTCATAAACTTCGTGACAGGTAGATCATCAGAGATTGGAGATCAAATCATCACACATCCAGCGATTAAAGCAATCACTTTTACCGGTTCCACAAGTGCGGGAGAAGACATTCATAGGAAAACGTCTTTTACGACGAGAACGCAAATGGAGTTAGGTGGTAAAAATCCATTAATTGTGATGGATGATGCAGACTTAGACCACGCTGCTCAACTGGCAGTGAATGGTGGATTTGCACTTACAGGTCAAGCTTGTACAGGAACGAGCCGTGTCATTGTGATGGAGACAGTAGCAGAAAAATTTAAAGAAAAGCTCATTGAAAAAACGAAAGCAATGACAATTGGTGATGGATTGAACGAAGGAACAAAAATCGGTCCTTTGGCAAACAAAAAACAGTTAGAAACTGTTTTAAACTATATTCAGATTGGAAAAGAAGAAGGAGCTTCTCTGGAGTATGGGGGAAGACACTTAACCGATGGTGTTTTTGAAAAGGGTTACTTTGTAGAACCGGCCATTTTTTCACAAGTGACTCCAAATATGAGAATTGCACAAGAAGAAATATTCGGACCGGTGATTGCGATTATCACTGTCAATTCTTACGAAGAAGCAATTACTATTGCTAATGGTGTTGAATACGGATTAGCTGCATCCATTGCTACAAATGATGTAAAACGAGCGAAACAATTTACAAATGATATTGAAGCAGGAACAGTAAAAGTAAATCGTACGACGACGGGTAATTTGATTAACGCTCCATTCGGTGGGTTGAAAAAATCGAGCACTTCTACTTTTAGAGAGTCAGGACGTGCTGGTATGGAGTTCTTTACTCAAATTAAAACTGTGTATGTAGGTTATTAGGAGGTAAGTTTTTATGCGCCAAGTATATGAATTAACTTTAGAAGAAGCAAAATTAATGATTGAAGCAGCGAAAAAAAAAGCAGAAGAAATTAACGTTCTAGAAACGATTGCTATTGTGGATAGCGGTGGATTTGTCATCGCCATGGAACGAATGAATAAATCCCGAGTAACAGGACCGGAAATAGCAATGGCGAAAGGATTTACTGCTGCGGGACATAAACGTTCAACTCATTTATTTAACCGCGAACCTAGTGGACCTGTACTGCCAGGAAATGAAGCATTTGGTATACAACATATGATTCCGGGTAAATTTGCAACGTTTGTTGGAGGTTTTCCAATCGTTGTGAATAATGAAGTCATCGGTGGGGTTGGTGTAAGCGGTGGCAATGGAGAACAGGATACCGCTGTTGGTGTGGCTGCACTGGAAGCATTAGCCGAACATTTGAAAAGTGAAGGACATGAGGTACTCACCGAACCAGATATAAAACTTTAGAAAATTCAGGCGCGCTGATTCCCACAGCCGCCTTCATTTCCTAAAAGGAGGGAGAGAATAAGTTGCATCCCTATTTACAAATTATGATAGGATTTGCTAGATCAGGTGTGTTAGGGTATGGCGGTGGGCCATCAGTCATTCCATTAATTGAGTATGAAGCGGTTAAAAACTATAAATGGATGAATAGCGATGAATTTGGCGAAACATTAGCACTTGCAAATACATTGCCGGGTCCTATAGCTACAAAGATGGCAGCATATATTGGTTACAAAGTAAAGGGACCTTTAGGAGCTATTGTCGCTGTGACAGCTCACATTCTCCCTTCTTTAATCGCATTAATAGGTATACTCACTTTTTTTTACTCTTTTCGTTCTTCTCCATTCATTAGTGGGATGGTGCAAGGAGTAACCCCAGTCATAGCAGTCATGTTGTTCATGATGGCATTGGATTTTCTTAAAAAAGGTTCCAAAGGGTTAGGAGTCCGTTGGGCAATGATATTAGCGGTTTTTGCCTTTTTATTATTACAAATCCTTACTCTTCATCCTGGAATCGTGATCGCTATTTTTTTAACATCAGCTTTTATATTTGCAACGTATCGTGGAAGAAAAACGATGAAACAGAATTTCGAACAAGAGAGCAGAGAGAAGGTTCAGTGACATGGTATATGTTGAAATATTTTGGGCATTTTTTCTAGCTAATTTACTAGGTTATGGAGGGGGGCCGGCTACCATTCCTCTTATTCAAAATGAAGTCGTGAATCGATATGAATGGGTCTCACTCCATGAATTCAGTGAGCTATTAGCGATTGCTAATGCACTACCAGGACCGATTGCAACCAAACTTGGTGGCTTTATCGGTTATGAAGTGGGGGGAGTGTTAGGTGCATTGGTTGCGTTAGTTGCGACAATTGCGCCTTCTGCCATTGCGGTTATTATCCTCCTTCAATTTGCTGCTATGTTTAAAGATTCGTTGCAAATTAAATATATGACACGTTCTGTTCAACCCGTGATTGCCATCTTGTTAGGAGTATTAGCGATTCAATTTATTTATACTTCTTTTGAAGACAGTGGTCTCATTCATTTAATGATAGTGACCGTGCTAAGTTATCTGTTTCTAGAAAAGTTCAAAACCCATCCAGCTTTAGTGATTGCTGGGGCTTTGCTTTACGGCGGGCTGTTTATGTCCGGCCTGATTATTTCATAGGACGGATGAACTTTATAATCGGAGGTTACGCATCATGGAAGATAAAGTATTTGATATCACTATTGTAGGTGGTGGGCCCGCCGGTCTCTTTGCTGCTTTTTATGCAGGAATGAGACAGGCATCCGTGAAAATAATCGAAAGTATGCCCCAATTAGGCGGGCAACTTGGTGCATTGTATCCTGAAAAATATATTTATGATGTAGCTGGTTTCCCTAAAATTAAAGCGAAAGATTTAGTTGCATCATTAGAGGAACAAATGAATCAATTTAATCCCACCATATGTTTAGAACAATCGGTTGAAGGCCTTGAAAAATTGGATGATCAATTATTTCGTTTAACGACAAACAAGGAGTCCCATTTAACGAAAACAGTAATTATCACTGCTGGTGTTGGAGCTTTTCAACCAAGAAAATTAAAAATTGATGGGGTAGAAAAATTTGAAAATAAGAACCTTCACTATTTTATTAAGGACTTGGAAACCTTTCGTGGAAAAAAGGTAGTAATCTGTGGTGGCGGTGATTCTGCCGTCGATTGGGCATTAATGTTAGAACCGATCGCAGAAAAAGTTACGATTGTCCATCGTCGCAATAAATTTAGGGCCCATGAGCATAGTGTGAAACAGTTGTTTGACTCAAGTGTGGAAGTGAAAACTCCTTATCAACCTATTGATGTGATTGGAGAGGAGCAGATTGAGACACTCATCGTAGAATCAGGAGAAGGAGAGGAAATCGAACATCTTTCTCTCGACGAGTTAGTCGTGAACTATGGATTTATTTCCTCCCTTGGTCCGTTGAAAAACATAGGAGTTGAAATAGAAAAAAACTCCATTGTCGTGAATTCAAAAATGGAAACAAATATTCCAGGCGTCTATGCAGCAGGTGACATTACTACTTTTGATGGAAAAGTAAAATTGATTGCGACAGGGTTTGGTGAAGCACCGACTGCTGTGAATAATGCGAAGGCATACATTGATCCAGAGGCAAAAATTCAGCCATTACACAGCACTTCTGTCATGGCGTAAAGATAGAAAGGAGAAGAAAATGGCTAAATTTACTTGGGTAAATAAAGATACATGCATTTCATGCGGTTCTTGCGAAGAAATTGCTCCAGATATTTTCGAATATGATGAAGAAGGTCTTTCACACGTTATTTTAGACGATAATACGGGCTCGCAAGAAGTACCGGAAGAATTAGAAGAAGATTTAATAGAAGCAGAAGAATGTTGTCCATCGGAATCCATCAAAGTTCAAGATGTTCCATTCACTCATAAAGTGCGGGTAGGAGAATAAAAAGAACCACATAAAACCCTTTCATTTTGCCCGAAAGAATCGTCATTTTTCTTTCACAAAATGAAAGGGATTTTAACAAACTCCACTCTTTTAAAATATTTTTTACACAAGGCTTTTCTTTTGCGCAATTTTGGTATACAATATACTAAAAGAGACTAGGAGTGGAGATTTTATGAGAATACCTAAGCAATTAAATTGGAGCGAACATATTTTTAAAGAAAGAGAAGAGTATGGCTATGAGAATGACTTTGTTCCATGTCCATTGCACAAGTTTTCTTGTAAAGAGAAATGTAAAACGTGTACTTGGTTAATCCATTTCAAAGAAGAGGACAATCATTTTCAAGTAAATTGTCGTCCACCAGTCATTTAAGAGAGTATTCCCTTGTTCATTTCTCTGTTTAAGAGTAGATATCCAAAGAGGAAAAGGTGGCTTTTGATCATGATTCGCTTCATATTTTTATCCGCTATCGTTATTTACCTTATCAATCAATTATTCTATCATCCCATATTAGAGACGATGCTTTCCATTGCCGCATTACTTGCTGTCATTTGTAGTGTGAGATACGTAGGGAAAATCGTTTTAACTTTTGGCGTGTTATTTTTAACTTTTGGGATTCTTTTAATGTTTATGAGTGATGCGTCAATATTTGATTACATTTTTGCGTTTGGACCTATGTTAAATTTACTCACTCTTTTTGCATTGATTCCTATTCTTGCCCTACCGATACGATTAGGTAATTATTCCAATGATGTTGAGAATGTAATAAAAAGAAAAGTATCAAATTCTAAGCAATTATACATGGTGTCGTCTGGTGTCTCTTATTTTTTAAGTTCCTTTATGAACTTGGCTGCACTTCCTATGACTTATTATTCCATCCGTTCGTCGCTCAAAAATTACCCTATTCAAGATAAAGAGCGATTTATGGCCCGTTCGATCACCCACGGATTTGGAATGCCTGTTTTATGGACGCCAGTCACTCCGATTGTCGGTATAGTCATCGAGATGACAGGTGTCCATTATGGAAGTATGATTCAACTTCTTATTCCGTTAAGTATCGTTGGTCTTCTCTTAGATTGGGTGATGGTTACTATCTATACGCGGAAAGAAAATCATCTGATCATGCACCAAGAAATGACAAGAACAAAAAAGGAAATGGCTGCCACTGTAGAGACAAATGGAAAAAGTTCACTCGTTCGTTTATCACACATATTTATTGCTATCATCTTGTTAAATTTAGTGATTATTTCGATTGAACAATTGAAAGAACTAAGTTTTATGTTGTTAATCAGTCTTTTAGTTATTCCATTTTCATTTGTCTGGACCTCCATTTTAGGAAAAACAAAAGAATACTTTGTTGGATTGAAAGAACATTTTAAAAACCATTTACCAAAGATGAAAGATCAATTTTTTCTATTTTTATCAGCCGGATTTTTCATATCAGCCATTCATTTATCGGGAATCAATAGCACTATCAATTCCGTTGTCAGTGAGGTAGTTAGTTTCACGGGGATTCAATTATTTTTAGTGATTCTACCTTTTATACCTTTATTATTTGCTTTTGCCGGTCTTCATCCTGCGGTAACTTTTGTGCTCATAGTGGAAGCTTTGGATCCAAGCGTGTTAGGAATATCCCCCTTCGTTTTGGCTTTAGCAATGCTAGGAAGCGCAGTTCCCGCCTTTCTGATGGGACCTTATAATGCAACGATTGGCGTAATGTCTAACATTATCAATAGAGATCCTTTTAAAATTTCCAATTGGAACATTCCATTTTGCACGACGTTTTTGGTTATGTTAATTGTGTTTTTACAAGGGGTTTATATGTTTACTAGTTAATTTACTTACTACCGTCAAACAATTTTTCAATGAAAAACTCGCTGTTTGCGAGTTTTTTAATTTTTAGCACACTACTGCTTCTCAGGAGACGTACACTTCCGTTTGTAATCTCCATATAACCAAAAAATGAGGATAACAAGAGATATGACCATGACAATAGGAACCCACCATAACGTAGTAGGTGCAAGTGTCCATCCAACGAGCATCATGGTAATTGAGATGAAAGGAGCCATGATGTAATAAGCAGGGGCGCGATAAAACCAACCGTACGGAAAGAAGTGAGCACCGGTAATAATGGCAAAAAAGATAATCATGTCGGCGGGAGATTGGATAAATGCCCAAAAAATAATAGGAAAATATAGGAGCTGTGCTATATTTAAGTGAATCCCCAGAATATTCAAAGGATTGTCATCGTTTTTCCAATCCGCTTTTATTATTTTTGACAATAGAATTGCAGTGGGAAAAATCAATCCTGTAGAAATGAGCGTGAAAATGTTTTTTGTGTGGAGAGAAAGCGGTAAAGTAAAAATGACCGTAATCACAGACCATACGATTGTTGCGGATAGTAAAAAAGCGATGCCATTTTTATGTTGATAGAAAGGTGATTCCGTAATTCCGAAATATCCAAAGGATTCACTCCAATCCACTTTTTCCATATTTAAGTGAGGTTCGATATGAAACGTTGTGACTGATAAACTAAATTATACAGTTTCCGATAAATAAGATCATACACTTTTAGTCAGTTGCCGAAGTTAGTAGTTTTTATGAAACTGCCCGAGGGCAGTTTCATAAAAACTACTCTCGCAACTT